>JAIBJO010000061.1 GCA_020029615.1 Actinomycetota bacterium
TCCACGCAGAAGGCCGGCCTCGGCCCGTCCAGGATCGCGAACGTGGAAACGCTCGGCTATGCCGATCTCGGCCCCAGCGGCTACTTCGCGCACGGCACGCACATGCATCTCTCGCACCTCTTCGAGGACGTCGCCGCCTGGTACCTGACGTTCGACTTCCAGAAGCGCCTGGACACGACGTTCAGGCCGGGGCTCGACGTCCCGCCCGACGTTCAGACCGTCCCGCAGGCGCCCGACGACGTGCAGACCGAGCGCCAGGTGCGACGCGACTACGCGCACCACCGGCAGATTGGCCACTCGGGCTCGATCCAGCCCGCCTCTCGCCTTGATCGCGACGTCGTCGGTACGGACGGCACGCGCTACCCCAAGGGAACTGCCGTCCCGCAGCGAGCGGACTTCAACACCCTCGACAACCCCTTCTTCTGGACGGCGTTCGAAGGCCGTGACAGGTTCTCCGAAGAGCCGGCGGCGGGGCTCCACTTCGTGGTCTTCAACCCCACGAGCGACGACTTCCGGCGCAACCGGCTCGCGATGGACGGAGTCATGCCCGGTGGGAGCCAGCTCGCCTTCGAGACCGGGAGCACCGCCCGTGGCTTCAACTCGATCCTCGCGACGACGCATCGCCAGAACTTCCTCGTGCCTCCCCGGGCGCACCGCTCCTTCCCGCTCTCCGAGCAGCGCTCCTGATCATTCCCGTAAGCAGGCTTGATCATGGCGCTCAAACGCGCCATACTCCCGGCTCACCGTGCGCGCGGCCAACGCGCGTGAATGGGGGGTCATAGATCGGCAAACCGAGGAGGGACTGAGTGAAAGCAAGGATCATGTTCGGCGGCGCGATCGCCGCCATCATCGGGCTGGCGGTGGGTACGGCCGCATTCGCCGGGCCGGTTTCCACCAGCAGCTCGGCGACGCTGCCGTCGTCGTCGTGCGGCCCGGTCTTTTACAAGGGCTCCGGTAGCCCGCAATACCTCATCGCCACTGACCTGCCGCTCCAGGGAGCAGGTCGCGCACAGCTCTTGGCGATGCAGCAGGCGGTCCAATTCGTGCTCGAGAAGCAGTACAAGTTCAAGGTCGGGAAGTTCACGGTCGGCTACCAGGGCTGTGACGACTCGACCGCGCAGACCGGCGCCTGGGATCCGGCCAAGTGCTCCTCGAACGCGAGGGCGTATGCGGCGGACAAGTCGGTTCTCGGCGTCCTCGGGACGTTCAACTCCGGCTGTGCGAAGCTCATCGTCCCGATCCTGAACCGTGCACCGGGCGGAGCGGTCGCCATACTCTCATCAGCGAACACGAACGTGGGCCTGACGCACTTCGCCCCGTGGAACAGCCCGGGCGAGCCGAAGATCTACTACCCGACGGGAGTCAGGAACTACGCGCGGGTGTCGGCGAGCGACGACTATCAGGGTCCCGCCGCGGCCGACTATCTGAAGCTCAAGAAGAAGAAGAGCGTCTTCATCGTCCACGACAACCAGACGTTCGGGAAGGGCGTCGCCCAGGCCATGCAGGCTCGGGCGAAGAAGCTCGGCATCAATGTCGCCGGCTTCGTGCCGTGGGACTCGAAGGCGACGAGCTACGAGGCCATCGGCGAGCAGATCGCTTCCTCTGGTGCGGACTCCGTCTACCTCGGCGGCATCGTCTGCAACAACGGCGTGAAGCTCATCAAGGACCTCCGTGCCGCTGTCGGCCCGACGCCCCTGTTCGTCGCTCCGGACGGCTTCACGCCGTACTCCGCGACGCTCGGAGCGGGCTCTGCGGCCCAGGGGATGGTCATCAGCTACGCAGGCCAGCCGCTCAACAAGCTCGGTCCGGCCGGCAAGGCGTTCCAGGTCGCGTTCCGGAAGTACGCGAAGATCAAGGGCAACATGCCGCCGTACGCGGTCTATCAGGCCCAGGCGGCGCAGGTCATGCTCGCAGCGATCGCGCGGTCGAACGGCACGCGCAGCTCGGTGGTCAAGGAGCTGTTCAAGACGAACGTCAAGAACGGGATCATGGGCTCGTTCCGCTTCGACAGGAACGGTGACATCATCCCGTTCAAGTGGATCAGCTTCGACAAGCTCGTCGGCAACGCGGGCGTGTACGAGTTCGCCGTTGTCACCAAGGTCGGGAAGTAACGGGCCGAGAGCTGTCCACCTGAGATCGGGGGAGGGGCCCTTTCGAGGGCCCTTCCCCCGGATGGACGAGGAGGCGGGAGATCTCTACCGACGCGCACGCGCAGGCCGCTTTGCCCAGACGTCGTAGGCCTGCATCCGGCTACATCGTCCCTGCGATCGGCCTGAGCCTCGTCGGGCTCGTCTTCCTCTGGCTCGGCGTCAACCTGGCGAAGGACTGGGACGGGTTCTTCCGGATCTTCCTGATCGGGCTGACGACCGGGTCCCTGTACGCCCTCATCGCGCTCGGCTACACGCTCGTGTACGGCATCCTCGAGCTGATCAACTTCGCCCACGGCGACGTGTTCATGATCGGCGGGATGGTTGCAGCGACAGTCGCTCTGAGCATGTTCAGCCTGGAGGAGAACGCAAGTCTCGGAACTCTCGTCCCGACGATCCTCGTCGCGCTGCTCCTGGCGATGGCGGGCTGCGCCCTTTTGAATGCGGCGATCGAGCGGGTGGCCTACAAGCCCTTGAGGCACGCGCCTCGCCTCGTGCCGCTGATCACGGCGATCGGAGTGTCGTTCATCCTCCAGGACGTCGCCCTGATCTGGAAGGGCTCCGCGCCGGTCGCTATGCCGAAATCGCTCCCGGACGGGGCGATCTTCACGATCGGCACGTGCCCGGACTGCGTCGTCTACCGGTGGAACCGCCTGTTCCCGATCCTGATCACGGTGCCCGTTCTCATCGGGCTGGTGTACCTCGTCCGGTACACGCGGCGTGGGAAGGCGATGCGGGCCACCGCGCAGGACAAGGACGCGGCGGCGATGATGGGGATCGACGTCAATCGGACGATCGCCTTCGTCTTCGTGGTCGCGGGCGCCCTGGCCGGCGCGGCGGGCGTCCTGTTCGCGTTCTACTTCCAGACGATCCGCTACGACACCGGCGTCACGATCGGGTTGATCGCCTTCACCGCTGCAGTGCTCGGGGGGATCGGAAACCTGCCCGGCGCGGTTCTCGGCGCGTTGATCATCGGTATGACTCAGGCGTTCGTCGAGGGCCTTTCCTGGCACTCGCCGGGTGCGGGCTGGTCACTGACGATCGTCTTCACGATCCTCGTCATCATCCTCGTCTTCCGGCCAGAGGGCCTCCTGGGCGAGCAGACGCCCGAGGGAGGCTGACGTGGCGCGCCTGAACGTGCGTGGTCGCGTGCAGGGTGGGTTCTGGCGAGCGCTCGAGGCGGTCGGCGTCAAGGATGCGCGCCGGCGGTGGGAGGCCCGATCACCGCTTTTGCAGAAAGCCGTGCCGCCGCTCGTGATCGGTCTGCTCGTGCTCGGGCTCGGATGGCTGTTGGGCGTGCCCCCGCACCCGACGTTCCTCGCCCTTCTCGCGATCGTCTACCTCCTCTACCTGCTGCCGCGGCGGATCCGGCGGATCGCCCTCCCCGTGACCGTGCTCGCGATCGCTGTTACCTACCCGATCCTGTGGGCGAACGAGTTGGAGGGGAAGAACTTCCTGTTCGAGATCCCCGTGTTCAAGGCGTTCCCGAACATGGACACGATGGTCGCGATTGCCATCTTCTCGATGATGGCAATCGGCCTGAACATGGTCGTCGGCTACGCAGGCCTTCTCGATCTCGGCTACGTCGCCTTCTACGCGATCGGGGCGTACACTGCCGCCTGGTTCGCGTCTCCGCACTTCGCGCAGAACGGGATCGACTTCGAGCTCGGGGCAGTGGGCGTTCCCCAAGGCGTCGGTGGCTTCCACATCTCCATCTGGCTCGTCCTCATAATCGCCGCGATCATCACGGCCGTTGCCGGTGTGCTCATCGGCCTGCCCACGCTTCGGCTACGGGGCGACTACCTCGCCATCGTCACGCTCGCGTTCGGTGAGATCATCTACCTGGCCGCGCTGAACGGCAACGCCGACGGCATCAGCGCGCTGCTCGACCGAAAGACGAACTTCAACCTGACGAACGGCTCGTTCGGGATCAACCCGGTCGATCCGCCGGGCTTCGGGAGCTGGCTGTCCGACAAGATCGGGTTACCGGCGGACTTCATCCTCGAGAACGGCTCGTACGTGAACTTCGTCAACCTCATCTACTGGTCGGCGATCGGGCTTCTCATCATCACGATCTTCTGCAGCATCCGGCTGCGAGACTCGCGTCTCGGACGCGCCTGGATCGCGATCCGCGAGGACGAGGTCGCAGCCGCCGCGATGGGGATCCCGCTGATGCGGACGAAGACGTGGGCCTACGCGAGCGGCGCCTTCTTCGGCGGTGTGGCGGGAGCCTGGTACGGCTCGTTCAAGCAGGGCGTCTTCCCGGACGACTTCCTCTTCAACTTCTCCATCTTTATCCTCTGCATGGTCATCCTCGGAGGCATGGGGAACGTCTACGGAGCGATCGCCGGAGCGGCGATGCTCACGTACCTGGACAAGGAAGGCCTTTCCAACATCGCGGGCTGGTTCAACGAGCGTGACTTCGTCCTGTTCCAGTGCGAGCCGATCTCGCAGGACCCGTCGAGGCCGATCAGTGCCGGCTGCCTGAACGCGCCTCTGCTCGCGACCGGCATCTACGGATCGATCCTCGTCTTAGCCATGCTCTTCCGGCCGCAGGGCCTGATACCCGAAGAGCGCCGGAAGCTCGAGCTGGAGGAGGGTGTTCACGACGAGCCGTTGATGGACGTTCGCCACGCGCCCGAGGAAGGGCCGGGATGACCGGGGACCGCGGCCCGTGAGCGACAACCTGCTCGAGATCGAGGCGCTGCGGAAGGAGTTCGGCGGCCTGGTCGCCGTCAACGACGTCGACCTCACGATTCCGCGCGGCGGCATCGTGAGCCTGATCGGGCCGAACGGCGCCGGCAAGACGACGTTCTTCAACATGATCACCGGGGTCTACAAGCCGACGTCGGGCATCGTCGTGTTCGACGGCAGGGACATCGCCGGCTTGCCGCCCCACGTCGCCACCGAGCGCGGCATCGGGCGGACGTTCCAGAACATCCGCCTCTTCCAGCAGATGACGTCGCTCGAGAACGTCCTCGTCGGCATGCACTGCCGCTTGAAGGGCGGGATCCTCAGCAGCATCCTGCGTACGCCTCGGGTCAAGCGCGAGGAGCGCGCTGCACATGACCAGGCGCTGGAGCTGCTCGAGTACTGCGGGCTGGCCGGCCGTGACGGCGACTACGCGCGCAACCTCTCGTACGGCGATCAGCGACGGCTCGAGGTCGCCCGCGCGCTCGGGACTCGACCCAAGCTTCTGCTCCTCGACGAGCCGACGGCGGGCATGAACCCGCAGGAGACCCTGGAATTCGTGGACTTCGTCCACAAGGTGCGAGACGACAAGGAGCTCTCCATCCTGCTCATCGAGCACGACATGAAGCTCGTCATGGGTGTCTCCGAGCGAATAACGGTGCTCGACTACGGCCAGAAGATCTCGGAGGGCACACCGCAGGAAGTGCAGCGCGACCCGCGCGTCATCGAGGCCTATCTGGGAACGGCGGCCGTCAGTTGAGCGCGCAGCCCGACACCATTCTCCAGCTCTCTGACGTCCGCACGTACTACGGGACGATCCAGGCGCTCAAGGGCATCTCGATCGACGTCCACGACGGCGAGATCGTGA
The DNA here is from genome assembly GCA_020029615.1 of Actinomycetota bacterium. Lineage (GTDB taxonomy): Bacteria > Actinomycetota > Thermoleophilia > Gaiellales > Gaiellaceae > GMQP-bins7. Next base: position 5,707 of record JAIBJO010000061.1, read on the forward strand.
CGCTCATCGGCGCGAACGGCGCCGGGAAGTCGACGACGCTCCGCTCGATCAACGGCCTCAATCATCCGAGGACGGGAACGATCCGCTTCATGGGAGAAGACATCACGAGCAAGCCCGCGCACGAAATTGTCCGGATGGGCATCTCGCAGTCGCCAGAGGGCCGAAAGCTCTTCTCGCGCATGACCGTCGTCGAGAACCTCGAGATGGGGGCGTTCCAGCGGAACGACCGTGCGGAGATCAAAGCCGACATGGATCACGTGTTCACGCTGTTCCCCCGCCTCGCGGAGCGCAGGACGCAGAAGGCCGGGACGATGTCCGGCGGCGAGCAGCAGATGTGCGCCATCGGGCGCGCGATGATGGCCCGGCCGCGCCTGTTGATGCTCGACGAGCCGTCCATGGGTCTCGCGCCGATCTTCGTCGACCGGATCTTCGAGACCATCGTCGCCATCAACAAGGAGGGAACGCCGATCCTGCTGGTGGAGCAGAACGCGCTGATGGCGCTCGACGTCGCGAACCGCGGCTACGTCATGCAGACGGGTCACATCGTGCTGGAAGGCCCGGCGAGCGAGCTCAAGACGAACGACGAGGTCCGCAAGACCTATCTCGGCGAAGGCTAGAGCTCGGGCAGCAGTAGGGGTGCGTAGGGCGGGGCGAGCAGGACTCCGAGGCGCGCCCGGCCACCGGCGACTCCGTGCGCCATCTCGAGCGCGCTCGCCATCGAATGGCTCGGAATGAGACCGAGCGTCCGCGCGGCGATCGCATCGCGACAGCCGGCGACGACGACGCGGCCGACGCGCGAGAGCGTGGGCGCACAGCTGGCCCAGTCCGCGTAGGGAAGAAGCGGGTGGCAGGCCTTTCCGGCCCGGTACGCGGCGACCGCTCGCTCGTCACGGCCGGCCACCTGCTCGGCCGTCGCCAGATCGGCGGCCGTGTGGGCGCCCTGGAGCGCGGCGAACATCCTGGCGTAGGGGGCGTGGATCTCGGGCGCGAAGGCGCGCCTCAATGGATGACAGAGCACCACGGTTCCATCGGGTAGGACCGGAAACCCGTTGCGATGGAGGCGGAGCGCGAGGCCGAGAGCGACGGCGGCCGCGGTGACCGCGTTGACCGGCTCGCGAGGGACGTGGGGGCCGACCCAGGGCACTCCGACGACGAGCGTGTCCAGCGGGTGCTCGAGCTGGGCACCGCGCCGCTCTACACCGCGGACGAGCGCCTCGGCATGCGCAATGGACGGCGGCCCCGCGAACGCCGCCGTCGTTGCGATCCGGCGTCCGACCCTTCCCAGAATGTCGCGCCGGAGTGCGGTGGGCAGCCGCGAGAAGACGGAGCGCGCCCACGAGCGGCCGAGCCTGGCGATGACCTCCGCGTCGTCCGGGTATCCCTTGTAGGCGCCGGTGAGCCGGGGAAGGTCGAGGACGAGCGACACACCGAGCACCGGGACCACGCGGCCAACGGCCTCCTCGATCTCGAGCGCTCGGTCCCACCCCGGTGCGCCGCCTACCTCCAGGAGCGAGTCGGCCGCCTCGTCTCCCCGGGCCGTTGCCGCGTCACAGGCGGCGACCAGAGCACCTGGGCCGCCGTGCAGGACGGTCTCCGCGGCGCTCAGGACGACCACGAGCTCCGTTTCGAGGAGCGCCGGGTGGATTCGCGAGTTGCCGGTGATCGGAACGAGCCTGTCGTCGGCGGCGTCGTGCACGAGGACGTTCCCCCTGAACGCTCGGGCCTGAGGAGGCGGGAGCAGGCGTTCGAGCTCGCGCTGGCCGGACTTCCGAGCCAGGCCCCCCGCGACGAGGACCGTCTGACGCTCGTTCCGGACGGTGCAGAGCTCGAGCGCTCTCATGATCGCCGCGAGTGCTTCCTGGCGCGGATCCGGGTGCGCGCCGGGGAGCGGCAGCGCCCACGGCTCGACGACGATGGTGGCGCGTCCGCCGCGGGGTGCGATCGACTCGAGAGACGGCCCGGCGAGAGGGAACCTGAGCGCGTCTCTCACGGCAGCGGCTGTGTCGACGACCTGCGCGGGCGGCGGCGGGCGGATGACGACGTCTTCGTCATCGACGGGGACGACGACGACGCGCGAGCCCGAGAGGAGCGGTACGCGACGCACGCGGTCGCTGACGATACCGTTGCGGGGTGACCGTCTCGGGTCCTGCGGAAGCATCGGTATCCGTAGGGGCGACGCTTTCGTCGCCCGCGCGTGATGGGCGTTCGAGGGCGAGGCAACCCTCGCCCCTACGACCGGTGGGCGTCACGCTTCCGCTGGCGAGCATCACTGTCCGGATGGGGCTGTGAGCCCCAAGACTCTCACCGGCGAGGAGCTCGAGCTCGGCGACGGTCCGGTCAGGGACGCCGAGCTCTTCCTCGTCGACGGCAACAACCTCGCCTACCGTGGGTTCTTCGCGCTCCCTGAGGAGCTGCAGACGACCGACGGTCAGCCCACGAACGCGCTGCTCGGCTTCACGAACATGCTGTTCAAGCTCCTCTCCGACTACCGGCCGCGCGGCGTCGCGGTCGCCTGGGACACGCGGCCGGTGCACCGCAAGGAGATCGACTCCGAGTACAAGGCCGAGCGTCGGCCGATGCCCGATCTCCTGCGCGAGCAGTTCCCGCACTTCCGGCCCATCGTCGAGGCGTTCGGGTATCGGAACCTCGAGTTCGAAGGCTGGGAGGCCGACGACGTGATCGCGACGCTGGCGACGCGCGCCGACGCCGCGGCGATCAAGACCTGCGTGGTCTCGACGGACCGTGACGCCTTCCAGCTCGTGTCGGAGAACGTGTGCCTGATGATGACCCCGCGCGGCGTGGCGGACGTCCAGGTCTACACGCCCGAGCGGGTCGAGCTGCGCTACGGCGTTCGCCCGGACCAGGTCCCCGACTTCATCGGGCTCAAGGGCGACACGAGCGACAACATCCCGGGCGTCCCTGGGATCGGAGACAAGACCGCAGGGCAGCTGATCGCCCAGTACGGATCGCTCGAGGGGGTCCTGGAGCACGCCTCCGAGCTGTCGCCCGCGCGCTCGAAGGCGATCATCGCGAACGCCGATCAGGCCCGTGACTCGAAGCTCCTCGCGACGATGAGGCGTGACCTCTCACTCGACGTCGAGGCCGGAGATCTCGTGTCGCAGCCCCCCGACCGCTCGCGCCTGAAGGAGATCTTCCGCCGCTTCGAGTTTCGTGCGCTGCTCGGAAGGGTCGACACCCTCGACGAGGCGCTCCCGGCCGCGGAGCGCCCACCGGCGGAGTCCGAGACGGTTCGCTGGAGGGAGGGCGACCTCGCTGGACTTCGCGGCCGCGTAGGTATCGCCGTGGACGCCGACCGGATCGCCGTCGCCGGCGAGAGCGACGCGGTGATCGTCATGGCAGCTCCAAGTGACAAGCTGTCACAAGGCGACGACTCCGCAGGAACTGGCGCTCTGCGCTCAAGTTACAAGTTGTTACAAGCTCCTGAGGTCGAGGTGATCGCGCACGACGCGAAGCCGTTGCGACTGGGCACGCCGGCCGCCGACGACACGATGGTCGCGGCGTACCTGGTCGATCCCGGCCGGGCCGAGTACTCGCTCGACGACCTCCTCGCCGAGTACGGGCTCGAGCTCGTGCCGGACCCTCCGGCCGAGGAGGAGACTGCGGCGCTCGTCGTCCATGCAGAAGCCGTCCGGCGGCTCGCCCCGGCTCTCGTCGCCAAGGTCGCCGAGCGCGGATCCGAGCAGCTGTACCGCGGCGTCGAGCTTCCGCTCAGCGTGGTGCTCGGCGTCATGGAGGACGCGGGAGTCCGTATCGACACGTACCGGATGGGGGAGATCACCGCGCGCCTCTCCGACCGGATCGAGGAGCTCGAGGCGCGCGCCTATGACCTGGCAGGCGAGGAGTTCGCGCTCGGCTCGCCGCAGCAGCTCGGTCGGATCCTCTTCGAGAAGCTCGAGCTCACCCCCGGACGCAAAGGGAAGACGGGATACTCGACCGACGGCAAGGTGCTTCGCGCGATCCGCGACGACCACGAGATCGTCCGTGTGATCGAGGAGTGGCGCGAGCTGACCAAGCTCGTGAACACGTACCTCGGCCCGCTGCCGGCGCTCATCGGGGAGGACGGGAGGCTTCACACGACGATCAACCAGACGGTGGCCGCCACCGGCCGCCTGTCGACCTCGAGCCCGAATCTGCAGGCGATCCCGATCCGGACCGAGCTTGGTCGCGAGATTCGCTCGGCGTTCGTCGCCGAGCCGGGTCGCCGCCTCCTGTCAGCCGACTACTCGCAGATCGAGCTGCGGATCCTGGCGCACGTCTCGGGCGAGCCGAGATTGCGCGACGCGTTTCAGCGTGGCGAGGACATCCACACGGCCACCGCCGCCGAGGTGCTCGGGAAGGATCCGGCGACCCTGACCAAGGACGAGCGGAACGTCGCCAAGATGATCAACTTCGGGATCGTCTACGGGATCTCGGCGTTCGGGCTCGCCGAGAACCTCGACATCCCGAAGGAGCAGGCGCAGTCCTACATCGACACGTACCTCGCGCGGTTCCCGCTCGTGCAGGCGTTCATCGCGCGCACGATCACGGAGGCGTCAGAGGACGGCTACGCGACGAGCCTCCTTGGCCGCCGCCGCCCGGTCCCCGAGCTTCGGGCATCGAACCGGCAGACGCGTGGCTTCGGGGAGCGCGTCGCCGTGAACTTCGTGATGCAAGGGTCGAACGCGGACATCATCAAGGTGGCGATGGTCGCGATCCACCACCGTCTGCGCGAGGAAGGGAGAGCCGCGCGGCTCGTGCTCCAGGTGCACGACGAGCTGCTGCTCGAGGTTCCGGAGACGGAGGTGTCGAAGGTGCGCGACCTCGTGCGCGAGGAGATGGTCGGCGCATACCCGCTCGATCCTGCGCTCGCAGTGGACATCGGCGTCGGCGACGACTGGGCCGAGGCGAAGCGCTAACGCGGAATCTTCCTGCTCTCTAGCCATTCGCGACGCGAATGGCTGGCTATACTCCGCGCTCCGATGGTCAACGACATCGCCGAGAAGCCTGCCGTGACCGAGGACGGGGTATGGGTCACAGGCCCCGACGGGGAGCTCGTGCCCGACTACGAGGCCTCGTTCCCCGAGATCAACGAGGGCGAGGTCGTCCACGGGACTGTCGTGCGCGTCGACAAGGACGAGGTGCTCGTGGACATCGGCTACAAGTCCGAGGGCGTCATCCCGGTCGCCGAGCTCACGATTCGCCGCTCGGTCAACCCGGCCGACGAAGTCTCCGTCGGAGAGGAGATCGACGCCCTCGTGCTCACCAAGGAGGACGCGGAAGGACGGCTCATCCTCTCAAAGAAGCGGGCGCGCTTCGAGCTTGCATGGAAGCGGATCGAGGCCGCCGCCGAGTCAGGGGAGCCGGTGACGGGCAAGACGATCGAGGTCGTCAAGGGCGGCCTGATCCTCGACCTCGGTGTCCGCGGCTTCCTGCCAGCGTCGCTCGTGGACATCCGCCGCGTCCAGGACCTCGACGAGTTCCTCGGCACGGAGCTTCGCTGCAAGGTCATCGAGCTCAACCGCTCGCGCAACAACGTCGTCCTCTCTCGGCGCGCGGTGCTCGAGGACGAGCGCAAGGAGATGCGCCAGGCGATCCTCGACCGGCTCAATCCAGGCGACGTGATCGAAGGGCAGATCTCGAACATCGTCGACTTCGGTGCGTTCGTCGACCTCGACGGCATGGACGGGTTGATCCACATCTCCGAGCTCTCGTGGAGCCACGTCAACCATCCGTCCGAGGTGCTCGACATCGGGCAGACGGTCAGGGTGAAGGTGCTCGACATCGACCGCGAGCGCCAGCGGATCTCGCTCGGTCTGAAGCAGACTCAGACCGACCCGTGGCAGCAGGTGCTCGACTCCTACCGTGAGGACGACGTCGTCGAGGGCCGGGTGGCGAAGGTGGTCACGTTCGGTGCCTTCGTGGAGATCCTCCCCGGTGTCGAGGGCCTCGTGCACATCTCCGAGCTGGCTCCCCATCACGTCGAGAACCCGCGCGAGGTCGTCGCCCAGGGCCAAGCGGTCAACGTCCGCATTCTCGAGATCGACGGCGAGCGGCGGCGCCTGTCTCTCTCTCTGAAGCGAGTCGAGGAGGGCGACCAACCCGTTCCCCGAGCGGACGGCGCCGAGTCGGTGCACACCATGCCCGACCTCGTCCTCTCGGAAGAGGCGTTCCCGGCTGTCGCTTCGTCGACGGAGCTCGTGAGCGAGGCCGCCGACGACGTCGAGCTGGACGAAGACGCTGACGCGCAGGCGGCAGCCGAGGACGAGCTCATGCCCGAGGCGGAGGCAGAGCCCGAGGCAGAGGTAGACGACGACGTTGACGCGCAGGCGGCAGCCGAGGGCGAGCTCATGCCCGAGGCGGAGGCAGAGCCCGAGGCAGAGCAGGAAGACGACGACGCGGAGCTGTTGGAGGAGCCGACGCTCGAGGTCGTCTCCGATCAGGTCGACAACGACTAGCGGACTTTGAGCCGCCCCATCGCGGTTGCCATCACCGGCGGCATCGGCGCCGGGAAGTCGACGGCGCTCGCGTGCTTTCGCCGCCATGGCGCGGCCACCGTATCGAGCGACGAGATCGTCCATCATCTGCTCGCGACCGACTCGGAGGTCGAGCGAGCCCTTGTCGAGCGATTCGGGAAGGAGATCCTCGGCACGGACGGACGACCCGATCGCGAGCGGATCGCCGTTCGAGTGTTCAACGACCGCGTTGCCCTCGACTTCCTCGAGAAGCTCCTGCACCCTCTCGTGTCCCGTGAGTACATGGCGTGGCGCGAGCAGCTCGGTGCCCTAGCCGATCCACCTGCCGTGTGCGTGACGGAGGTTCCACTGCTCTACGAGGTCGGAGCGGAGGAGCGCTTCGACAAGGTGGTGGTCGTCACGGCGCCGTCGAAGCTCAGGGAGGCCCGGCGCGGCGGGCGGAGGGACGACCGCGAGGACCGCCTGATCCCCGACCGGGAGAAGGTGAAGCGCGCCGACTTCTCGTTCGTCAACACCGGGACACCCGACGAGCTGGATGCCTGGGTCGCAGGGGTCATGGCTACCCTGACCGGAGAAGACTTGAGCCCCTGAGCGCCCACGGGCCCCAAGTGACACTGTGTCACAAGGCCTTCTCGAAGCTCGAGACGCGAATGTGAAGCTTCTCGTCGTCGCCTCTGCCCTCGTTCTGGCGGTCGCCGGGGCTGCCGCATGGGTTCACGAGTCCGAGCCCGACTGGTACCTGCGAACGCGCTACCCGCTCGAGTACGCGCACATCGTTCGCGGTCACGCGCGAAACCACGGTCTCGATCCCGCCCTGCTCGCTGCGGTCGTCTACACCGAGAGCCGCTTCGATCCGAATGCGCGCTCCGCGGCCGGCGCGGTCGGCCTCATGCAGCTTCTCCCGAACACCGCGAAGGGGATAGCGCTACGGACGGGTGGAACGCGATTCGTCGTCGCGGACCTTCGTGATCCGGAGATCAACGTCCGGTACGGCTCGTGGTACCTCGACCACCTACTCGAGCGCTACGGTGACACGAGGTTGGCGCTCGCCGCCTACCACGCCGGTCAGGGCAACGTCGATCGCTGGCAGGAGGAAGGGCGGGGCATCGCGTTTCACGAGCTCGGCGATCGTGCCCCAGCGAAAGTCGCGTAGGAGTGAGGTCCAGCGTGCCTCCGCCCGCTCGATGCCGAGGTAGTGCCGCATCCGCTCGCTCCGCTTGAGCCCACTCACGCGCGGCTGACCCGTGTCGAGCTCCCAGGGGTGGATGTAGAAGACGTACGGGCTTCCCGAGTCGATGATCCGCCTCACGCCGGCCCTGAACGCGGGGTACGGGATGAGCCGAAAGTACCCGCCACCCGCCCACGGAAGGGCGTGAGCACCAATCGGCAGGCACGACAGGCTGACCTCCACGAGGCCCGCGTGACTCGTGAGCGGACGGGTCTTGTGCAGCACGGACGGCCTGCCGTAGCGAGAGTGTCCGATGGTGGTCGGGAAGTGCGAGGAGTCGTACTCGTAGCCGGCGCCTTGCAGGATCGGCAACGCCCAGTCCGTGACCGAGAAGCTCGGTGCCCGGTAGCCGCGCACCGGTCGATCCGAGATCTCTTCGAGCAGCGCTTTCGACCGCTCGACGTCGGTACGGAAGCTCGCACGGTCCGACTCGTGGATCAGCCCGTGGTCGTACCCGTGGGAGGCGACCTCGTGGCCCGCGTCCGCGATGCGACGCACAAGCTGCGGTGTGCGCTCCGCGATCGATCCGAGGACGAAGCACGTCGAGCGAACGCCGAAGTCGGCCATCAGCTGGAGCATGCGGTCCATCGAACGCTCGACTCGAAGCTGCCGCGCGGGCCAGCTGTCGCGTGGAATGACGCGTCTGAGGTTCTCGACCTGGAACCAGTCCTCGACGTCGATCGACATGGCGGGGGTCGGCTTCACGCCACCGCCCGCTTGGTCAGCGCGAGCCACGCCTGAACAGCACTACTCCGAACGTCTTCGACAGGATCACGGCGTCGAGGCCGAGGCTGCGATGCTTCAGGTAGTAGAGATCGTAGGAGAGCTTCGTCGCCGCGCCGGCCACGTCGGCCGTGTACGCGAAGTGCACCTGCGCCCAACCCGTGATTCCCGGCTTGAGCAAGTCGCGCCGGCTCCAGAACGGGACGTGCGCGCCGAGCACGTCCAGGAACTCGGGTCGCTCCGGCCGCGGCCCGACGATGCTCATCTCGCCTCGGATGACGTTCCAGAGCTGGGGGAGCTCGTCGAGACGCGTCTTGCGCAGGACGCGGCCGACGGGCGTCGCCCGGGGGTCGTTGTCGGTCGCCCAGACGGCACGGCCGGCCTCCGCATCGGGAACCATCGTTCGGAACTTCAGGATCTCGAAGAGCTTCCCGCCTTCGCCCACCCGGATCTGGCGAAAGAGGACCGGGCCAGGCCCCGTGAGACGGATCAGAACGGGGATCACGGCGAAGAACGGTGACGTGAGGACGAGCGCGAGCGATGCGACCGTGACGTCGAGCGCACGCTTCGCCCGGGCCGAGTAGTTCTGCCGGTCGATGTCGAGGACGCTCGCGAACCACGCTGGGGTTGCGTTGCGACTGTCGACTCGATGAAGCGCACTTTCCTGGAACTCGTTGGTGTCCAGCACGTGGACCGACGTCATCCCGGCCGCCAGGAGTCGGTCGGCGAGGTCGGTGCGAGCGTCGGCCGAGCACACGACGACGTCCGGCCGGACGCGGCGCAGAACGTCGACGGCGTCGGACGTGTCACCGAGGAACGGCACGCCGTTCGAGCGGTTGCCGGCGGCGGAGTCGTCGATGATGCCGACGCAGTCGAACCTTCGATTCCGCACCTCCTGCAGCTCGTAGACGAGGTCGCGTGCGTCCTGGTCGGGCTCGAGAAGAATGACGCGGCGCCCTGGATCGAGAATGCGAGCTGCGACGGCGTAGAACGTCGCGGCCAAGAGAAGGACGCAGCCCGCCATGACGAGCAGCTCCGTGGTGGAGATGAGCAGATCGAGGGCCCAGAAGTTCAGGAGCGAGATCGCCGCGAGGCCGAGGACCGTGCCTGCCAGCGCTGCCACGATCGATCCGATCTCCTGTTCTCGGGCGAGGTGCGCGCTTCGCCGAAGGCTCAGGAACCAGATCGTCGTGATCGCCACCGTGAGCCCGACGAGGCTGAACCCCCAGATGTTCACCTGGGTCGCGAGCAGGACGGCGGTGAGCGTGCCGAGAGACCCCGCCAGGGCAGCCCTCGCCCAGAGCTCTCCGTGAGGCCAGCGTTCTCGTCCCGGCCACTCGAGCTCGGGTGGCGCCGTGTACTCGAGCGTCGGTGCGTATTCGAGTGTGGCGGCGTACTCGAGCGTCGCCGGACCACCCGCGTCATCGTGAGCGATGATTCCCTCGGTCAAGCTTTCTCCCCCTTGGTCGTGCAGGGAGAAGGTGGCAGCGGACTGGACACCCATTTGCTCCGGCACGCCCACCCGCGCAACCGGTACGACCGCCGCGACGGATGGCTAACGCGCCGAGACAGCGCGCAGCTTGCCAGCCGCCCTGCGGACGGGTCGAATCGACCCCAGGCCCCAGTCACCCCCTGCTCGTCCTCCCCCCGAACTTTTTAACCTTCCCCTCACAGGAGATTGCCCGCCTGGACCTATGAAGTCAACCCCCCGACAGTCCAGGAGGGCCAGGAAAGTCGCAACGAGCTAACCGTCCGCGGCGGCCACGACCCACGTCGGCAGGTCTCGCGCGCGAGCTCCGCCGCCCCCGACAGCGGACATTGTTCGCAAAGTACGAGATTCGGTAGCCGCTCGATGTCGATTCGCCTTGCCAGGCTCACGGCTTCGCTCTACCCTTCCACGTTGTAACTGCTGCAGCTAGTCCTGGGGGGCGGGCAGGGGAGGAGGAAGAGGCTTGGCCAAGGGGAAGACCGGCCGCGCTCGCCCGCGCGGCCGTGTGGCGCGTTCGGGCAATCGCGTGCGACCGCATCGCAATGCATCGAGCGTAGGTGCGCTCGCGCTCGTCGCCGCAGCGATCGTCCTCACTGTCTCGGTCGTGTCGGCAGCCGCCGCTCCTGACGCGGCGCGTCAGCAAGCCGGCTCGGGCACCGTTCGGCAGGCTCGGGCGCTTGAGCACGACAGGACCGGCGTCGACTCGCCGGCCGGTCTGGCCTTCTCCTCCTCCACCAAGTCCTTCTACGTCATCGGGGCGCGGTCGGGGGCCGGCCCACCGGACACGGACGTCGTCAGGCTGGCGCCGTTCGAGCTCTCGCCGGTGTCGGACCGAGCAGGCTCGGCACGCATCGCCGCCGCGGTCAAGGATCCGGCCAACGTCGCCTTCGACGCCCGCCATAACAGGCTGTTGCTCCTCGACAACGCTGACCGGCTGCTCGAGGTACGCGCCGATGCCAGTGGCGACCTCGACCCCGCCACGCTCGTGCGCCGCGACGCTCTGCGCCTCGACCTTCGTGATCCGCAGGGGATGACGGTCGATCCGGGAAGCGGCGTCGTGTTCGTGCTGGACGCGGCCCAGCCACGGATCGTTCGTATCGAGCCCGATGCGACCGGAGGCTTCGATGCCGCGACCGTCTCCGACGTCGACCTGCGGCCGAGCGGCCTGAGCGGGGCCCGCGGCCTCGCCTTCGACCCGACCACGGGCCATCTCCATGCCGGCAGCTCTCGGGGTCTCGTGGAGCTGACCACGTCCGGGGCCGCGGTCGCGTCTCGCGACCTGTCAGGACTCGGTCTCGCCCAGCCCGGTGGCATGGCCTTCGCGCCCAGCGGCGACCAGACCGACGACCCGGCCGCGCTCTCCGTGTACGTTGCGGACAGCGGCGCCGGAGCGAGCCCGGGCCAGATCGTCGAGCTGTCGCTCGCCTCGTCCACGGCGACCACCACGATCGACTTCACGTCCGGGCTCGTGGGCACCGTGAACATGGGAGGGCTGACTCCGCCCAGCACCGATCCGTCGGGGATCACCTACGTTCCGTCGAGCGACCGGCTCCTGATCAGCGATGGAGAGGTCGAGGAGACCGTCAACGGCATCACGCACTTCCAGGGAGCGAACGTCTGGGAGCTGAACCGCGCGGGATTGAGCCTCGCGCGCACTGCGAACATCTCGAACGTCCCTCCCGGGGTCGTGGTCCCGGTGACGAACGAGCCGGCCGGGGCTGCGTTCAATCCGACCAACGGCCACTACTACATCTCCGCGGACGACGGAAAGAAGGTCTTCGACGTGAACCCGGGAGCGGATGGCCTGATTGGCACCGCCGGCGACACCGTCACGTCGTTCGACACGCTCGCCGTCGGGAACAGCGACCCCGAGGGAGTCACCTACAGCACGTTCAGCGGCCACCTCTTCGTCGCCGACGGTCTCAACCGAGAGGTGTACGAGTACACGACGTCGGGAGCTCTTGTCAACCACTTCGACACCGCGCAGTACGGCGTCGAGGATCCCGAGTCGGTCGAGTTCAATGCGGACAGCGGCACGCTCTTCATCCTCAGCGACCGGCTCAACACGACGCCCCCTGCGCCCATCATCGTCGAGACGACGACAGGCGGGACACTGGTTCGGACGATCGACGCTTCGGCGTCCGGCGCTATCAAGCCCGCCGGGCTCGCGTACGCACCGGCGAGCGACGGCACCAGCGTGAAGAGCTTCTACATCGTCGATCGCGGCGTCGACAACAACAACGATCCGAACGCCGTCGACGGCAAGTTGTACGAGCTGACGACACCGGCGGCAGGCCCGCCAGCAAACCTACCGCCTGCAGTCGACGCGGGGTCCGATCAGGCGGTCGCCTTGCCGGCCAGCGCGAGCCTCGACGGCACCGTGACCGACGACCATCTCCCGAATCCACCGGACGCGGTCCCTGAGCTTCACCGGCTCGGGCGGCGCCAACGTGTTCGACGTGCGCGTCAACGCGCCCGGCGACGATGCCGAGGAGATCTCCGGTGGCACCGTGCAGCGGGGCGACGGCGACCTCGACATGATGACCGACACGACCGGCACGGGCAGCCCGAAGGTCGTGGTGGGCATGCGCTTCAACACGGTCGCGATTCCCCAGGGAGCTCCCATCACCTCCGCGTACGTGCAGTTCGCGGCCGACGAGGTCGACACGGCGCCGACTTCGCTCACGATCAAGGGCCAGGCGGCCGCCAACCCGCCCGCGTTCTCGACCACCCTCTTCGACATCTCGTCGAGGCCGACGACAGCGGCGGCGGCGAGCTGGTCCCCTGCCTCATGGCTCGCAGTCGGCGACGCCGGTCTCGCCCAGCGCACAGCCGACCTGGCCGGTGTCATCCAGGAGATCGTGAGCCAGCCCGGGTGGGCTTCCGGGAACTCGCTCGTCCTTCTCGTCACGGGTACCGGCGAGCGGGTGGCCGTTGCGAACAACCAGAACCCGGCCGTTGCCCCCCTGCTCCACGTGGAGTGGGGCACGGGCAGCGGTAACGCGGCGCCCGTGATCACCTCCGACGGTGGCGGCGCCAGTGCCACGCTGTCGCCGGCCGAGAACCAGGCCTCCGTCACGGACGTCGACGCTACCGACCCGGACGTCGGCCAGACGCTCACCTATTCGATCTCCGGTGGCCCCGACGCCGCCCGCTTCGCGATCAACGGCTCGAACGGCGTCCTCACCTTCGTGACGGCACCCAACTTCGAGGCGCCGACCGACGCAGGCTCGAACAACGTCTACGACGTCGTCGTGTCGGTCTCGGACGGCAACGGTGGCTCCGACTCGCAGTCGTTGGCGGTGGCGGTCCAGAACGTGAACGAGTTTCCGCCCACGATCACCTCGAACGGCGGTGGACCTTCGGCCGCCGTTTCCGCGTCCGAGAACCAGACCGCCGTCACCGACGTCAACGCGACCGACGGCGACGGCACGACGCCCACGTACTCGATCTCGGGTGGTGCGGACAGCGGCGACTTCACGATCGACCCGAGCACAGGCGTCCTCACCTTCACCGTCCCGCCCGACTTCGAGTTGCCGGCGGATGCAAACGTCGACAACTTCTACGAGGTCACCGTCGAAGCCTCCGACGGCAGCTTCGCCGACACGCAGGCGCTGACGGTCCAGGTCACCGACGTGCCCGAGGGTGGTAACAGCCCACCCGTGATCACCTCCGACGGCGGCGGTCCCACCGCCTCCGTGTCAGCGGCCGAGAACCAGACCGCCGTCACCGACGTCGACGCGACCGACCCCGACATTGGCCAGACGCTGGCGTACTCGATCTCCGGCGGTCCCGATGCCACCCGCTTCGCGATCGTCCAGGCGACGGGCGTCCTGACCTTCGTGACGGCTCCGAACTTCGAGGCGCCCACGGACGTGGGCGCGAACAACGTCTACGACGTCACGGT
>JAIBJO010000009.1 GCA_020029615.1 Actinomycetota bacterium
GTCACGGCACACGTGATGAAGACTTCGGTGTTCACCGCCGTGGACTCTACGACGACGGCCGCGCTCGCGCCCTCACTCCAGCCGGGTCGCGCGGTGCTCCGACCCCGCGAGCCAGTGGGGCGAGATTTCGACCCCCCATCCCGGTCCGTCCGGCACGCGCAGCTCGCCGTCTGCAACGTGCGGGCGGGGCTCGTACATGCCGGCCTGCCACGGGTAGTCGGCGTCAGGCTCGATCGAGAGCTCGACGTACGGGCCCGGCCGCTCGATCGCCGCCAGTAGGTGCAGCGTGAAGACGAGCACGAGCGATTCATTGGCCGAGTGCGGCGTGCACGGCAAGCCGGCCGCGGCCGCCGAGGCCGCGATGCGAAGGGCTCGCGTGAGGCCGCCGGCGTAGCAGACGTCGGGCTGCAGTCGAGCTCCCAGTACGGGCAAGGCTCCTCGAAGTGCGAGACCCCGTGCTGCTCGAGCATCTTCCCGATCTCGATCGCCCTCGCGGGCGTGTAGCTGCTGTTGGCGTCGACCAGGAGCGCGACGTCGTCTCCGAGCGCCTCGCGAACCAGCCGGACGACGGCCTCGGTGCGCCCGGGCCACTCGTCCTCGTCGTGACCGCACTCCTTCCCGATGCGCACCTTGAACGCGTCGAAGCCGTGGCGGTCGCGGAGAGCCACGAGCCGCGCCGCCTCGTCCTCGGGCGAGATGTCGCGACGCATGCTCGACGCGTACGCACGCAGGCTTCGCCGACGCCCACCGAGTAGCTCGCAGACACCCTTGCCTTCGAGCTTCCCGCGCAGGTCCCAGAGCGCAGTGTCCAGGCCGCCGAGCGCCCGATACAGATGCGAGCCGCGGAACTTGAACTCGCGTTCCGGAATCTCGTCGACGAGCGAGGCGAGGTCCAGCGGGTCCCTTCCGAGCGCGTGCGGCGCGACCTGCCGGTGGAGGACGTGAACGGTGACGTCGGCGTGATAGGGGGCGACCTGGCCCCATCCCTCGGCGCCGTCGTCGGTGAGCACGCGCACGAGCGCGACGTCGCGGTTGCCGAAGCTCTCGACGCTCTGGATCTTCACTCTCGCTCGAAGACGATCACGTTGCGCAGCGTCGAGCCGTCGCCGGCAGCAGCGATCGCTTCGTTGATCTCCTCCAGGGGGAAGCGCGCGCTGATGAGCTCGTCGAGCTTGAGTCGTCCGCGGTGGTAGAGGTCGACGAGTGCGGGCACCGCGATCCCGAGCCTCGTGGAGCCCATGTTGCTGCCCAGAATTCGCTGTCCCTCGTAGGCGAAGTCCACTGCGACGACGCCGAAGGTCGCTCCGGAGGGCGGCAGGCCGACGACCACGAGCGTGCCGCCGCTGCGAAGGAGACCGAGTCCCTGCTCGACCGCCTCGGTCGATCCGACCGTGACGAAGACGTAGTCCGCGCCGCGCCCTCCCGTGAGCGCGCGAAGCTCGGCCACCGGATCGCACGCCGCCGGATCGAGGGTGTGAGTGGCACCGAAGGCGGCGGCGGCCTCGAGCTTGGCCGGAGACAGGTCGAGCGCGACGATCGGCTGAGCGCCGGAGATGAGCGCCCCCTGCACGCTGTTGAGGCCGACCCCGCCCGTGCCGATGACGACGACGCTCGAGCCGACAGGGACCTCGGCGGTGGAGACAACCGCCCCTAGTCCCGTGATCACGCCACACGCAAGCAGCGAGGCAACGTCGAGCGGCATGTAGTCCGGTACGACCGCGAGTTGCGAGACGTCGACGACCACCTGCTCGGCGAAGGCGCCGGTGTTCATGGCCACGTGCACCGGCTCGCCGTGCGTCGTATGGAGGCGTCCGCGGGCGTCGATCGGGAATTCGGTCTCGCACAGGTATCCCTCTCCCCGCGTGCAGAAGAAGCATCGGCCGCAGGTGCGGATCAGACTGACGACCACCCTGTCGCCTGGGCGAACGCCTTCGACGTCGGCTCCCACCGATTCGACGATGCCCGCGGCCTCGTGGCCATAGACCGCAGGAAGCCTGCCGCCCCATGCGCCCTCGACGTAGTGGATGTCGCTGTGGCAGATCGCGCAAGCGGCGACGTCGACCCGAACCTCGCCCCTCGCCGGCGGGTCGAGCCGCAGCTCCTCGATGACGAGCGGCGCGCCGAAGGCGCGGCAGACTGCCGCTTTCACGACGCTCGGTAAGGAGGGAAGCGCGACTTCTGGTCGCGCTCCGCCACGTCCATGGTGTTCCGCGTGTACTGCTCGCCCGAGGGACGGATCGGCTGGTAATCCCACGGCTGGACCACTCCGCGCTGGAGCGCGTCGAAGACTGCGAGCCGGGCCTGCTGGCTGTCCCGAACCGCCTGGTCGATCGCGGCAAGGTCCCAACGGCGAACGACTTCGTCGCGAAGGTCGCGGAGCATCGTCGCGTGCTCGGGATCCGCCGCGAGATTGCGCAGCTCGAGCTCGTCGCTGTCGAGATCGAAGAGCTGATCCGGGTCGGTCGCCGTGTGGATGTACTTCCAGCGGCCTCGCCGGATCATCACCATCGGCCCTTCGACGCCCTCGGCGAGGTACTCGCCGAGGGCGGTCGCGTCCGGATCCTCGTCGCTCCCTTCGAGAAGCGGAAGCAAGCTCCGTCCGTCGGCCGCACGTGGGAGCTCGCCGGACAGGCCCGGACGCGCGAGGTCCGCGAGCGTCGGGTGGAGATCGACGAGCGAGACGGGCTCGCGCACGCGACGAGGCCGATAGCGCGAAGGGGCGTGCACGACGAGCGGGATATGCGCGGCGTGCTCGCGGAACGACATCTTGTAGAAGAGGCCGTGCTCGCCCAGGAAGTCGCCGTGGTCGGAGACGAAGACCACGACGGTGTCGTCGGCGAGCTCACACGCCGCAAGCGCGTCGAGAACCTCGCCGATCCGCTCGTCGACGTAGGCGAGGCTCGCGTAGTAGCCGTGGCGCGCCGCTCGCACGTCGTCGTCGGTGATCTCGACCTCGTCCATCGCCGACGCATGCCAGAGCCTACGCTCGTGCGGGTCGAGGTCCGCGTAGGGCTTCCGGGGCGCGGCGGGCAGGTCGATCTCGTCGTCGCCGAAGAGGTCCCAGTAGCGGCTACGCGCGACGTACGGATCGTGCGGATGGCTGAACGAGACACAGAGGAAGAGCGGGACGTCACGGTCGAATCGCGCGTAGTCGTACAGGCGGCGCACGGCGTGGAAGGCGACCTCGTCGTCGTACTCGAGCTGGTTCGTGATCTCCGCAACCCCGGCCTCGAGGACGGAGCTCATGTTGTGGTACCACCAGTCGACCCGCTCGCCGGGGCGCCTCCAGTCAGGCGTCCAGCCGAAGTCACCCGGATACACGTCGGTCGTCAGGCGCTCCTCGAAGCCGTGGAGCTGATCCGGGCCGACGAAGTGCATCTTCCCGGAGAGGCACGTTCGATAACCCTCGAGCCGCAGGACGTGGGCGAACGTCGGGATGGAGGCTTGCAGCTCCGCCGCGTTGTCGTACACGCCCGTCCTCGACGGCAATGCGCCCGTCATCAGAGCGGCGCGCGCGGGGGCGCACAGCGGGCTCGGACAGTACGCGTTCTCGAAGACGACTCCCTCCTCGGCCAGTCGGTCGACGGCGGGCGTCTTGGTGACGGTGTGGCCGTACGCGCGGAGGAAGAGCGCCGAGAGCTGGTCGACGACGACGAGCAGGATGTTCGGCCGGTCGCTCATCGCCGCGCTGACGCTAGCACCGCCGTCTGCTCACCCAAGCGGCTCGTTGACGGCATCGCGCGGCCGCCGACCCTCGACCACGTCCAGCACCGATTCCGCCGCCCGGCGATGCGCCTCCTCCTCGGCGACCTCGCTGTACCACCCGGCATGCGGTGTCACTACGAGCCGGGGGGCAGACGGAGCGGGAGCCTCGGCCGAGGGCGGCTCGACGTCGAGAACGTCGAGGGCGACGCCGCCGAGCCGGCCTTCGTCCAGTGCGTCGAGGAGGGCGCCCGTGTCCACGAGCCCACCACGAGAGACGTTGACGACGAAAGCCCCACGCGGGAGGAGTGCGAGCTCTCGCGGGCCGATGAGGCCTCGCGTCTCCTCGGCCAGGGGGACGTGCAGCGACAGCGCGGTGCACGTGCGCAGCAGATCGTCGAGCGGGAGCGGGCGCACACCTGCCTCGGAGATCGCCTCGTCCGAGACGACCGGGTCGTACGCGAGCACCTCCATCCCGAGCGCACGACTTCTCGTAGCCAGCTCCCGCCCGATCCGGCCGAAGCCGACGACGCCGAGACGCACGTCCGAGAGCCGGCGCAGCTCGCCCGCGGCGACGTGGCTCCAGCCGCCCGCGCGCACCGACCGATCGAGCTCGACAATGCCGCGGACGAGCGCAAGCAGGAGGCTGAGTGCGTGGTCGGCCATCTCCTCGACGCAGTAGTCGGGGACGTTGCACACCCAGACCCCGCGTTCCGTCGCGGCAGCGACGTCGATGTGGTCGAAGCCGACGCTCGGCGCCGCGACGACACGCAGGTTCGGAAGCCGCGCGATGTCGTCGCCGCTCACGGGCTCGAACGAGACGACGCCTAACACGTCGTCGCCGGACCACGGCGCGCTCCCGATCTCGATCTCGATCCCAAAAGCGTTGCCGTCGAAAACGTCGCGAACGTGCCCGAGCGGGACCGAGGCGTCGCACAGGATGCGCGCCACGTCAGCTCCCGATGACAGCCGAGGCCCTGGCGAGCGCGGCCGTCGTGCGCTCCATGACCGGCTTCGGGCCTACCGCCATGCGAATGTGGCCCGGCAACCCGAGCTCGGAGCACGCGCGCACCAGGATTCCGTCACGGGCGAGCTCGTCGGCGAGCGCGACGTCGTCGACGCCGACGCGGGCGAGGACGAAGTTCGCCTGCGACGGGTACGGCTCGGCACCGGCCTGCTGAAGGCCCTCGGCGAGCAGGGCGCGGGCGTCGGTTATCTCCTCGCGCCGGCGCCCGGCAGCCTCGGAGGCCCGAAGCGAGGCCCGCCCGGCTGCGAGCGCGGCCAAGTTCACGTTGAAGGGCTCCTCGATGACGCCGAAGCGGTCGACGAGGGCGGCGTCCGCGATCGCGTAGCCGAGCCGGAGCCCGGCGAGCCCGTAGAACTTCGAGAAGGTGCGCAACACGACCACCGGCCGCCCCGCGGCCACGTCGCGCTCGCGACCGAGCCGCCGCTCGGACGGGAGGTAGTCGATGTACGCCTCGTCGGCGACGACGACGCAGCGGTCGGGAACGTTGTCGAGGAAGACCTCCCACGCCTCGCGGTCGAGCGTCAGCCCCGTCGGGTTGTTCGGGTCGCAGACCCAGACGAGCCGCGCCTCGACATCGCGCGCGCGGACGGCGAGTTCGGGCAAGTCCAGCGAAAGATCGTCACGCATCGGGACACGGTGCACGTCGGCCCCTCGAGCAGCGCTGACGCCCGCGTAGAGGTAGAAGGTCAGCTCGGGCAGCACGACCGCGTCGCCCGGCTGCAGAAACGTGGAGGCGACCGTCCCGATCAGCGCCTGCGTCCCGTGCCCCGGGAAGATGCAGCCCGGCTCGGTGCCGACGTGCGCCGCGACCTCGGCCCGAAAGGTGTCATATGGCGCGACCGGGTAGAGCCATGCGTCGGCGAGCTCGGCGGTGACGGCGTCCAGCACGCCCGGCAGCGGGCCGAAGAGGTTCTCGTTCCAGTTGAGCTTCGCCCCGTCCTCGTGCGTCGCGAGCCCCTGGACCTCCGCGATCGTCTCGGCGACGGGGAACGGCGGAAGCTCGCGCAGCGCCGGTGCGACGATCGTGTTCCAGTCCGTCACGGACGCCCAACTCTACGACCGCTCCGCGGCCTACGCGACGCGAGGACCCTCGGACCTCGCGTGTTAAGGCGGTCGCGGCGCTTGTCTTTCGGCGCGTACTGCAGTTGAATTGCTCGCGGATGACCTCGGAGCGAGGTCGCGGACATGGCAGGCACGAGGAGGCGCCGATGACAACGGCCGACGAAGCACTGAGTCGCGAGATCGAACGCGGCATGACCCGTCAGGACATTCTCCGTCGAGCTGCGGCACTCGGGATAGTCGTCGCAGGCGGCACGTTCGGCCCGCTGACGGAGGCGGCATTCGCATCCACCAAGATCAAGCGGGGAGGCACGTTCCGCCAGGCGGTCTTCGGGGGGGCGGGGGACTTCATCGACGGACAGCACATCGTCGCGAAGTCGGACATCGTCCGCAACGTCGTGGGCTTCGAAGGCCTCGCGTACTTCGACGAGAAGGGCGTGATCAAGCTGAGCCTGGCCGAGGAGCTGAAGGCCGAGAAGGCCAACCAGTACCTCATCCGGGTCCGAGACGGCATCGAGTTCCACAACGGGAAGACGCTCACCATCGACGACGTCATCTACTCGATCAAGCGGACGAAGAACCCGAAGCTGAAACTGTTCGGCAACGCCGCCTTCGGCGCGATCGACCTGAAGCGGATCAAGAAGCTCGACAAGCGCACCTGCCGGCTCTTCCTCTCGCGGAACGACGTGACGTTGAAGGAGGCGTTCGCGCAGTACTACCAGGGCGTCGTCCCCGTCGGGTATGCCCCGAACTCCTTCATCAAGGGCCCTCTGAAGCACATCGGGACCGGTCCCTTCAAGGTGAAGAGCTTCACGCCCGGGCGCGAGAGCGTGCACGAGAAGAACGAGAACTACTGGCGCTCCGGCCAGCCGTACTTCGACCAGGTGCGGATCATCAACTTCCCGTCCGACGCGGCGAAGGTGAACGCGCTCCTCGCCGGGCAGATCGAGGCGATGTCCGACGTCCCGTTCGCGCAGGTGCCCGTCGTGAAGGGCCGCAGCAACCTGCGCATCTTGGTCTCACCGACCGGAGCATGGACGCCGCTCTGTATGCGCGTCGACGTCGCTCCCTTCAACGACGTGCGCGTACGGCGGGCGTTCCGCCTGCTCATCAATCGTCCGCAGGTCGTGCAGCAGGGGCTGTCCGGCGCCGGACGGATCGGTAACGACATCTACTCGCCCTTCGATCCGGCCTACGCGGGGGACGAGTTCCCGCAGCGGGCATACGACCCGGAGCAGGCCCGGTCGCTGTTGAAGCAGGCCGGCCAGGAAGGGCTCACTGTCGAGCTCGCATCGACCGCGTGGGACACCGGGATGAACGAGGGCGCCACGATCTTCGCCCAGAACGCGAAGGCAGGAGGCGTCAACGTCAACCTCAGGATCCTCGACGGTACGGCGTTCAACGACCAGTACCTGAAGTGGCCGTTCTCCGCCGATTACTGGGGGACGCGGAACTACCTGCTGCAGGCGGCCTCCGGTGTGCTCAAGACGGCGCCGTTCAACGAGACGCACTGGGACCAGTACTCCGGCTACAACCGGTTCGAGTCGTTGTACCGACAGGCGCTGGGAACCGTCGAGGAGAAGAAGCGGGCCCAGATCATCAAAGAGATGCAGCGGATGGAGTACAACGACGGCGGGCTCATCATCTGGGGCTTCAAGAACCTGACGGACGGCTACTCGGCCAAGGTCAGCGGGTACAAGGTCGACCGCGGCACCCTCAACCTCAACAAGTACGGCAACGGCTTCCGCACGATCTACTTCGTGTGATTTGGCTGCGGGTGCCGGGCCTCGGCCCGGCACCCGGCCCGTCCACGTGCGAAGTCGCCTCGCATGAGGATCTGCCGAGCAACGAGCGTGGACGTGGACGCGATCCGAGCGGTCGTGGAGGCCGCGTATGCCGTGTACATTCCGCGAATCGGTCGCCCGCCCGGGCCGGTGTCGGCGGACTACGCGGCACTCGTGGAGGCCGGCGAAGTGTGGGTCGGCATCTCGGACCGTCAGATCGTCGGCGTGCTCGTCGTCCGCGCGGACGACGACGATCTCGAGCTCGAGAACGTCGCGGTCGATCCGCCTTCTCAGGGGCAAGGGTACGGCCGCGCACTGATCGCATTCGCGGAGCAGCAGGCACGAGAGCTCGGGCTCACTGGAGTACGGCTCTATACGAACGAGGCGATGGTCGAGAACCTACGACTCTATCCCCGCCTCGGGTTCGTCGAGACCGAGCGGCGTGTGGAAAACGGCTACCGGCGCGTGTTCTTCCGAAAGAGCCTGGACGCTCGCGAGCAGCCGAGTTAGCCTCGACACCGGAATGAGAGTCCGCCACGGCATGACCGGCTTCATCATCCGAAGACTGCTCCTCGGCCTCGTGACCTTGTGGATCACGTCGCTGATCATCTTCGCCGCGACGCAGGCTCTCCCGGGTGATGCAGCGCGGTCCATCCTCGGGCGGAGCGCCACACCCGAGTCGCTCGCTGCGTTGCGTCAACAGCTGGGGCTCGACAAGTCGGTGTTCACCCAGTACTGGGAGTGGATCTCCGGCGTCCTCACCGGTGACATGGGCGCGTCGCTGGTGAACAGCCTTCCCGTCACCGAGGTCTTGAGCGACCGGCTCGTGTACTCGCTCTTCCTCATGCTCCTCGCCGCGGCGATCAGCGTGCCGCTCGGGATCTACCTCGGCGCCGCGAGCGCCCGCCGCCGGGACAGTGCGTTCGACCAGACGACGTCCGTCGCCACGCTCGGGCTGGCAGCCCTGCCGGAGTTCGTCGTCGGCATCACGCTCGTCGTCGTCTTCGCCACGAACGTGTTCACGTGGCTTCCAGGCGTCGCCGTGACCGAGCCCGGCGTGGGCCCGTGGCACTACCCGAAGCAGCTCATCCTCCCGGTTGCGGTGCTCGTGATCGCGGTCGTTCCCTACACCGCGCGCATCATGCGTGCATCCACGGTCGAGATCCTCGAGAGCGACTTCGTGGAGATGGCGAGGCTCAAGGGACTCCCGGAGCAGCGCGTCCTCTGGCGCCATGCGGTCCCCAACGCACTCGCTCCGACCTTCCAGGTCACGGCGCTGAACCTCGCCTACCTTGCCGGCGGCATCGTCGTCGTCGAGGCGGTCTTCAACTATCCGGGTGTCGGTCTGCTGCTCGTCGACTCGGTTCGCTCTCGCGATATGCCGGTGGTTCAGGCCATCGCACTCCTGATCGCGGCGCTGTACGTCGTCCTCAACCTGCTCGCGGACGTTGCCACGATTCTGGTCAGCCCTCGACTTCGGACCTCCCTCGAATGACGGATGCCGTCGTCGTCGAGTCCGTGCCGGATCTGGACGAGAGACCGATCCGCCCGTCGCGGTTGCTGTTCTCCACGGCCTGGCGGCAACACCGCACGAAGATCGGGCTCGGGATCACGCTGCTCATCGTCGGCATCGCCGTCATCGGGCAGCTGTACACCCCCTATCCGCCGGATCAGGGCGTCGAGAACCTGTTCCCGTTTGCACAGCCGTCGAGTGACGCGTGGCTCGGAACGGACGCCCTCGGGCGCGACGTACTAAGTCGCTTCCTGGCGGGCGGGGTGTCCGTGCTCGTGCTGGCCGGGCTGTCGACGGCAATCGGAATGGTGCTGGGTGTCGCGGTCGGCCTCACCGCGGCGTACTCGCGCGGCAAGCTCGACGACGTGCTGATGCGGAGCATGGACGTGCTCCTGTCGTTGCCGCAGATCGTCTTCGCGCTCGTGCTCGCAGCGACGGTTGGGCCAGAGCTGTGGCTGCTCGTCCTCGCCGTCGGCCTGACCACGATGCCGCGCGCGGCGCGCGTCACGCGCGGTGCCTCCGTGGAGGTCGTGGAGAAGGACTTCGTGCGCGCGGCGGAGGCGATCGGCCTTCCCCGTCGCCGGATCCTGTTCAGCGAGGTGTTGCCAAACATCACGAGCCCCCTCATCGTCGAGACGAGCCTCCGCATGACGTTCAACGTCGCGGTCGTCGCGGGCCTCAGTTTCCTCGGCTTCGGGTTGCAGCCGCCGGCGGCGGATTGGGGCCTGATGATCAACGAGAACAGGAACGGCCTTACGATCCAGCCCTGGCCGGTGCTCCTGCCGGTGCTCGCGATCGCGCTCCTCACGATCGGCACGAGCCTTGTGGGCGACGGCATCTCCCGGGCGGCGATCGGCATCGAGCGTGGTCGATCGGCGAGCGAATGAGCAACGCTCACCATCGGTTCGCGTTCGCCGGCGAGGGCGTGAACGGAAACCATGTTTCCTCCCGTGAGGCCCCATGCTTTCTGAAAGCGTGGGGAATCGCCCGGTTCCCCGCACCCCTCCACACTCATAGCCCAACCGAAGTTGGGCGATGAGCACGCAGGCGCCCTCACTCGAGGTTGTCGATCTCCGCGTCGAGGTGGACTACGGGGCGCGCGAGGACATCGTCGACGAGATCACGCTGCACGTTGCCGCGGGCGACGTGCTCGGCCTCGTCGGCGAGTCCGGCTCGGGCAAGACGACCGTCGGCCTCGCCGTACTCGGGCACACGCGCCGCGGCGCACGAATCGTGCGCGGCGAGGTGCGCATCGAGGGCCGCGACATCCTCCCGCTCCCGCCGCTCGAGCGCCAGCGGCTCCGCGGGCGACTGGTCTCGTACGTCCCGCAGGATCCCGCGTCCGCCCTCAACCCCGCGCTCCGGATCAACACGCAGCTCGAAGAGACGCTCGCGGCGCACGGATTCGGGACGTCCACCGAGCGACGAGCGCGGATCGTCGAGATGCTCGAGGAGGTCCTCCTGCCGACGGACGACATCTTCCTGAAGCGCTACCCGCACCAGCTCTCCGGCGGCCAGCAGCAACGGGTGGCCCTGGCCATGGCCTTCGCGAACAGGCCGCGCGTGATCGTGCTCGACGAGCCGACGACCGGGCTCGACGTGACCACGCAGGCCCACGTCCTCGAGACGGTGCGCGACCTGTGCAGCGCTCACGGAGTCGCGGCCGTGTATGTGAGCCACGACCTCTCCGTCGTCGCCACCCTGGCGAGGCAGGTCGCGGTGATGTACGGCGGACGCATCGTCGAGCTGGGGCCGACGCACGCGCTGTTCACCCATGCTGCGCACCCGTATACCCGTCGGCTCGTGGAGGCGATACCGGAAATCTCGGGCAAGCACGCGCTGATCGGGATTCCCGGCACGGCGCCGCGACCGGGCCACCGCCCCGTCGGATGCTTCTTCGCGCCGAGGTGCTCCTTCGCCCAGGCCGAGTGCCACGTCTCCTTTCCACCCGTCGAAAACGTGGCCGCCGGACACGACGTTCGGTGCTTCATGCATGCGACGGTGCTCGCGGAATCCATCGCCGCGCGTCCCGCCGCCCGCCCCCGGGCGGAGCTCGGGATCGAGGACGCGCTCGTGGCTGTCCGGAACGTCCAGGCGTCGCACGGCGCCCGTCAAGTGCTGTTCGACATCGATCTCGTCGTGCGCCCGAGCGAGTGCGTTGCGCTCGTGGGCGAGTCCGGCTCCGGGAAGACGACGCTCGCGCGCTGCATCGGGGGGCTCCACGGCGGCTTCGAAGGAGAGATCTTCTTCCGCGGCCAGCCGCTGCCGTGTGGCTCGGGCGCTCGTGACGCGGACACGCGTCGCAACATTCAGTACGTGTTCCAGAGCCCGTACAACTCGCTCAACCCACGGAAGACGATCGGCCAGATCATCGCGCAACCGCTGGGAGTCTTCTTCTCCGCGAGCGGCGCCGACGCGCGCCGTCGCGCCGTCGAGGCCCTCGAGCGCGTCCAGCTGAGTCCGACGGTGCTCGAGCGCTACCCGCAGCAGCTCTCGGGAGGCGAACGCCAGCGCGCGGCCATAGCGCGAGCGCTCGTCGCACAGCCGCAGCTGCTCGTGTGCGACGAGGTGACCTCGGCGCTCGACGTCTCGGTCCAGGCAGCGATCATCGACGTCCTCGCCGAGCTGCAGCGCGAGCTGCACATCGGACTGCTCTTCGTCACGCACAACCTCGCCCTCATCCGGACGATCTCGCAGGAGGTCGCCGTCATGAGCGAGGGTCGGATCGTGGAGCGGGGCCTCGTCGACGACGTCCTCGAGTCACCCCAGGCCGACTACACGAAAAAGCTGCTCTCCGATACGCCGAGCCTCGAGGCGGCGATCGCGGCATCGAGCTAGCGAAGCCACGGAAAGGAGAGGACATGTCTTCTGAGAACGGCCCTCACGCAGATCTCGAAGGTGCAGGAACGACGTCTCCCCTGGTCGCGATCCCGCCACACAGCTTCTTCGGCGCTCCGTTCTCCGACCTCGAGTCCTTCGACCACGAGGTCGCGCTGCTCGGAGTGCCGTACGACCAGGGATCGCTGATCCCCTACTGCCGCGTCGGCCAGTCACAGGGGCCGAGCGCCGTGCGAACCAACCCGACGTTCTTCTACGGCGGGAACCCGTTCGACGGGCCGCCGGATCCGAGCAAGCCGTGCGTGGGATTCCAGTGCGTGGACGACGGGAAGGAGTACCTGGCCGGCGTGACGATGGCCGACATCGGGGACGTCGTCATCACCCCCGGCGACCTCAGGGCGTTCGTCAACACGACGACCGAGGTCGCGAGACGCGTCGCAGCTCGCGGAGCCGTGTTGGTCAGCGTCGGCGGCGACCACTCGATCACGTTCCCGCTCGTCCGCGGAATGGAGCCGTGGGGCGAGATCGAGCTGCTCCACTTCGACGCTCATTTCGACGTGCGGGACAGCGTCGCGGGGTCGCCCTACTCCCACTCCAGCCCGATCCGCCGGATCTCGGAGTTGTCGTTCGTCAGCCGGATCACACAGTTCGGTATCCGGAACTTCGCGTCGAAGGAGTCGCTCTCGGCGGCAGCCGAGATCGGCACCGTCGTCGTACCGGGGTCCGAGCTGCACGGGAAAGGACCGGCGGCCTGCGTCGCCGAGTACGCGCCGACCGGGAAGAACGTCTACGTCACCATCGACACCGACTTCTTCGACGGCGCGATCGTTCCCGGAACGGTGCTGCCAGAGCCGGGCGGCTTCACGCTCCAGGAGTTCCGGGAGTGCGCGCAGGTGATCGCCGAGCGATCGAACGTCGTCGGCTTCGACATCGTCTGCCTCAACCCGCTCGTGGACACCGCCTGGTACGGGGGCATCACCACGAGGCTCGTCTCGTACGTCATGGCCTACACGCTCGGCTACGTCTTCGACGAACGGAGGAACCTTGCGTTCGAGCCCACTTCGGCTGCCGTCGCGAGCACCTCCTAGAGGACCCGGAACGCCCAGACGCGCACGCGCACTTGGGGCTCCCCCCGAGGCATCGCCTGGAACTCTTCGCCGCGCTCGACGAGCTCCCAGCGACCATCGGCTGCGAGCTCGCTGATCTTGTCTTCGAAGCCCGGCGGGACGCGATCCGAGCGGAGCGTGAAGATCACGTGGCCCCCCTGCCGTGTCATCCGCACGAGCTCGTCCAGAGAGGCGGCGGGGGCATGCCCGGAGGTGAGGACTCCGCTGGACACGACGCCGTCGTACGAGCCGCTCTCGTAGGCGAGGGGAGCGCCGAGCCTGCCCACGCGGAGGTCGCCGTAGACGTTCTTTCGCGACGCCTCGGCAAGCATTCCCGGCGAGAGGTCGAGGCCTTCCAGCCGCGTGAAGCCGGCCTCGGCCAGTGCGGCTCCGAGGAGGCCGGTGCCGGCCCCGGCGTCGAGGATCCGAGCATCAGGGGCGAGGAGCTTCCGCGCAACCGCCGACAACTCTCGTGGTGCCCGATAGCCCATTCCCTCCACGAGCTCGGCGTCATACGCACGCGCGATCCTGTCGTACTCCGTGCGCAGCGCCTCCAGGTCGGATGCGCGGTACAGACGTTCCACGTCGATCCTCGGCGCCATGCTCGACGGACGCGAGCCCGCCCGGACGAGCCAGAGACCGATGAGCACGCAGAACGCGATCATCACGGCGTAGGCCGCCTGGGCCCCCGCCGCGTCGGCGATGGCTCCCGCGAGCAGCGGGCCGACCGTCGATGCCGCAGCCCAGCCGAGCATGACGAGGCCCATGACGGAGCCTCGTCCGAGAGCCGAGCGATGGGCGCCCGCCGCAGCAAGTGGGTAGATGATCGTGTCCATCGTCGACCAGGGTGGGGCACGTACGAGGACGAATGCCACCGCCGCAAGCGTCGAGCTACTGGTGAGGACGAGGACGATCGACAGGCCGGCGAGGAGTGCCGCGAAGCCGCCGACACGAAGCGTCGCGGAGCGCTCTCCGAGTCGGGCCACGATCGCGCTCACCACCGTGTACACCAACGACGCCGCGGAGAAGAGAAGCCCGATCTCGGCCGACGACACCCCGTTCTCGCGTAGCTGGAGCGGCACGAGCAGGTTGACGCCGCCGCCGACGAGGCCGATGAGGACGATGATCGCGATCCCGGCGAGCACGAGCTCGTCTCGGCGCACGAGCCGAAGCACCTCGCTCAGTGGCTGCTGCATGACGTCGCCCGTCGACGCGGGCGCGGCGAAGAAGAGGCCGCTCGTCACGACGGCTGCGACGACCGCGAGGACGAGAAAGGGCGTTCCGGTCGCGAAGCGATCCGCGAGGACGCCGGCGAACACGGGACCGACCGTGAATCCGACACCCGCGACGGTCGTGGCGGCCGCGAGCGCGCCGGCGCGCCGGTCCTCCGAGAGCGAGTTCGAGAGCCACGACGCGCCTGCGCCCCAGAGTGCTCCGAACGCGACCCCGAACGCGGATCGCGCGGCGAGCAGCGACCAGAACTCGTCGGCGAGGCCCTGTCCGAGAGTTGCCAGCGTGAACAGGCAGGCCGAGGCGATCGTCACCTGCCGCGCACCGAAGCGGTCTGCGAGCACCCCGAGCGGCAAGGCGACGGCGAGGGCCGCGAGACTCGAGGCAGCGAGGATCATGCCGGTCTCGACTCCCGAGAGGCCGAACTCGTCCGCGAACGTCGGCGCGAGCGGGATGATCGCGATCCAGACGAGCGTCTCGAGCAGGAAGAGCCCGTAGATGGGGCCGACCGTGCGGCGCATGCCCCGTCAGTCTCTCACCGGGCTGGGGGCGGACTCGTCCTCCAACGCGTAGCGTGCGAGTCCCGAGCGTCGGAGCCCAGCCGGTTCGCTCCGCTCGAGGCAGGTTCCGTCGCGAAGCGCACCCCCGGCGTCGCACTAGGGCTTGGGCGTCGGGCGGTAGCGGTCCGGACGCTCGGATCGCACCCGGAAGCCCGAGGTAGTGGCCTCGATCCTCTAACCCAGCCTGACGGAGAAGCGGCGCATGAAGCCCTTGGTTCGAACCTTGAACGAGATGGTCCCTCGAAGCGTTTTCCCCTTGGCCGAGCGCGGAGGGTGATAGGTGCATGTCGCCGTGCCACGTCCAGCGTGCGGTGTGCCGTCTAGCTTGGAGCGGGCGAGGGTGCCGGTGCACTTGACTGCGGTGGGTCGAACAGGCGGTCCGTCAGCGAGAACACGAACGGCCGCAGAAACGATCGAGCCCGCCTTCGGCCTTGCCGGCGTGATCCTGGCTCCTCCCGCAGTTACCGAGCCACTTCCGACCCCGGTGAACTCGGCGACGATGACGGCAACCGAGGCGGCGTTGTTCGCCAGGACGGGGTCGGGTGTCGATCCCGCGACGATCTCGGCTTTCACCGTGAAGCGGCCGAGCCGCGATGCGACTACGTTCCAGCCGAAATGCTCCTCCGTGTCTCCTGCAGGGTCTGGTCTGATCGGCATGGTCTGGCACTCGGCGGTCCTCGTCGTACCAGTACAGTTCGCGGTCGCGGTCGGATTGTCCGCGCCCCAGGTGAGGCCGTCCGAGAGCTCGAGTCGCATCGTCGCGCTCTCTGACTGCGCCGGTATCAGCCTGACACGCACGCCAACCAGGAAGTCGCGGCTCGCGACCGTTGCCGTCCCCCCGTTCGGGACGGCCGGAAAAGCCGACGTGCCGAAGGTCGTCGCGATCCCGATGTCGATCTGAAAGTCGGCCTCACTCGGTGCCGCCCGGGCGGTGGGCCCTGTCAGCGCCAGCGTCGCAGCAATCACGAGAGCCACTGGGACCGCGTCACCGATTGTCACAATTCACATTATGTCATGCGGCCAACTCAGGCCCTTGGCTGGCCTCTCGAGACGACGGAGACCGTGTGAACGGACTCCCCGTGCTCAGCCAGAGGCTTGATGTGGGTTTAGAGGCACGCACGGATGGGGGCCTGCACACGGCGCATCGCCGCCGTCTCGGTCGGCATCCAGGCTTCAAGCCTGAACGCCGACCGATCCGCCACCGCTGCTTGGTGCATGCCCTCCCCGCACGCACCGCATGGTCGGTGGTGTCTGTCGGCTCGATCGTGTCCGGGCGCCGCGTCATCCACTCGGTGACCGCCGCACTCCCGTCCTTGCCCGCACCTACGGCCTTCATCACGTCGCGCTCGGTCAGGATGGCAGCGATCGCATCTCCCTCCAGCACGACCACCGCGCCGACCCCCCGCTGCGTCATGCTCGCCGCCGCCTCGCCAAGGGTCGCCTCGGCGGATACGGTCAGGAGGCTCCGCGTCATGTGGTCGGCGACGAGCGGCATCCGGCGATTCTACGACTTGACGGGGTAGCGTTCCTGTCGTGGCGAGCGAACCCGGGCCACGAGCGACCGGACGTTGCCTGTGCGGCGCGGTGCGCTACGAGGTGCGAGGACCGCTGCGGGACGTGCTCATCTGCCATTGCGTCGAGTGCCGGCGGTGGGGTGGTCACTCCGGCGCGTTCGCGGCAACGAGTGCCGAGGATCTCGTGACCGCCGGCGACCAGGCGCTTCGCTGGATAGAAAGTCCGGAGAGCACCCGGAAAGCGCGGCGCGGCTTCTGTGCGGAGTGCGGCTCGAGCCTCTTCTGGCAGGCAGCCGGAGCGCAGCGAATCAGCATCGCCGCGGGATCGCTCGACCCGCCGACCGGGCTCAGAGTCGCGGCACACATCTACACCCACGACGCCGGCGACTGGGACGAGTTGCCCGACGACGGGCTCCCGCGCGACCCTGGCGCGTCCTTCGACCCGCGCTGGAGCTGAGCGAGCCGGCCAACGCGACGAAGGCACGAAGGCGTCGTGCCGACCTTCTTGCCCCCGCTCGCCGGAGCGGCCTACGATGCCGCCGAGAACGCCAACCCGGTGGAGGTGAGCATGTCCGAGAAGATGTGGGGTAGCGAGCCGTTCTGGGGGCTCGGCTACGAGTGGGATCCGGACTGGACACTGACCGATCGCCAGAGAGAGCTCCGCGCGCTCCTCATCGAGCTGTGCGAGAGGGAGATGCGGGCAAACGCCAAGCGCTCCGACGACGAGCTGCTCTTCCCGCGGCGCAACCTCGAGCTCCTCGGCGAGCATGGGTTTCTCGGGCTGACCGTGCCCGAGGAGTACGGCG
The DNA here is from genome assembly GCA_020029615.1 of Actinomycetota bacterium. Lineage (GTDB taxonomy): Bacteria > Actinomycetota > Thermoleophilia > Gaiellales > Gaiellaceae > GMQP-bins7. Next base: position 17,140 of record JAIBJO010000009.1, read on the forward strand.
GTCTCGGCGAGAACCACGTGGCGTTCGCGATGACGTGCGAGACGATCGCGCGCTACGGCTGCGCGTCTACGGCGATGTGTTACGTCATGCACATCGGCGCGGTGATGGCGATCATGTACCGCCCGACCGAGGAGCTCGTCGACAAGTACATCCGCCCGCTGCGCTCGGGCAAGATCGGCACGCTCTCCTACTCCGACCCCGAGACGGGCTCTCACTTCTGGTACCCGATCTCGTCGGGCGCCGAGCGCGCGAACGGCGGTTTCAAGGTGCGCAAGAAGGCGTCGTGGACGACATCGGCCGGATTCGCGGACTTCTACGTCGTGCAGACGACGAGCCCGGACTTCAAGGGGTACGACGACCTCTCCGTGTGGGTCATCGACGGTGAGGACGCGCAGGCGCAGCCGTCGCTCTGGGACGCGCTCGGCCTACGCGGGAATCAGTCCGGACCGCTCGAGGTGCCGGACGTCGAGATACCTGCCGAACAGCTCATCGGGCCGCTCGGAGACGGCGCCGCCTCGAACGACGAGATCGTCGACCCTTTCTTCCTCATCGGGTCGTCGTCCGTGTGGAACGGCATCGCGCTCGGGACCATCGACATCGCGAAGCGGCACACGACGCGCAAACGGCACGTCGACGTCGGCCTGCGCGTCGCCGACTACCCGACGATCCAGGACTACGTCGGCGAGTGCGTGATGGACTCGAACGCCGCACGCCTGTTCGTCTACTCGGTCGCGCAGGCGATGGACCGCGAGACGAACGACAACACCAAGGAGCTCGCCGTCGGCGACGTCGCCCGGGCGAACTTCCTGCACTGGGCGTGGCAGATCAAGTTCGAGGCGGCGAAGAACGTCGCCAACGTCGTCGACAAGATGCTGCATGCGTGCGGAGGCTCGGGCTACAAGGCAGACATGGAGCTCGAGCGCTACCTCCGCGACGGGAAGGCCGGCTGGGTGATGGGGCCGACGAACGAGGTGCTGCGCCAGTTCGTCGGCAAGGCGGTCCTCCTCGGCTTCGAGGCGCTCGACTACTGGAACCAGTCGTACAACCGCCGCGCCGTCGAGAACGAGGTGAAGAAGCTGGACGCCGACGGCAAGCGGGAGCTGGCGGAGAAGCTCGTGGCCGAGGCGGCCGAGATGGAGGCGAAGGCGCCAGCCGCCACGTGAGATGACTCTTTCCGGGACATCGGGCCTCGTGCGGGGCCTCCTCCCGGAGGACCCGTTCCTGGAGACGTACCTCGTCAGGCCGGGCGGAGCCACCGTCGTCGGGCTGGGGCCGGACGAGCGCATGACCGTCGTGGACACGCGCGGCGGCCAGGTCGCCGAGGTGTCCGTGCTCGGGGCCGACGGGCGAGACGATGCTGCCGCCCTCGATGCGAAGGCGGACGCGCCGGCCACCGTGATCCGAGCCGCCCTTGCAGACCGCAACGGCAGCCTGCTCGCGCACGAGCTCGGGTCCCGCAGCCTCGACCCTGCCGGTGCGCTCGCGGTCCGGCTGTTCGACGAGTGGTCGCCTGCGGGGTCGGCGCAGACGTTCCGCGCCGAGCGAGCGGTCACCGTGGTCGTCGCCGCGCCGGGCGGGCGCATCGTCGACGGTGCACCCCCGCCGTCGGAGCTTCTCGTCGAGGTGCGTCGCGCGACACCGCGCACGTACGAGCAGCAGGAGCTCCCTCTGCCGCTCGCCGAGCCTCGCCTCGACTTCCGCGTCGACGCAGCGACGGCGCTCGCGTACGAGGTTCGCGCCGGCGAGTTCATCCAGGTCATCGACGTCGAGGGGAAGCAGTGCTCCGACTTCCTCGCGTTTCATCGACAGAAGCTCGAGAGCGGGATCGAACGTGGGCTCGACGCGACGACGACGCGCTCGCTCATGGGCCAGGCATATCCGCAGCCGGGCTTGCAGGGGAAGTTCTACGACGTCGACCAGGATCCGCTCATCGAGGTCGTCCGGGACACCGTGGGCCGACATGACGCATTCGGGCTGGCCTGTACGGCCAAGTACTACGAGGACAAGGGCTATCCGGGCCACGTCAACTGCTCGGAGAACTTCAACGGGCAGGTGACGCCCTTCGGCATCGCACCACGGGTCGGCTGGGAGGCGCTCAACTTCTTCTACAACACCGGCTTCGACGCCAACAACGTGTTCGTCATGGACGAGCCGTGGTCGCGCCCGGGCGACTACGTCCTGCTCCGCGCGATGAGCGACCTCGTGTGCGCATCGTCCGCCTGCCCCGACGACATAGACCCGGCGAACGGCTGGCAGATCACACCCGTCCAGGTGCGTGTGTACGCGCCCGACAACACGTTCTCGCTCGCGATCGCTCGGCGCGTCACGGCCGACGCCGACCCGGTTCTCACGCGCGAGACGACGTTCCAACCACGCACGGCCGAGCTGACGAAGAGCTTCGTCGAGTACCGCGGCTATTGGCTCCCGCACTGCTTCGACAACGAGGGCGCGATCGCCGAGTACTGGGCCTGCCGCGAGAAGGTCGCGATCATGGATCTCTCGCCGCTGCGCAAGTGGGAGATCCTCGGGCCTGATGCCGAGACGCTCGTGCAGAAGGCGATCACACGCGACGCACGCCGGCTCGCGGTCGGCCAGGTCACGTACACCGCCGCTTGCAACGAGACGGGCGGGATGATCGACGACGCGACCGTCTATCGCCTCGGCCAGGACAACTTCCGCTACGTGGGCGGGGACGAGTACGACGGCATCTGGCTCAGCGAGCTGCGCGAGAAGCTCGATCTCAAAGCGTGGGTCAAGCCGTCGACCGAAGAGCTCCACAACGTCGCCGTCCAGGGGCCTGAGAGCCGCGACCTGCTGAAGAAGGTCGTGTGGACGCCGCCCGCGCAGACCTCACTCGAGGACCTCAAGTGGTTCCGATTCACGATCGGCCGCATCGGCACGTACGACGGGATCCCGATCATCGTCTCGCGCACCGGTTACACCGGTGAGCTCGGGTACGAGGTGTGGTGCCACCCCTCCGACGGGCCGGCGGTGTGGGACGCGATCTGGTCGGCCGGAGAAGAGCACGGCCTGACGCCGCTCGGCCTCGAGGCGCTCGACATCCTCCGCATCGAGTCGGGCCTGATCTTCGCCGGCTGCGAGTTCGACGACCAGGTCGACCCGTTCGAGGCGGGAATCGGCTTCGCGGTCGATCTCCGCACGGACGACGACTTCGTCGGGCGTGCGGCGCTCGAGGAACGCCGTGCACACCCGCAGCGGACACTCGTGGGCCTCGAGCTCGAGGGGAACGAGACTGCCGGCCACGGCGACGAGATCTACGTGGGCAGGCAGCGCGTCGGAGTCGTGACGAGCGGAACGCGGAGCCCGATCCTCAAGAAGAACATCGCCCTCGGACGGGTCGCCGTCCAGTTCACGGCGCTCGGGACAGCCCTCGAGGTCGGCAAGCTCGACGGCCTCCAGAAGCGCATCGCCGCCACCGTCGTTCGGTTCCCGTTCTACGACCCCGACAAGACGCGCCCGCGCTCCTAGGCGGATGATTCGCATCGGCTCGATCGTTCTGCGCGTGGACGATCTACAGCGCCAGACCGAGTTCTGGGAGGCGACACTCGGTTACGAGCGTCGAGTGAGCGAAAGCGACGACTTCGTGCTGCTACGCCCGAGGGACGGCGCCGGGCCGAACCTGTCCCTGGATCGCGTTCGCTCCACGCTGCAGATTCCTCCGCGCGTCCACCTCGACCTGTACACCGAGGATCAGGCGGGTGAGGTAGAACGGTTGCTCGCGCTGGGCGCCACCGAGGTCCACTGGGACAAGCGACCACCGGACGCCGACTACGTGATCCTCGCGGATCCCGAAGGCAACCGCTTCTGCGTCGTGGACATCACGCGCGAGTGATCGACGGGTTCCCCGCCGAGCAGGTCGAGAGCTTCCGGCACGACGGCGTCCTGCTCGTGGAGGAAGGGCTAGCCGGGCAGGAAGCCTCCGAGCCGTTCGAGCGCCTCGAGCACGAGCCACGGCGGCACCGACTCCGCCGCCTTCCGCACCAATGGAGCGACCAACCCGGGGAGCTCGCCCGCCGCGTCGGCCTCGTCCACCGCTCGCACCAGGCGTTCGTGGATCGCGCGCTCCGCTTGCTCCCGCGCTATCCCCTCCCGCACCGAAAGCTTCGTGAACGCTTCCTCGCTGCGCAGCGCAAGCACGAGCTCCTCTCGAGACACGCCTAGCTCGCATGCGACCCCGTCGAGGGCGTTGAGGGCGATCCGCTCGATGGTCTCCCCCAGGCCATCCGGACCGGATCGCTCCCGCGCCTCACACGGATCGGCGACGGGGGTCGGCTCGAACGACCCACCGCCGAGCGCGAAGTACGGGACGACGACCGCCGCGACCAGCCCGAGCGCGACGAGATATGGGCCGGCTCGCTTCACGGCAGACCACGCCGTACGAAGAGAAGCGGCACGAACGCGCACAGTGTGAGCGCGGCCGCGAGCAGGAACGGCCCGGAGAACGCGCTCGTGACCGCGCGGTCGAGCTGCTCCTGGAGCCCCGACACGAGCGTGCGCCACTCGTGGTCGTCAGGACGGTCGGCGAGCGCTCGCTCGACGTCGGGCAGCTCGCCGGCCTCGCTCGAGCGGTCGACCTCGGCGAGCACGTCCTGCGCGACACCGAGCTTGTCGAGCGGTGGAATCTGGCTGTCGAGAACGATCGCGGCGCCTGCCCGGATCGCCTCGTCGCGGTTCTCGTCGAGCGCGCTCGTGAGGACGGGCGCGAGCAGGAGCAGTCCGAAGACGACGCCCGCATGGCGCGCAGCGAGCGTCCAGCCCCCGTGGACGACCTGCTCGGCGCGACCGTGCAGCGCTAGCTCGGTGAGGCCGGCAACGGTCAGGCCGAGCCCGGCGCCGACGAGGATCTGCGGCGGGATCGTCCACATCCAGCCCGCCCTCGGCATGAGCGCGAGCGCGGTGAGGCCTCCGGCCAGAAGGATCACGCCGCAGGCGACGCCCTGAACGACGCCGAGGGCTCGTGGACGCCGCCGTCCGACGGCGATCGCCGTGAGCGGCATCACCGTGACGACGATGCCGGCCGCAGCAGGCGACAGCCCCCAACCGTCTACGAGCAGCAGGACGACGAGGAAGAGCGCTGCGACGAGCCCGCCGGCGACGAGGAGGAGCGCGGCGTTCGCAGGGATCGAGGGCCGTCCGGCCGGCGCCGGCTCCGCCGACACGCTCACGGCGCGCAGCGCCAGCAGGAGCGCGAGAGCGAGCGGCACCTGCGCGAGGAAGATCGACTCCCAGCCGAGGAGTTGCGTGAGGATCCCCCCGGCCGCCGGGCCGAGCGCGGCGCCGAGCACGCCCGCCGCGACCCAGATGCGGAGCGCCCGCTCGTCGCTCCCCTCGACCTGCGACAGGAGATCGAGCGCCGACGTGACCAGAAGCGCCGCACCGACCGCCTGAACGCATCTCGCACCCACGAGCACGTCGAACGAAGGAGCAAGCCCACACGCGAGCGACGCGCCCGCGAACACGACCACGCCGAGCGCCAGCGCCTCGCGCGGACGCCGGCGCGACGCGTACGCGACCGGCACGGCGACGACCGCGAGGACGAGGTTGAACGACGTGAGCACCCATGCGACCGAGGTGATCGCGACGTCGAACTGCCCGAGGATCTCGGGAAGCGCGAGCGTGACGATGGACGAGTCGGCGAGCGCGAGCCCGACGCCGGCAGCAAGCAGCGCCGTCCGGTGGGTCACGCGGTCTCGCGAAAGCGCGCGGCGAGGAGCTCGATCAGCGCGATCGCGGCCCGCGGATCGGCCTCGAGAGCACCGAGCAGCGCCTCCCGGGAGACGGCGAGGCTGCGCACCCGCCCGACGGCGTGGATGTCGGCGATACGGCCGCCGGCCGGGTCGAGCACTTCGATCTCGCCGATCAGCTCGCCCGGTCCGAGAGTGATCGTCCGTCCCGGCCGCTCGACGCACACCGTGCCCTCGAGCACGAGCAGGAGCTCGGAGCCCTTCTCACCGATCCGCATGATCGCTTCGCCGTCCGCATAGTCACGCTTCTCGCCGAGCGCGAGGATCGGATCGAGCAGCTCGCGCGGGAGGAGGGAGAAGACCTGCGGATCCTCGGTGAGCCGCTCGTACCGACCGCCGTGGAACAAGAGCGGTCGTCCGTCTCCGTAGCGCGCGAACTCGACCTGCCCGAGGAAGAGCGAGTGGTCGCCGCCCCAGTACGAGCGCACGACTCGCGCGACGAGGTGTGCGAGCGCGCCTTCGACGAGCGGCGTCTCGTGGACGACCTCGAAGCCAGGCTCGGGAACGTCCTCGGCAACGCGTCCGGCGAAGCGGTCGGAGAGTCCCGTCTGGTGCGCCTCGAGCACGCTGACTCCAAAGCGCGTCCCTTCGTGGAGAAGCGCCCCCATCCTCGCCCGGCGGTCGATCGAGATCAGCACGAGGGGCGGTTGCAGCGACACCGACATGAAGGCGTTGGCGGTCATTCCGTGCACCTGCTCGGCGACGCGCGCCGTGAGGACGGTGACCCCCGTGGCGAACATGCCGAGCGTCCGCCGGAAGGCGATCGCTGGATCGCCCTCGAGCCCCGCGCCGAGCTCGAGCTCGCTCCTCGACGGCGCCTCGTCGAACGACGCGCCGAACGCCTCCGGCGCCGCGATGGCTCTCTCGATCGCGACCTCGAACTCCTGGGGAGCGCCGCCTTCCACTACCTCGGATTCTGACGGTCGGGCCAGAGGCGGGGCGTTCACCCCGCTTCTCGTCCAGCCGATGGCTCAGGGCTACGCCGTGGTGGCGCCGCCGGATCCGGCCGCGGGCGCGAAGTCTCCCCCAGTGGCGGCTCGAGCCGGAATAGACTACGGTGTCGAGCAGTAGGCAATAGTGTTGACTAGGAGGCAATAGTGCGAATTGCGGAGCGTGCGCCCTATGTCGTCGTCGGCGCCGGGATCCACGGGCTGTCGACCGCGTACCACCTCGCCGGGGAGCTCCGCGCACGGGGCGCAGGGTCGGGGGCCGACATCGTCGTCCTCGACAAGGCGACGCCTGGCGCCGGGGCCTCGGGGATCGCATGCGGCGTCGTCCGCAACAACTACTTCCAGCCGGCGATGAGCGAGCTCATGCAGGCATGCGTCGAGGTATGGGAGTCGGATCCGGCCGCGTACCACTACAACGCCGTCGGCTACATCGCTCTCGGTGCCGCCGTGCAGGAGTCGGACCTCGCGGCCACGTTCGAGCGTCAGGAGCGGATCGGCTACCGCTCGGAGCTGATCACCGGCGAGGCCGAGGTCGACGCGCACATGAGAAGCCTGTTCCCCGACTGGCGAGCACAGGGCGTGACGATCTGCCTTCATGAGCACCAGGGCGGCTTCGCGTTCAACGTCGAGTCCGTGCTGGGGCTGCGCGACAAGTGCCTCGGCGAGGGCGTCTCCGTCCTGGAGGGCGTCGAGGTAACGGGCTTCGCGTCACGCGATGACGGCTCGGTCTCTGCAGTCGAGACCAGCGGGGGCCCGATCGAAGTCGGCGAGCAAGTCGTGATCGCTCCGGGCCCGTGGGCCGCGCAGCTCTGGGCCATGCTCGAAATGCCGGACCGGATCGACATCCGGACGCCATCGGGAGACGTTGTCCGCGACCGCCCGATGTGGACGTACTGGAACCTCCAGGAGGGCGAGATCACCGTCGACCCGTTGATGTTCGCGACCGCCGACGGCGGCGCACCGCCGGTCATCCACCTCGACACCGACGCCCCGCTCTACACGGACGACGGCGAGCTCGTCACCGGCGAGCTGTGGGGGATCTACTTCAAGCGCGACCGGCACGGAGTTCAGGGCGGCGCCTCGCCGCTCGTCGTCGAGGGCGACGTCGAGCTCGACCCCTATCCGTCGACGACCGACGTCGACCCGAGCTTCCCGGACATGTGGTGCGCCGCGCTCTCGCACTCGATGAGCCGCTTCGAGGGTAGCCGGGCGCAGTACAAGCAGGCGCGCTCGGGCGGGGTCGGCGCCTTCACCGCCGACAACTTCCCGGTCTTCGATTACGTCAGGCCGAACGTCTACGGGATCTTCGACTCGAACCACGGGTACAAGATGATCGGGGTCGGCCGCGAGGTGGCAGCGGTGCTGCTCGGCGACCACTCGCGCCTGCTGTACCCGTTCCGTTACGAGCGCTTCGCGACCGGTGACCTCCACCCGGTCTCGAGCTCGCCGTACCCCTGGTCCTAGTTGGGACGACGGCAGGTGCCTGGCTGAAGCGTCCAGGCACCAGAGACACGGGTGACTGGGCGCGACGAGGACGGCGGACAGGTCCCGCCCGTGTTTGGAGCGCCCGGGCGGTGGACGGGTGCCTGGCTTGAGCCAGGCACCCAGCCGGTGTCCGCTACGGGGCTGCGAGGTCGGCGGCATCGCCGAGCGACGGGGCAAGCTCGTCGAGCCCGAGGCGTCGCCCGAGCCACATCTTCGTCGTCGTCTGCACGCCCAGCGTGACGACGATCGCGAGCGCGACGGTGGTGACGATCAGCTCAGAGTCGGGCACGCCGAGGCCGACCATGACACCAGCGAGCGCGGCGGCGACGACACCCGTCTCACGCGTCCAGGAGAGGAAGGCGATCTCCTCACGGGTCCAGCGACCACGGCGATCGGGAAGCAGGCAGGCGAGGACCGTGATCGGTCGCGCGACCAACAGGAGGCCTGCGACGACGACGAGCGCCGGGCCGAGGTTGTCCCGGATGTCGCTCCAGGGCAGGTTCGCCCCGAGCGTGACGAAGACGAGGATGACCACGAGGTCGGTCACAGTGCTCACGAAGACCCGCATGTCCCGCTCGTGGGCCGAGTGCATCCCGAGCCGCAGCCGGTCCATGTTGCCGACGACGAGTCCCGCAAGGAACGCTCCGAGATACCCGCTTCCGCCGGCCGAATCCGTCGAGAAGTAGCCGACTGCGACGACGGCGACGACGGCGAGCGCAGCCGACTCCCGCCAGACTCCCGCGCGACGATCGGAGACGACGAGCGAGAGCAGGACTCCGAAGCCCAGCCCGAGCGCGGTCGAGATGCCGAGCTCCTCGAGGAAGTCGAGCGCCGGAGCGCTCACGGATGTCTCTCCGCTCAGGACGACGCCGGCGAAGACAAGGGCGAGCACCGCACCGGTCGCATCGTTCAGCGCGGACTCGGCGATCGCCGTCTGCTCGATCTTCTGACGGATCCCGATCCGGTCGAACAGCGGGATGAGGATCGCGGGATCCGTTGGCGCCAGCACAGCTCCGATGAGAAGCCCGGTCGAGAAGGGCACGTCGAATGCGAGGGTCGCGATCGAACCGACGACGAGCGCCGTGATGACCACCCCAGGTATGGCGAGAAGCCCGAGCCCGATGGCAACGCGACTGAGAATGCGGATCGAGAGCTGAAGTCCACCGTGGAACAGGATGAACGAGACGCCGAGCGTGAACAGGATGTCGGCGCCCATCGAGCCGAGCGGCACGTCGATTGTGTCGGTGACCGACGGGCCCAGTACCACTCCGCCCGCGAGTAGCAACAGCATGCGGGGCGCACGGATGGCATCGGCGACCAGCTGGCACAGGAGACCGGCGCCGAGCATGACCCCGAGCGTGAGAACGACGTCCTTGACGTCCACGCGGACGATTCTGCTCGACCGGGTGGTCAGACGTGCTGACACCTGCGAACCGCGAGCCGTACGATGATCGCGTGCTCATCTTCATCGTGCTCGGCTGGGTGCCGTGGCCGCTGCTGCTCGCGCTGGCGGTCGTGCTTTGGCTGACGGTCGTCGAACTGCTCGAGTGGCGCCCGCACTACGCGTGGTGGGCCTGGTGGTTGCTGCTCGTCTTCATGACCAACTTCGTCGGGTACCTCTTCCTGCGTGCCTACCGTGTCTACCAGCGATACCAGCTCGAACGGTCGTAAGGGGGCCGCGGGGCGCGCCCGCGACATTCGCGACCGGCCTCTCTTTCGCATCGCGTTCCTCGTCCTCGTGCTCTTCGTCGCCTTCCTCGCGACGAAGAGCTGCGCGCGACACGACAACAAGGTCAGTCAGGACGAGGCGATAGCGATCGCGCGAGCGCAGATCGACTTCACGCCCGACAAGGTGCAGATCAGATACTTGCCCCAGGGCATTCCACCGATCTACTTCTGGGCGGTATCGCTCTATACGCTCAAGAACGATCGGCCCTTTCGCGTTCAGGTCGTGCTCGTCAATGCCAACACCGGCGACGTCCAGCAGAAGTAGGCACGTGTAGCAAACCTCCATAAGACGCCGCTCAAGGCAGGCCCTGCCGGACATGGAACGACAGCGGGCCGTTTCGTAGGTTTGACCCGTCCAGCAGGTGCGGCCTGAGGAGGGCGCGGATGCTTTCGTCGTTGTTTTCGCTGCTCGCGCAAGAAGCGCCAACGATCGAGGAGCTGAAGAAGCAGATCGATCTCGGTACATCTACGGGTGCATGGAGGAGGGGTGGCCGAAGAGCGGCCACGACAGCCCCGATGCGTTCCCAGGCTTCTGTGGTTTGACTGCGCCGTGGAGCTCAGGGATGGGCCCCAACATGGAGAGCAACCTCACGGGGCACTTGAGCCTCGTCTTCTTCCTCGCGTTCCTCCTCTTCTCTTGGACGACCGCATCCATCATGTCCGGAGCGCTCATCGAGCGCGTGCGGCTGTCCGCCTTCCTCCTGCTCGGAGTGGTGCTCGGCTCGGTCGTCTGGATCATGGACGCAGCCTGGGGCTGGAGCTCCGGCGGCTGGCTGACGACGCGCTACGGATTCCACGACTCGATCGCGTCGCTCGTCGTCCACGGCGTGGCCGGCGCGTTCACCCTCGGCGTGCTACTGAACCTCGGCCCACGTATAGGCAAGTACGACGTCTTAGGACGCGCGAGATCGTTCCGGCCTCACAACACGCACCTGACGTTGATGGGGCTGATGCTCATCTTCACCGGCTTCTACGGCTTCTACGCGGCGTGCCTCTTCATCCAGTCGACGGTCTTCCCCGGCTGGCTGAACATCTACCTCTCACCGACGACCCTCGGCGCGATCGCCATGGTGATCACGATCGGCTTCGCGGGCGGCTTCACGGGCGGCTGGTTCGCGAGCAAGGGAGACCCGTTCTGGACGCTGTCCGGTGGCCTGGCCGGCGTGATCTCGGTCTCGGCGGGCGCCGACGTCTATCACCCGTCGCTTGCCTACCTGCTGTCGTTCTCCGGCGGCCTGCTGGCGGTCTGGGTCGGCGGGTACATCGAGAAGAGCCTCCGCGTGGACGACGCGGTGGGGGCGGTTGCCGTCCACGGCTTCTGCGGCTTCTACGGCGTGTTCCTCGTCGGGATCTTCGCCGGCGGGTACCCGACGGGGATCAACAACATCCCCGTGTCGTTCGGCGGCCAGCTCATGGGCATGCTGGCCTTCCTGCCGCTCGCGTTCCTGCCGGGGTACATCCTGAGCTGGATCCTCAAGAAGTTGAACCTCCTGCGCGTGCCTGCGGAAGTCGAGCTCGAGGGCCTCGATCTCGCGGAGTTCGGGCAGGACTTCTACCCGGAGTTCGAGCGCGTGCCGGAGGTCATCCTCACCCCCGACGGGGAGGAGGTCGATTCGGCAGGCATCCTGCTCGAGGCATACGCTGCGACCAACGGCAAACCCACGACGCGCGTCGAGGCATAAGGAGCGGCCATGTGGAATAGCTTCCCTTACGACGAGTGGAGCGAGACGGTCACCGACTTTTGGACGTTCGGGCCCGCAAACTCCACCGGCACGTACATCATGACGGTGCTCGGCTGCATCCTCATGGTCGCCTCGTTGATCGGATGGGTGTGGATGGAGAAGCAGAAGCTCGAGCGGCAGGCTGCCGCGCTCCGGGCAACCGGCGCATTCGACCAACCCGCGGCGCCCGGACCGCAGGCGACGAGCTCAGGAGACTAGGAGAGGAGCGAGCATGGCCGAGAAGCAGATCGACTTCCCGCCGCTTCAGAAAGAGGTCTCATGGCTCGCGCCCGTCATGCTGGGCCTCTCTGTTCTCTGCATCATCGTGGTCGTCATCATTCTCAAGACCGACCTCGAGGCACCGTTCATCGGGCCATGGGGGTAACCTGAGCGTACGTGGCGCTGTACCTCCACTGCGCGATCTGTAGCCGAAAGCAGGCCGACGGCCTGCTTTCGGGCGCCGCGTGGGGGCGGATGGAGTTGCCCCCCGGCGCCGAGATCGATCACCCGGCGCTCAAAGGCTCGCACTTTCGCTGCTGTCCGTCGTGCCTCCAACGCCACCCCGATTGGCAGGAGAGCTTGCTCGCGTCGCTCGGGCTCGACGGCTTCGCTCATCAGGCAGCTCCCGCTCAGTAGAACTCCGTGCCGCGTTCCGGAACATCCTCTGATTCCTTCCGTTCGCGCGTGGGCGAGCATCCGGAACGGCAAACCACGAGGGAGGCTCGATGAACATCCTGCTCGCGTTCAACGACACCGACGTTTCGAATCGCGCGCTCGACCGGGCAGCGCAACTCGCCGGGCTCTACGAGGCCCGACTGGTCGTGACGAGCGTGACGCCGGTACTCATCGGCAATGCGCCAGACGCGGGACCCGGGCCAGAGCTGAGTCGGGCGGAGGAGCGTCTGAAGGAGCTCGGGATGGAGGCCGAGCTCGTCGAAGCGGTCGGAGAGATCGCCCAGGCCATCGTCCAAGTCGCGGAAAGCAGAAACGTGGGCTTGATAGTCCTCGGCACGAGAGAGCCAAGTCAGATCGAGCGAATGCTCGGGCACTCGGTGTCGGAGAGCGTGCAGCGAATGGCCCACTGCGACGTCCTCATCGTTCACTAGCATCGACCGGGAGCCTGGCTTCAGCCAGGCACCGCCTCAGAAGAGACCGACTGTCTCGCCCGACTCGTCGATGTCGATCGCGAACGCGGCCGGCGTCTTGCCGAGGCCCGGCATCGTCATCATCTCGCCGCAGAGGGCGACGATCCAGCCCGCCCCGGTGTACGGACGGAGGTCGCGCACCGTCACCGTGAAGCCCGTCGGGGCGTTCCTGAGCGCAGGGTCGTGCGAGAGCGAGAGGTGCGTCTTCGCCATGCAGACGGGCAGCCGCGCGAGCTCGGAGCCCTCCCACTCGGCGGCCTTCTTCTTCGCCGGCGGAAGGAGCTCGACACCGTCGGCGCCGTAGACGCGCGTCGCGATGAGGCGGATCTTCTCTTCGATCGGCGCGTCGAGCGTATAGGCGAAGTCGAACGTGTTCGGCTCCTCCGCGGCGGCGACGACAGCTTCGGCGAGCGCGGTTGCGCCGGCACCGCCGTCCTCGAACGCCGTGTTGATCTCGGACGCGTAGGCGCCTGCTTCGGTCGCAAGCCTCCGCACGAGCTCGAGCTCCTCCGGGGTATCGGTCGGGAACTTGTTGACCCCGACGACGGCCTGTAGCCCGTATCCGTTGACGATCCCGATATGGCGCGCGAGGTTGGCAGCACCGGCTTCGATCTCGGCCGCGCTGCCGTCGAGATCACCACCGTGGTGCTTGAGCGCCCTCACCGTGGCTACGAGCACGACCGCGCTCGGCCGCAGGTCGCCGATGCGGCACGTGATGTCGAAGAACTTCTCCATCCCCATGTCCGAGGCGAAGCCCGACTCCGTTACGACGTACTCTCCGAGTTTGAGCCCGACGCGGTCGGCCACGAGCGAGTTGTTTCCGTGGGCGATGTTCGCGAAGGGGCCGCAGTGGACGAAGGCCGGCTGGCCCTCGAGCGTCTGCACGAGGTTGGGCTTGACCGCGTCTTTGAGCACGACCGCCATGGCGCCCGCGGCCTTGATCTGATCGGCCGTCACCGGCTCACCCTCGTACGTCTGCCCGACGGTGATGCAGCCTAGCCGCTCGCGCAAGTCGGCGAGGTCGCGCGCGACGGCGACGAGCCCCATGATCTCGCTGGCGGCAGTGATGTCGAAGCCGGTCTCCCTGGGCGCGCCGTGCGCCCGTCCGCCGAGACCGGTGACGACGTTTCTGAGGTTCCGGTCGTTCATGTCCATGCAGCGGCGCCACGAGACTGCGAGCGGATCGAGCCCAACCGCGTTCCCGTGGTGGAGGTGGGCGTCGATCATCGCGGCGAGAAGGTTGTTCGCCGCAGTGATCGCGTGCAGGTCGCCCGTGAAGTGGAGGTTCAGGTCCTCCATCGGCACGACCTGCGCATAGCCTCCGCCCGCCGCGCCGCCCTTCACGCCGAACACGGGCCCGAGCGACGCCTCTCGCAGGCACAGCACGGGCTTCCGCCCGAGGACGCCGAGGCCCTGCGTGAGCGAGACGGACGTCGTCGTCTTCCCCTCTCCGGCCGGCGTCGGCGTGATCGCCGTGACGTTGATCAGCTTCGCGTCGGGGCGATCGGCCAGCCGCTCGATCACGGAGAGGTCGACCTTCGCCTTGTAGCGCCCGTACGGCTCGACCTCCTCGGGGAGGAGCCCGACGTCGGCGGCGACGTCCAGGATCGGGCGGAGGGTCGCGTCCTGCGCAATCTCGAGGCTGGAGGGCATGGTCGTCTTCATCTCGCGTTGTGTAGGGGCGAGATATATCTCGCCCCTACGTTCATGTCCACGATCAATGGCTCACCGCGGCGGCGGCCAGCTCGGACACGAGCGTATCCGTATGGAAGCGCTCGAGCGCGAAGGGAGCGATGAGGTCGGGCGGCCTACCGCTCGCGACGAGCTCGGCCAGCGTGACGCCGACGATCGGGGCGGCCTTGAAGCCGTACGTTCCCCAGCCCGTCGAGACGTGAAAGTTGTCGATCTCGGTCTTGCCGAGGATCGGACTGTAGTCGGGCGAGAGGTCGCAGAGCCCCGTCCACGTACGTAGCACCTTCGCGCGCTCGAGCTGCGGGAGGAGATCGAGCGCATGGGAAGCCGAGTACTCGAGGAACGAGAGCGTTCCGGTGCCCTTGTACGTCGTGTACGGCTCGATCTCGGCGCCGATCAGGAACTCCCCGCGATCCGTCTGCGAGACGTACACGTGGAGCTGCGAGGAGACGAGGACGACGTCGAGGAACGGCTTCAGCGGCTCGGTGACGAACGCCTGCAGGATGTGCGTCGTGATCGGCAGGCGCAGGTCGGCCAACCTGCCGACGAGTGACGACCAGCCGGCGGTGGCGCTCACGACCTGGCCGCACTCGACGCGGCCGCGCGTCGTCTCGACGGCAGTGACGCGATCGCCGGCGCGCTCGAATCCTGTGACTTCGGTCGACGGGTGGATCTCCACACCGAGCCGATCCGCAGCGCGTGCAAAGCCCCACACGACCGCGTCGTGGCGGATGATCCCGCCGGGCGGGTGGTAGAGCGCGCCCACGATCGGGTAGGCGGGGCGCTGCGAGAGGTCGAGCTCCGGGCACAGCTCGCGGATCCTGTCGGGATAGACGACGCTCGACTTGATTCCGAGGAGCTTGTTGACCTCGGCGCGCTCCTGCATCGTGATCATCGCCCGGTCCGAGTGCGCGAGCGTCAGGTGCCCGTGCTGCGAGAACATGAGGTTGAAGTCGAGCTCCTCCGACAGTCGCTCGTACAGGCGAACGCTTTCACCGTAGAACGCCGCGCCTTCGGGCGTCCGGTAATTCGAGCGGATGATGGTCGTGTTCCGACCCGACGCGCCGGAGCCGATGTACGACTTCTCGAGGATGCAGACGTCGCGGATGCCGTGGCGCTTCGCGAGGTAGTAGGCCGTCGCGAGCCCGTGCGAGCCGCCGCCGACGATGACGACCTCGTAGCGGCGCTTGAGCTCCGGCCGCGGCCGCCACATGCGCTTGGGGAAGAAGATCTCCTTCATCGTCGATTCGGGGTCAGACCCCGGGACACGTCCAGAACGGCCTCGGCCACGTAATGCCCGAGCTCCTGCTGGACGTAGACGCGGAACCAGCCTTCGTCGTCGCGACGGAAGAGCGCCGTCACACGCGCGAACGGACCGGCGGTCGGGATCCGCTCGAGATCGAGGTCGGTGAGGCGCCGCATGACTTGCTCGCTCGCGATCGCGATACAGGCGAGCGCGCCGGTCGCGTCGTACGCGAGCGCACCGGACGCGCGAACGCGCTCCGCGACGTCGGCCGGATCGTCGTCGGTGAAGAGGAACCCGCGACGCGACGACAACCGCACGAGCTCCTCGCCTGCCCCAGGCGCCACGACGTCGAGATCGCCGCGAATCTCGACCACGCCTTCGAGCGAGAGATCACGCACAACCGTGGGATCGGCGGTCTCGAGAGCGCGCCGGAGCGGCGACGTGGTCGTCCCTTCCGCACAGACTGTCGGCGACAGGAAACCGAGAGTCACGAGCGCATCCGCTCCCCGCTCGGATCGAAGAACGCGCCGTGCGTGATGCGTGCCCCGCGCCGCAGCCGGTCGACCTGGATCTCCACGCGCGTCCCCGCTCTCGACCGCTCTGCAGGCACCCACGCGAGACCGATGACCTTCCCAACGGCCTCGCTCCGTCGAGCGCTCGTCACTCGCCCGGCCGGCATGCCCTCGATCACGATCTGCGCTCCCTCCGCGGGGAGGAAGTCGTCCTCCATGGTGAAGCCCACCAGGCGCTCTTTCTCCTCACGCTGCGCGAAGTGCTCGAGCGCGAACTTGCCCACGAAGTCGTCCTTGTCCATCTTCGGCAGCCACGGCATGCCCGAGGAATAGAGGTTCGACTCCGAGTCCGTGTCCTGACCGACGATGACGTGGCCCTTCTCGAGCCTGAGCACCCGTTGAGGCTCGAGCCCGAACGGCCGCGCGCCTTCTGCAACCAGCGCGTCCCACAGGTGCTCGCCCGCGGGGCTCGGGAAGTGGAGCTCGTACCCGAGCTCGCCGACGAAGCCGATCCGCAGGGCCAGGCACGGCACGCCGGCGACCTCGATCTCTTGCGCGTCCAGATACTTGAATTCCTCCGCGGAGACATCCGCCTCGGTCAGGCGCTGGAGGGCGTCCCTTGCCCGCGGCCCTGCGAGGTTCACCGCGGCAAGCGCGCCGGTGACGTTCACGATCTCGGCCTCGTATCCCCATACCGCGTTCCACCATTCGAACCACGCGGTCACCGCGTCGGCACCCGTCGACGTCGTGGTCACGTAGAAGAGATCGTCGGTGAGTCGAGCGATCGTGCCGTCGTCCATGATTCGGCCGCCGTCCGAGGTGAGAACGCCGTAGCGGATCCGACCGGGCTTCATGTCACCGAACCGGTTCGGGTAGAGGCGCTCGAGGAGCGCGACCGCCTCCCGCCCTTCGACGAGGAGCTTGCCGAGCGTCGACACGTCGATCACGCCGAGCGACTCGTGGACCGCACGCACCTCGTCCTCCGGACGCTCGCCGTACGCGTACGGCCGCTTCCAGGGGCCGGCCCACTGGATCGTCGCTCCCGCCTCCTCGTGGCGCCAGTGGATCGACGAGCGCCGCGCCGGTGTGAGCTCACGCCCCGCCAGGAGTCCGAGCTCGACCGGCGCCCACGGCGGCCGGGCAGTCGTCGTGCCGATAGCCGACTCGTACATGCGGTTCTCCTGCGCGTAGATGCGGATGCTCGAGAGGTGGCAGAGCTTCCCCTGGCACGGGCCCATGGTCGCCGTCGTGTACCGCTTGGCGAGCTCGATGGAGTCGAAGCCCTCGTCGATCGCGCGCTTCATGTCCTTCGTGGTCACGTCCTCGCAGACGCAGACGAAGCAGCGCCCTTTGCCGGCATACGCCGGCAAAGGGTTAGAAGAACAGCCCTCGCCCGTGACCGCACCCACCCCTTCCACGCCGTCAGGGAGCTCCGTCGGCACGAAGACACCGAGCGCGTCGTCGTACTCGACGCGCGCACCTGCCTGCGCGAGGAGCGAATAGGCAGGCTGGCGGCCTCCCGACGCCACCAGGAGGTCGCATCCGTATCGCTCCCCGTCGAGCACGAGCCGTCGTACGCGCCCCTTCCGTCCCTCGGCGACGAGCTCACGCGGACGCACGTCACGGAGATCCACGACCTTGGAGACCTCGACGCCGATCTCCTCGAGCTCGCCGGCCACCGCCAGCGTGTCGTCGTCGGCGCCCACGACGACGGCCTTCTCGCCGGGCCTGATGGAGAAGTCTCTAACCAAACGGCGGCAGCCGTTTGGCAGCATCACGCCGACGAGATCGTTCCCCGGAAAGACGACCGGCTGCTCGGTCGCACCGGTCGCAACGATGATGCGGTCGGCGCGGAAGCGATAGAGAATCGTGCCGGCGTCGACCGGTACGAGACCTCCCTCCCAGATGCCGAGCGCGCAGGCAGGCGCGAGCACTTCGACACCTGCGACCGCGAGATCGGCGTGCCGCGCGTCCTCGTCGACGAGGACGACCCCCGGGCCGGCCTTCGCCGCTTCGAGCGCCGCGGCGCGGCCCGCATTACCACCACCGATCACGAGTACCCGCGCCCTGCGGTGCTCGGTGTCGTAGCGCCGCGAGTGCCCAGCGTGCGGGTCGAGCTTCCCCAGGCCGGCGGCGCCGCGCAGGAACTTCTCGTACAGCGGCCACGCGGCGCGCGGGCGGATGAACGTACGGTAGTAGAAGCCGACCGGGGTGAACGGGCCTCCGACCTTGTCGGTCAGGGACATGACGTCGAAGTCGAGTGCGAAGCGGACGTTCTGGCCCTCGACGACCGCGCCGTCACGGATCGGCTCGACGCACGTGCGCACGTTGGGAACGCCGTCGACGGTCATCATGCAGTTCGGGCAGTGCCCCGAGCAGCAGTAGAGCCCGCGTGGGCGGTGGTACTTGAACGAGCGCGAGAAGACACGCTTCCCGGCGGCGAACGCGGCGGATGCAATCGTGTCGCCCTCGAAGCCGGTGACCTTCCAGCCCGCGAACGTGAACGACACCGCCTTGGAACGGTCGATCCGCTCGCTGCGCCGGGGCTCGAGCCTCACTCCGCCGTCCCGCTCTTCCTAGCCGTCTCCGGAACGGAAACGGCATGTACCTCGTTCGTGCGCGTGTCCCGTTCGGCAAGGAACCACTCGCCGCAGCCCATACGGTGCTGCCACCACTCCCGCTGCACGCCCGCGACGTTCTCGCGGAAGTACACGTAGTCGGTCAGTTCACGCAGGCTGGGAGAGCCGGACGGACGTGTCGTGACCTCGCCGAAGTACGCGTACTCGTCCACCGGCCGGGGGCCGCAGAACGGGCACGACAGAAGAAACGACATCAGACGGTGAATTGCACCTTGAGCAATGCTGTGCCAGAATCCGCAACGAACCTACACCGATGTCGCGTACTCGTCAACCTTCCACTAGACGAATTGGCGCTGCCGAGCGGGCGATCACGGTGCTCGACACCCTTGCAGATGGCGGCGAGCTCGGCACGAACGAAGTCGCGCGCCGCACGGCGATGACTCCGAGCACGGTGTCTCGCCAGCTGGGGACGCTCGCGGCAGCGGGGCTCGTCGAGCGCGTCGAGGCCACCGGGCGCTATCGGCTGGGGATCCGGCTCGTGCACCTTGCCAACGCCGTCCTCACGCGGCTCGACGTCCGCGAGGTCGCACGCCCCCATCTCGTCGACCTCGTCGACATGACCGGCGAGACCGCCACCCTGTCGGTTCCCGGCGACGAGGACGCGATCACCGTCGACTTCGTCCCGGGTGCGCATCAGGTCCAGCCGGTCTCACGGCTGGGCCGACCGTCGATCGCACACGCAACGTCTGCGGGGAAGGTGATGCTGGCGTTCTCCGGGCGGGACCTTCCGGACGGCCCGTTCCGGGCGTACACGGCCCGGACCGTCACCGACCGGCAGGCGCTCGCGCGTGAGCTCGAGAGGGTCCGCGAGCAGGGCTACGCGGAAGCCGCCGGGGAGCGCGAGCCCGGCCTCACGGCGATCGCGGCTCCGATCCGCTCGGCACGCGGCGAGCTCGAGGCGATCGTGGCGCTGCAGGGGCCGAGCAGCCGCTTCGACAGCGCCGCCGTCGCCGCCGCGCTGCCCCACGTGCTGCAACGCGCCGACGCGATCTCGCGCGAGCTGGGCTGGCGACCAGACGCGTAGCGTCCTGTCCGCGAAGCGGACAGGGGAAGTCTGAGAGAACCGGGAGGTCGCTCAGCAGCAAACACGCCCTCGCCCCGTAAGGTCGCGCTCCGACGCGACACCAATCTCCCAGGCAAACGAGGAGGAGTCGCATGCCCGGGAGATCGAGGTCGTGTCGGAGTGAACGTCGCGCGGACGGCGAGCTGACCGTCGAATGACCGCTCGGACAGAGCTCGAGCGCGACGCGGTGATCGTCGCCTGCGCGATCAGCGCAGGCATCCATGCAGCGCTCACACCCGCGCACTTCGCCGAAGGCCTGGGCGCCGGAATTGGATTCCTCGTCGCAACGGTCCTGCTGGCGGGGCTCGCGGTCACGCTCACCCGTCAGGACGGAACGGCGCTTTGGTTCCTGACCTCCCTCGCCCTCGCCGGCCTGATCGCGAGCTACCTGCTCGCGGTCACGTCGGGTCTGCCTGTGCTCAACCCGCAGCCCGAGCGCGTCCAAGGTCTCGCCGTCGCGACCAAGATCGTCGAGGTGGTCGGGCTCGCACTTGCAATCGACCTCCTACGGCACGGCCGCCCGGCCGCCGCCTTCCACATCTCACCGAAAGGAACGATGACATGAGCACACGCTCCTACCGGCCGATCCCACTCGGCCTTACCATGCTGATCGCGCTGTTCAGCGCCCTCGTCGCGCTCGCGCTCTCCGGCGGGCACGACGCATCGGCACACGCCGATACGAACCATGCCTCCCCTGCCACGATCACCCAGAAGCAGCTCGTGCTGCGTCAGGACATGCGGAAGCTGTGGGAGGACCACGTCACCTGGACGCGCCTGGCCGTCATCAGCCTGACGACCGACTCGCCCGACACGCAGGCGACCGTCGGTCGCTTGCTGAAGAACCAGGCCGACATCGGCAACGCGATCAAGCCGTTCTACGGCAAGGCTGCGGGCGCCAAGCTGACCGCGCTGCTGCGCGAGCACATCGTCATCGCAGCGGATCTCATCGCGGCAGCGAGGAAGGGCGACCAGGAGGGCGTCGCCTCCGAGCAGGATCGGTGGACGGCGAACGCCGACGACATCGCCTCCTTCCTCTCGAGCGCCAACCCGCGCTCTTGGAAGCCGGGCGAGATGAAGGCGATGATGCAAACACACCTCCGTCTCACGACGAACGAGGTCGTCGCTCGCCTGACGAAGAACTGGTCGGCCGACGTTCGCGCGTACGACCGGATCCACGTCCAGATCCTCCGCATGGCGGACATGCTCTCCGACGGGCTGGTCGCCCAGTTCCCGGGCCGGTTCGCGTAAGGACCGCGACCCGACCGGACACCAAGAGGACATGCCGACCTCCACGAGACTCGAGCAGGGCGACAAGCTGGTCGCGGCCTGGCGCCGAGATCAGCTCGTCGCCGCGGGATTCGCGCTCCCGGCGGCACGACGACTGGCCCGCGACCCCCGCTACGACCTCCACGCCCTGCTCGAGCTCGTGGGACGAGGCTGCCCTCCCGCGGTCGCGGCGCAGATCCTCGCACCGCTCGACGAGGCGAGCGCGGCATGATCGGCGCTACTCTCGTGGAGGTGCCGACCGCTCCGTCGCGACACGTCGTGCCGGCCGACCTCGACGCCGAGTCGCGCGAATGGCTGAAGAGCCTTCGGGCGGAAGGCGCGGCTCGAGACCAGGCTGTCGCCCGCCTCCACGCGCTCCTGCTTCGCGCAGCCCGCTTCGAAGTCTCGCGTCGGCGCACGAGCCTGCCGCACGTGCGTGGCGACGACCTCGACGACCTGGCCAACCAGGCGGCCGACGACGCGCTCGTGAGCGTGCTCCGGCGCCTCGACGACTTCCGCGGTTCGAGCCGCTTCACGACCTGGGTCTACAAGTTCGCCTTGCTCGAGGCAGCGGTCAAACTGCGCAAAAGAGCCTGGCAGGGCCGGGAGATCCCGCTCGAGGACGACGCCTGGCGCTCGTTCTCGAGCCACCGGCTCGAACCCGAGGCCGAGGCCGAGCAGAGCGAGCTCATGGCGACGTTGCGTCACGCGATCGACGAGGTGTTGACCTCGCGCCAGCGAACCGTGCTGATCGCCCTCGCGATCGACGGCGTCCCGATCGACGTCCTCGCAGAGCGGCTCGAGACGACGCGCGGGGCCCTCTACAAGACTCTTCACGACGCACGGCGGAAGCTGCGCACGCATCTCGAGGAATCCGGGCTCGCGCCCGAGTCACTGCTGGAGGAAACGAGCTGATGGAGCGAGGAAATCTCAACCAGGTGGTCGGGCGCCTCCTCGGCCCCGCCGAGCCCGAGGTTGGCTGCGACGTGTGCTTCGAGGAGCTCGACCGGTACGTCGAGCTCGAGCTGGCAGGCAAGGACGCGAACGCCGCCATTCCCGGGCTGCGCGCACACCTCGACGGCTGCCCTGCGTGCCGCGAGGAGCACGAGAGCCTGCGAGCCCTCGTCGCCGGCGAGTGACCCGGACGGAGCCGAGCGCCGCACCGCTCGAGCCGCTGGAGCTCCTGTACGAAGCCGACTCGCTGCCGCGGACGGCGCTGCCGAGCGTGCTCGAGCGACTCCACGGCGGCGACCTCGGCTTCGCCGACGAATGCGTCTACGCGAACTTCGTGACCACGCTGGACGGCATCGTCGCGATCCCGACGATGCCGGGCTCGAACGACTTCGTCGCCGGGGACAGCGACGCGGATCGCTTCCTCATGGGCCTGCTCCGCGCCTTCGCCGACGCTGTGCTCATCGGCTCGGGCGTCCTGAGAGCGAGCCCGCAGGGCACCTGGCGTCCCGACAAGGTCTATCCGCCTGCCGCAGCGTCGTATGCCGAGCTCCGGCAGCAGCTCGGCCTGCTGGCTGCGCCAGAAGTCGCCGTCCTGACGGGAAGCGGATCGATCGATCCAGCGCATCCCCTGCTCGAATCCGGAGCTCTCGTGCTGACCAGCGAGGCGGGCGCCGAACGGCTGGAGACGCGGCTCCCGCGGACCTCGACGATTGTCGCGTTGGGAAGCTCGACGACGATCGCTCCCGGTCTCGTGGTCGACGCGCTGCACGCTCGCGGCCACCGCCGAATCCTCTGCGAGGCGGGCCCGCACACGTTCGGGACCCTGGTCGAGGCGAGCGCCGTCGACGAGCTGTTCCTGACGACGTCCCCGCTGCTCGTGGGCGACGCCGGCTCCGGGTCTCGGCTTCGGCTCGTCGAGGGGGCCGACCTCGTGCCGGACGAGCTGCGCCCGCGGCTCGTGAGCCTGCGCCGCCACGGCTCCCACCTGTTTCACCGCTACGCGCTTCGAGGATAGGCGGAGCTCGCGAGCCGATCGGCGAGCGCCCGAACGCTCGCACGAAGCTCGTCCGGCCTACGAATGACGAAGCCACAGCCGAGCCCGGCCAGCACCGTCGCCATCCAGTCGAGCGAGCCGACCCGCATGCGGAGCAGCGTCCGTCCCTCCTCGTCGCTGAGCTCGGCGAGGGTCGCGGGGACACGCCGAGCTGCCTCGTCGACCGCAAGATCGAGCACCACCTCGACCTCCCACGGCCAGGGAACCCGGGCCAGGGACGCGGTCACGTGCGCGACGGCGTCGAAACCCACCGGCGCCGGGTCCGCGGGGTCCGCGACGACTCGCAGGCGCTGCATGCGATCGACCCTGAAGGTGCGAAGGTCGTCCCGCAGGTGATCGTGCGCAGCGAGGTACCAGCGGCCCGCGTGGACGACGAGCCCGTGCGGGCTCACTTCCCGCCGGGTCTCGCTGCCGGAGAACGCGCGGTACGTGACGCGAAGCCTACGGCGCCGGCGGATGGCATCGGCGAGGAGGAGGACGGTGTCACCGCGGACCGGCGCGCCTCTGGTCCGCCCCGACGTGAAGTCGAGCGTCGCCTCGAGAGCCTCCACCCGGCGTCGCAGCCCGTCCGGTAGGACGCGATGGATCTTCACGAGCGCCCCCTCGACCGCGTCTGCTGAGCCCGAGAGACCGAGGCGGCCGGCAGCCTGCACACCGAGGGCGACCGCGACGGCTTCGTCGTCGGTCAGCATGAGCGGCGGCAGCCGGTACCCGGGTCGGATGCGATAGCCGCCGCCGACGCCTCGCTGCCCCTCGACGGGAATGCCGAGGTTCTGGAGAGCCTCCACATACCTGCGGACGGTTCGCGGGTCGATCCCGAGCCGGTGGGAGATCTCGCGACCCGTGATCAGAGGCTGCGCCTGGAGGAGCTCGAGCAGCTCGAGGAGCCGGGCGGTGGGCGTCAGCACAGCACGCAGTGAACCAGAAATAGAGGGCTCAATTCGCCCTATTTGAGCGCTAACGTCCTGTCTCTCCAAACGACTTGGGGGTGCGATGTGACAGCTGCAGTGAGGGAGCGCGCGACGTCTCTCGACTTCGACTTCTGGATGGGGAAGTGGAACGTGCACAACCGGCGACTCGTGCGGCGCCTCGCCGGATCAGACGACTGGGACGAGTTCCCGGCGAAGGTCGCAGCGAGGCCCTTGCCCGGTGGCCTCGGCAACGAGGACGTGTTCTGCACCGACTACGGCGGCGGGTTCGTCGGCATGTCCTTCCGGTTCTTCGATCCCGCGAGCGGGCTGTGGTCGATCTACTGGGCGGACAGTCGCCGGCCGGGCTTGCTCGACCCGCCGTTGATCGGGTCGTTCTCCGGCGAAACGGGGATCTTCGAGGGCGGGGACACCTTCGACGGTCGGCGGATCCTCGTGCGCTTCACCTGGTCGGGTGTCACCACGCCGACGCCGCGCTGGGAGCAGGCGTTCTCCGACGACGGCGGCGAGACGTGGGAGGTCAACTGGATCATGGACTTCACGCGGGCGCTCGAGGCGGCGTCGTGAGCACGCGAGGGACGTCTCGGCCGAGTACGTCCACGTCGCCAAGGATGCACGGCTCGAACCAGGCCTGAGCTGGGATCGACGTCTCTCAAGTGGTACGACGTCGCTCCGGGGGACGCGCCCGTTCCGCTGGCGATCCGCGCGCTCGCCCGCCGGAACCTGCGCGACGCCGCGAAGGCGGGGGCACTGGGTCACCTCGGCGAGCTCGGCTTCGCCGTCCTCCACCGCTGCGGCGAGAGCTTCTACTTCCTGCTCGTGTGCACATGGCGGAACGAGAACGAGCTCTGGGAGACGGCCTGGGCGAAGACCGGGGAAGCGGGCGGGTCGTTCCACTCGTGGTCGGTCACGGACGAGCACCGCCCGACGTTCTGCGTCTGGGAGCTGGGCGTCGTCTGTCACGAGCAGCAGGCGTGGACGCGCTACCTCCGCTCTGCGCGCGACGAACCGGCGCGGTTGAGGTACCTGCAGGACGGCCACTCGGGCGTCGTCTGAATCGTCGAGATCAGTCGACGGTCACCCAGACGCCGTCGTCGGTGACGGCGATCCCGTTCGGGCTTCCTCCGACCGAGATCGTCCCTTCGATCCGGCCCGAGGCCTCGTCGATCCGCGAGACGGTCCCGTCGCCGGAGTTCGCGACCCAGATCGAGCCGTGCCCGTACGCGATTCCGAGCGGCGCGAACCCGACCTTCGTCGCGCCGGCAGGCTCGTTCTCGACCGGGTCGATCATCCAGACCTGGTCGCTCCCGACGTCCGAGACCCAGATTCCGCTCTCGCCGACGGCGATCCCGTTCAGACGGAACTTCTGGATGAAGACCTTTGCCGCGATCGCGTTCCTGCGTGGATCGATGCGGGTCACCATCGAGTCCTGAACGGGCCCTGCGACCCAGACGGAGTTGGGGCCGATCGCAATCCCACCGTACGCGGCGGCGACGTCCACGTCACGGATTCGCTTGATGACCCGGCCCGTCGCGATGTCGATCCTCGAGATCGTGCGATCGCCCGACGCCACCCAGAGCGAGTCGAATCCGATCGCGAGCGGGCCCGCGTCCGGATAGGGCCCCCGAATGGGTGCGCCGCGCGTCCTGATCGTCCGCACGTGCGTCAACCTCTCGGGCTCGATCAGGTCCACGGTCGCGGTGCGAGCGTCCGATACCCAGGCTCCGTGCTCATCCGCGACCAGCGCCGTCGGCGCTCCCCCCAGGCCGACCGTCCGCACCACCTTCCGCTCGCTGCGACTCAGGAGCGACAGCGTTCGGAGGTCGGGATGCAGCACCCAGATCGCGTCTCCGTACGCGGCGATCTGCGTCGGCCTGTCGTCGACGGGGATGGCAGCGACGACGCGGTTCGATTCGGGATCGATGACGGCGACCGAGCTCGGCTTGACGACCATCGCCTCGGCGGTCGAGCCTCGGGTCGCTGCGACCACGCCGCCGACGACCGTCGCGAGCACGACCGCGGCGGCCGCGAGGGCGAGCGCCCACCGCCGGCGACGGCGGGGGCGCGCGGCTGCCTCCACGACGCCCGCGTCATCCGGTGCCGCGTGCTCCGGCGGTGCGGGCGCCGCCAGGGCGTCGTCGTGGGCGAGGATCTGCCGCTCGAGCCGCTTCAACTCCTCGCCGGGCTCGAGGCCGAGCCCGTCCGTGAGCGTCCGGCGTGCGTCCTGGTACGCCGCGAGCGCGTCCGCCTGACGCCCGGAGCGGTACAGAGCGAGCATCAGCTGCCGGCGCAGGCGCTCTCGATACGGATTTCGCGAGACGAGCGACTCGACCTCGGCGACGACC
Source organism: Actinomycetota bacterium (assembly GCA_020029615.1). Classification (GTDB taxonomy): domain Bacteria; phylum Actinomycetota; class Thermoleophilia; order Gaiellales; family Gaiellaceae; genus GMQP-bins7. Next base: position 43,634 of record JAIBJO010000009.1, read on the forward strand.
TCGGCATGGCGGCCGAGCGCGAGGTCGGCGTCGATCCGGTCCTCGATTGCGGAGAGTCGCAGCTCCTCGAGGCGAACGATCTCCGTCTGTGCGAAGGGCTCGTCCGCGAACTCGGCCAGCGGCGCACCGCGCCAGAGCAAGAGCGCATCGCGCAGCTTGGAGGCGGCGTCCACCGGATCGGCTCGACGCGCCTCTTCGACGAGCCGCTCGAAGCGGGTCAGGTCGAGCTGCTCCGGTCCGACAACGACTGCGTAACCGGGAGCGCGCGTCTCGAGCACGTCGGCGCCGAGGTGCTTACGAAGCCTCGAGACGTAGACCTGAAGGGCCTTGGGAGCCGTCGCGGGCTGGCCGTCCCGCCACAGGTCCTCGATCAGCCGGTCGGTGGAGACGACCTCGTTCGCGCGCAGGAGTAGGAGCGCAAGAAGGGCACGCTCGCGGCCACGGCCGAGCTGGATCGGACGGTCGTCCTCGATCACCTCCAGCGGCCCGAGAATCCTGAATTCCACGTTGCCCTCCCGCCGACGCTACCACGCTGCATTCCCGGCTGACAACGGCGGGGTTTACCGGCCCGTTGGCCACCTCGGGGGTGACCTGTAACCACAGAGCGCGAACGTCCGGCGATCGACCCGCACTGAGCGGATCTTGAGTGAACGGAGGAAGACGATGAGAAATCGATTCGCAGTGCCGGCGGCGCTACTCGTGGCGTGGGCTTCGCTGGGAGCCCTCGCGAACGCCGCGAGCACGCCGTATCTCGGTCTGTGGACGGCCCGAATGAGCACGGCGCAGATGGTGAACGGGGGCTACGACGCCCGCCTCGCCGGCAGGTTCCGGCTCATCCTGCGCGCCGACGGCACGTACAGGACGTACAACGCGCTCGATCGGTGGTCAAAGGGCACCTACACCGTCTCAGGTCGCAGGATCGTCTTCGCGAACGACGTCCTGTGCAAAGGGGGTGGGTTCGACTTCAAGGGTGTCTACACGTGGGTGATCGCGAACCGGACGCTGAGGCTCACCCCGATGTCGCGACCCGGCGTCAGCGGAGATCCCTGTGGCGGCCGCTGGCAGACCCTCACATATCCACTCTGGACGAGGAAATAGGGAGGAGCAGAGATGACCTTCAGGATCCTTGCGTACCTGTGCGTCGCCGCCCTGTCGCTCGTCGTGGCCACGACGGCCACCGCGGCGAAGCCGCAGATCACGGACATCACCCGAGACCTCGAGTCCCTCGGCCCCGATCCGTTCCTCTCCAATGTGTGCGGCTTCGACGTCGAGGTCCTCAACGAGGCGCGCATCCGCATCATCGAGTACTCGGACGGGACCGCCCAGAGCCATCACCACGAGACGTACTACTGGCGGGCGAACGGCAAGTCGCTGACGGAGAACGTCAACTTCACCATCGCCTTCGGAGCCGACGAGTCGGAGACCTACCGCGGCACCGTGTTCAACCTGCACGTGCCGGGTGTCGGGCCCGTGCTCGTCGAGGCAGGGCTCGCCGTCTTCGGCCGAGACGGCAGCATCCGGCTGGCGGGCCTGCACCAGGTTCTCGACGGGACGTCGAAGCCCCAGGCGGTCTGCGACTACCTGGCCGCGTAGCGGTCTCCCGTCGCGTGTAGGGGCGAGGCTGGCCTCGCCCCTACACCGTGTCCGAGCCGGCAGAGACCGGTGACGCAAGGCCCGGGATCCAGTCGGTGCCGGCGAGCGGCACTTTCGCCATCGCCGCGGCCTCCACCGTGAGCGCGACGAGATCCTCGGGCTCGAGGTTGTGCACGTGCGACTTCCCGCACGCGCGAGCCAGTGTCTGCGTCTCGAGCGTCAGGACGCGCAGGTAGTTCGCGACCTTCCGGCCGCCCACGACAGGGTCGAAGCGCGAAGCGAGCTCGTCGTCCTGCGTCGAGATCCCGACCGGGTCGCGGCCCGCCTGGTAGTCGTCGTAGAACCCGGCCGAGCTGCCGATCCGCCGGTACTGCTCCTCGTACTCGGGGCTGTTGTCGCCCATGGCTATGAGAGCAGCCGTGCCGATCGACACCGCGTCCGCGCCCAGAGCGAGCGCTTTCGCGACGTCGGCCCCACCTCGGATCCCGCCGGACACGACGAGCTGCACCTTGCGGTGCATCCCGAGCTCCTGCAGCGCGTCGGCCGCGATCCGCGTCGCCGGGAGCGTCGGGATCCCGACGTGCTCGATGAAGACGTCCTGGGTCGCGGCAGTGCCGCCTTGCATGCCGTCGACGACGATCACGTCGGCGCCCGCCTTCACGGCGAGCTGGACGTCGTAGTACGTCCGCGTCGCTCCGACCTTGACGAAGATCGGCTTCTCCCAGTCCGTGATCTCGCGGAGCTCGTGGATCTTGATCTCGAGATCGTCCGGTCCCGTCCAGTCCGGGTGGCGTGAGGCCGAGCGCTGGTCGATCCCCTTCGGCAGGCTCCGCATCTCGGCGACGCGATCGGAGATCTTGTGGCCGAGGAGCATTCCTCCGCCACCCGGCTTCGCACCCTGCCCGACGACGACCTCGATAGCGTCGGCTCGGCGGAGATCGTCGGGGTTCATGCCGTAGCGAGAGGGGAGGAGTTGGTACACGAGCGTCGTCGAGTGCTCTCGCTCCTCGTTCGTCATGCCGCCGTCGCCCGTCGTGGTCGACGTTCCGACCTCGCTCGCTCCCCGGCCAAGTGCCTCCTTCGCCGGCGCCGAGAGCGCGCCGAAGCTCATGCCTGCGATCGTCACCGGGATCTTCAGCTCGAGCGGCTTGCGCGCGAAGCGCGTGCCGAGGACGACGTCGGTCGCGCAGCGCTCGCGGTACCCCTCGAGCGGATAACGCGAGATGCTCGCGCCGAGGAACAGGAGATCGTCGAAGTGCGGTAGTCGCCGCTTGGCGCCGAAGCCGCGGATGTCGTAGATCCCCTCGCGGGCAGCGCGCTGGATCTCCGCGATGACATTCCGGTCGAAGAGGTACGACTCGCGGAGGTTCCAGGGGCGCTCGGTGTCGGTGGCCATGTCCGTAAGGGCGAGGCTTGCCTCGCCCTCAGTACGCGCCCGCGTTGTCGATCTTGAAGTTGTAGAGCTCCCTCGCCGAGCCGTAGCGCCGGAAGTCGGACGCATCGGCGTCGATCCCGGCTGCGACGACGAGGCCGGCGACCTGAGCGACGTGCTCGTCGCGCATCTCTTTCTCGACGCAGTCAGCGCCCAGGCCGGTCACGGTGCCACGCACGTAGAGCCGCGCCTCGTAGATCGAGTCGCCGAGCGCGTCGCCGGCATCCCCGCAGACGACGAGGCAGCCGGTCTGAGCCATGAACGCGCTCATGTGACCCACCGATCCGCCGACCACGATGTCGATCCCCTTCATCGAGATCCCGCAACGAGACGACACATCGCCACGAACGACCAGGAGACCGCCACGACCGGTGGCGCCGGCCGACTGGCTCGCATTCCCTTCGACGATCACCTGTCCGGACATGAGGTTCTCGGCGATCCCCGTCGACGCATTGCCATGAACGCGCACCGTCGCGAGCTTGTTCATGCCCGCGCAGTAGTAGCCCACATGGCCTTCGATCTCGACCTCGATCTCCGCATCGAGGCCACATGCGAGGGCGTGCGCGCCGCTCGGGTTGAGGATCCGAAAGCGGTGCCGCCCCGGAACGGCTCCTGCGAGGTCGTGCAGTCGCTGGTTGAGCTCGCGGACGGACGTCGTCTCGAGATCGACGACTTCGAGCTCGGCGGTCTCGGTCGTCGCCACCGCCATCAGACCGTCGCCTTCTCCCAGACGTACACCACCCCGGGCGCCGGCTCCCACGCGCGTGCGTCGGCTGCGCCTGGAAGGACCGCGATCGATCGCCACTCGGACGACATCGCGACCCAGTCGTCGGTCTCGGCCAGCACCGCCGGTTTGCACGCGATCGGATCGCGAAGGACCGCGAAGCCGTCGGCAGTCCCGACGGCGAAGGTGTAGAAGCCGTCGAGGTCGGCCAGGCAGCCGTCGAGCGCCTCCTCGAGCGATGCGCCCTCGTGCAACCGCCACGCGAGGTACCCGGCGGCCACCTCCGTGTCGTTCTCCGTCTGGAACTCGATGCCCTCGCGCCGGAGGCTCTCGCGCAGCCTGTTGTGGTTCGAGAGAGAGCCGTTGTGGACGAGGCAGAGGTCGAGCCCCGTCGAGAAGGGGTGGGATCCCTCGGTCGTGACGCGGCTCTCAGTTGCCATGCGCGTGTGGCCGAGGGCATGAGTGCCCGAGAAGTCCTCGAGCTGGAATTCCGCCGCGAACTCCTCCGGCAAGCCCGTCTCCTTGTAGATCTCGATCACCTCGCCCGCGCTCATCACCCGGAGGTCGGGGCGGTTCGACCGCACCCAGCTCTCGGCGACGTCCGCATCGGCTTCGACCACGAGGACTGCATGGCTGGAACGAACCGAGGGCTCGTCGCAGGCGCCGAACGCATCGCGAAGTGCGTCCCTGACGCCGTGCCAATCCTCGTGCAGGCTCGTCGTGTACAGCGTGAGCTTGCTCCAGCCGGGCAGCGCGGGATCACGGTAGACCGCGACCCCCGCCGAGTCCGGCCCGCGGCTCGACATCTGGACGAGCATGGCAGCGAGGTGCTCGCCGAGGCGCTCCTCGACTGCGGACGACTTCGCAAAGAGCCCGACGATCCCACACATATGTCTAGAAGTTACATCTCCCCGATTCGATAACACCGCATTCATGCACCTATCATCGACTCGCGTATATGGAGCTTTACGACATATGCGCTAGAAGCGCGTCAGGTACTCGCGGATCTCCCACGGTGTGACCTGCTCGTGGTACCGGTCCCATTCCGACCGCTTGACGTCGATGAAGTAGTCGACGTAGTCCTCGTCTCGACCGCGCCCGAGCGCAGCGCGAAGAACGTCCGAGTGCTTGAGCTCATGGGTCGCCTCGAGCAGGTTGGCCGGGAGCGTCTCGAGCCCACGCGACGTGAGCTCGTCGTACGGGATGGTGTAGAGATTGTCCGTGTTCGGCTCGCCCGCGTCGAGGCCGTTCTCGATGCCGTCGAGACCGGCGGCGAGCACTGCTGTGGCAGCGAGATACGGGTTGCACGAGCCGTCGATCGTACGATCCTCGATCCGACCCGGGCCGGGGATGCGGAGCATCTGCGTGCGGTTGTTGTACCCGTACGAGATCCAGACGGGCGCCCACGTCGCGCCGCTCTGCGTGGTCCCGACCTTCAGCCGCTTGTAGGAGTTCACCGTCGGCGCCGTGAGCGCGCTGTACGCCCGAGCGTGCTTCTTGAGCCCGCCCACGAACTTGTACGCGGTCTCCGAGAGGCCCAGCCCGCGTGGGTCAGACTCGTCGAGGAACAGGTTGCGGTCGCCGTCCCAGAGCGACATGTGGAAGTGGCAGCCGTTCCCCGTCAGGTGCGAGAACGGCTTGGGCATGAACGTCGCGATCATCCCGTTCTGCTCCGCGAGCGTGTGAACCATGTAGCGGAAGAAGATCGCGCGGTCGCACGACACGAGGGCGTCGTCGTACGTGAAGTTCTGCTCGAACTGGCCGTTCGCGTCCTCGTGGTCGTTGGCGTAGTTGCCCCACCCGAGCCCGTTGCAGTAGCGCGAGACCGTCGTCAAGAAGTCGTAGCGGCGGGTAAGCCCGGCCATGTCGTAGCAGGGCTTCTCGAGCGTGTCGTACGGGTCGGCGATCTCGATCGAGCCGTCCTCGCGCTGCGTCACGAGGAAGTACTCGAGCTCGAGGCCCATCCTGAACTCGAATCCCTTCTCGCGGGCGCGAGCAAGAGCCCGGCGAAGGATGGTGCGCGGGCAATACGACCACTCTTCCCCCTCGACCGTGACGTCGCAGGCAAACCGCGCGAGGTTCGGCTGCCAGGGAACGGGCGTGTAGCTGGCGAGGTCCGGGATCGCAGCGATGTCCGGATCGCTCGGTACCTGGCCGATCTCGCCGGCGGCGAATCCTGCGAACCCGGCGCCTTCGGTCAGAAGGCCGTCGAACGCATCACGTGACCCGACCGGCACCAGCTTCGCGCTCGGCCGCGCGTACATGTCGACGAACTGTGCGAATACGAACTCGACGCCCCGCTTCTCCATGTCTTTCCAGATCGAATCGGACGATTCCGTCCCAGCCATGGCTGCGCCTCCCTCGAATGTCGGAGGCATAGCCCTACCACTCGCGTCGACCGGCGTGAAGGTGCGCTTTCTCCACACCTGATCCGCGGCTATGTGTGCTGTTTGACCGCGCCCAGAGCCTGCCGCAGTTTCACCATCTTCACGGCGATCTCGATGAGCAGCCAGTCGTCGCGACGGAGGTCGAGGCCCGAGAGCTCGCCGATCCGCCGCAGGCGCTGCCGAAGCGTGTTCGGATGGACGTACAGCGCCTCGGAGGTGGCGCTGATCGAGCCGTGGCGGCGAAGGAACTCCTCCAGCGTCCCCACGAGCTGGGCGCCGCGTTGCGCGTCGTACTCGGCGAGCTTCGACACGGCGTCCACCGTGACGTCGCGCACCCCGCCGTCGACCGCGATGCGGAGGAGGTACTTGTAGGCGCCGAGCTCCTCGTAGGTGAGAACGGCCGCCGTCCCCTTCAACACGACCGTGCCGAGCAAAGCCTGCTGCGCCTCCGCAAATCCGTCGGCAAAGGCGGCCTGACCTCGACACACGCTCGAGACGCCGATCGACACCGGCTCCTCGAGCTCACCGTGCGCCCGGCGAACTCGCTCCAGGAACGCCTCGCTCGAGTCCGTAGCCAGCTTGACGAGCGCGCGAAGCGAGTCCTCGCGGCGGTCGAAAAGCGACCCCGCGGCTGCGATCCGCAGCGACCGCTCGAGCGACTCCGACGCCGGCTCGGCGACGAGGACGACATGCGGCTGGTCGAGGTCACAGCCGAGGCGAGCGGCACGCCCTTCGAGGTCGCCCCGAGGACGACCTCCGGCGAGCTCCTCGAAGAAGTCCTTGATCAGGTTCTTCTCCGTGAGTTGCTCGATCACCTGCACCTTCTTGATGCCGACCGCGACCTGGCTGGCGACCGCGCGTCCCAGCTCGACGCGGACGCTTCCTTCCGCCACGAGCAGCCCGATGAGCTCGCCGTTCACGACCAGCGGGATCGCGAGGCGGCTGCTCCGGCCTCCGCGCGCGAGCTCGGGGCCGAGCTCGGCGAGCCCGAGCACCTGGCGCGCGCTCCCTGGGTCCGGATCGCTCGCCTTTCGATCGAGCTCCTCGCGCGCGGGATCGAGGAGGTAGACATGGCAGGCGCGAGCCGCGAGAAGCGGCCGGGCGTCAGCGACCACGGTCTGCAACAACTCGTCGAGCGCCTCCGCGCGCGCGATCTCCTCCGCGAGCTCCGTGAGCTGCTCGAGCTCGCTGACACGGAGTCGCGTCTCCTCGTACAGCCGCGCGTTCTCGATCGCGCTCGCGACGAGCGACGCCGAGGTCACGAGGAAGTCGACCTCGTCGTCCGAGAACTCGCGTGGCGCCTCGGTGTGGGCAGTGATCACGCCGATCGCCTCGCCTCCTCGCCCGACGACGGGCAGCGCGAGCAGCGACTGGAAGCGCTCCTCCTCGAGCTCGGGGAAGTACTTCGTACGAGTGTCCGCGAGCGCGTTCTCACGAATGAAGGCCGGCTCGCCGCGCTCGGCCGCCCACCACGCGAGACCTTCTCCTCGCTCCATCACGACCTTCCCCGCCTGCCGCTCGTACGGAGGCGACGCCGCGCGGAGCTCCAGTCGCTCGCCGTCGTCGGAGACGAGGTACGCGAAACACGCATGGACACCACTCGCCTCCGACATCAGCCGAACGACGGCTTTCAGGACCTCGGTCAGCTCGAGCGACGATGCGACCGTGGAGACGATCTCGTGCAGGACCTTCTCGCCCGTTTGCAGCGACATCGTCGGGGATCGTATGACGCGCAAGCCCCGGGAGTCCAGCTCCCGCGTCAGTGGACGGCAGCGCTGCCGAGGTGGCGGGCATAGGCGCCCGTCTCCACGATCTCCGCGATCTGCGCTACCGCGACCTCGATCTCGCCGTCTGTGTTGAAGAAGTGCGGGCCGAGGCGGATACCCGCACCCGGACGGAAGTCGCCGAGGATCCCGCGCGCCTCGAGCTCGGCATAGACCGCTGCAGCCTCGGGGACGTCGACGGTCACCGTTCCTCCACGGCGTGCGGTGCCGCGCGGGCTGCGCACCTCGAAGCCTGCGCGGTCGGCGAGGTCGATGAGAAGCTGTGTCTGGCGGAGCGAGTTCTCGCGGATCCGTGAGCTGCCGACCTCTTCGATCAGCTCGTAGCCGGCGGTCCCGGCGTAGTGCGCAGCCGGGTTCGGCGTCCCGGTCAAGAAGCGCGCGGCGCCGCTCGCATACTCCATTTCCTCCTCGAACGCGAACGGCCGCTCATGCGCCTGCCAGCCGGTATAGGTCGGGCGGAGACGCTCGGCCAGGTCGGGTCGAACGTACAGCCAGCCGTTGCCAGGCCCACCGCAGAGCCACTTGACCGAGCCGCCCACGGCGAAGTCGACCTCGAGCGCGGTGACGTCGAGCGGGACGATCCCGGCCGATTGGTAGCAGTCGAGGATCACGTGCGCACCGACCTCGTGAGCACGGCGCACGATCGGGCCGACGTCCTGGATCTCACCCTGCTTGAAGAGGACGTGGCTGATGGGGACGAGGAGCGTCCGCTCGTCGATGCGCTCGACGATCTCTGCGCCGTCCTCACACACGATCACCTCGAGATCGGGCTGCGCCTGGTACAGGTAGCGCACCGACGGGAAATCCTCCCGCTCGTAGACGACTCGATTCCGAGCCGGGTCGACTGGCTTGAAGCAGGACAGCGCCACGGCCTCCGCGATCGCCACGTTCTGGTGCATGACGGTCGACCCCGCCGGGGCGCCGACGATGCGGCCGATCTGGTCGCCCACGCGCATCGGCGCCTCCCACCAGCCCTCCGCCCACGAGCGGATCCCACGCGCGTCCCACATCCGGGCGAACTCTGCGAGCCGATCGGCAGCTCGACGCGGCATGGGCCCGAGCGTGTGACTCGCGAGGTACGTCGTGCGCTCGAGAATCGAGAACTCGGCGCGGTAGTCGAGCAGGGCGCGCATGGACGGACTCTGCCGAAGATCGGCGGTAGCTTGCACGCGATGCGCGCGATGGTGCTCGACACACCGAAGACGCGTCTTCGCGTTGTCGACTTGGCCGAGCCCCAACCGGCGCCGGGCCAGGTTGTGCTGCGCGTTCGAGCTTGCGGTGTGTGCCGGACCGACCTCCACGTCGTCGACGGCGAGCTCGCGAGCCCGAGACTCCCGCTCGTCCTCGGTCATCAGATCGTCGGAGAGGTCGTGGCCGGCGACGACCGCTTCCCGCTGGGAGCACGCGTCGGCGTGCCCTGGCTCGGCTGGGCCTGCGGCACGTGCCGCTTCTGCCGTGCGGGAAGCGAGAACCTCTGCGACCGGGCGCGGTTCACGGGATACGACCTTGACGGCGGTTACGCGGAGCTCGTCACCGCGGACTCGCGCTTCACCTTCGCGATCCCCAGCGGCTACCCGGACGAGCAGGCGGCCCCGCTGCTCTGCGCCGGCCTGATCGGCTACCGGTCGCTGCGACTCGCGGGCGACGCGGAGCGGATCGGCCTGTACGGCTTCGGGGCGTCGGCGCACATCGTCTGCCAGGTCGCGGTCGCACAAGGGAGGAGCGTGTTTGCAGGAACGCGCGCGGCAGACGAGGAGACGCAACAGTTCGCGCGCTCCCTCGGCGCAACGTGGGCCGGCGACGCGCTCGAGGGCCCGCCGGAAGAGCTCGACGCCGTGATCGTCTTCGCGCCTGCCGGCGAGCTCGTGCCTGCCGCGCTCGCCCGGGTGCGCAAGGGAGGCTCGGTCGTGTGCGCGGGCATCCACATGAGCGACATCCCTTCGTTCCCGTACGCGCTTCTCTGGGGCGAGCGCGTCGTGCGGTCGGTGGCGAACCTCACGCGCGCGGACGGCGAGGAGTTCCTTGCCCTCGCCCCGACGATTCCGATCCGCACGGAAGTCGAGGCGTTCCAACTGGAGGAGGCCAACGAGGCGCTCGCCCGACTCCGCCACGGCGCGCTTCGTGGGGCGGCCGTGCTCGTTCCGTAACCGACAGGCTCGGCAGAGCCGACCGCGCCCTCGGCCCCTCTAACCGAGGTATCGGCCGATCTCGACGAGGCCGGCGACTCCGACGTGATCGACCTGCAACGTCGTGTGAGCGATTCCGAACTCGTCCCCGAGAAGACGTTCGAGCTCGCGGCGTCGCTGGTGGCAGTCCTCCCCGCGACCGACGAGCACGTGCGCCGACAGTGCTGGAAAGCCCGACGTGATCGTCCAGATGTGGAGGTCGTGCACCTCGACGACACCCGGGGCTCCTGCCAGCCGTCGGCCGACGGCGCGCGTCTCGATGCCCTTCGGCGCGCCTTCCAGGAGGATCGACGTCGCATCACGCAGGATCGACCACGAGCTCGCGAGGACGAGGACGCCGATGAGCATGCTGACGACCGCGTCCGCCTGCAGCCAGCCCGTCGCGAGAATGATCACGGCCGCGATGGCGACACCGAACGAGCCGAGGAGATCGGCCAGGACGTGCCGAAACGCACCCTCGACGTTGAGACTGTCCCCGCGCGTCCGGTACAGGATCGCCCCCGCCGCGAGATTGACCCCCATTCCGAGGACCGCGATCAGCAGCATCCAGCCGGCAAGTACCGACTCGGGGCTCTCGAGTCGTCCGATCGCCTCGACGAAGATCCAGATCGCGAGCGCCACGAGCGCGACGCCGTTGGCGAGCGCAGCGAGAACTTCCGCGCGCTTGTAACCGAACGTTCGCTCGGGCGTGGCCGGCTTCGCGGCAAGCCACACGGCCACCAGCGCCAGAGCGATCGACACATTGTCCGACACCATGTGCACGGCGTCCGCGAGAACCGCGAGACTCCCGGTGAGAACGCCCCCGACCACCTCGACCACCGTGAACGAAGCTGTTATCGCGAGCGCCAGCGCGAGCGCACGTCGACTTCCCGACGGGGCGTCGTGGTCGTGTCCGGCTCCCATCAGAGACGTTCTACCGGGAAGAGCGGGCGCTCGTCGGAGCGAGCGTCGCGCGAGGCACGCGCGCTGGCCGGCACAGCCGCCCGGGGTCGATCGACGCGTTAAGAATTGCTTCACGCTCTTGCTCTTCCCTGCAGCGAGAGCAGGAGGCATGATCGAGCGGTGCGCCTACGGGTCATCGCGGTCGTCGGGGTCGTCGCCGTCGCATCGTCGGCCGTGGTCGTCGCGCTCGCGTCCACGTCAGCCGCGGGCCTGCCGCCCTACACGAACGGCTACCAGAAGTGGCCGAAGATCAACAAGAAGCCCTTCACCAGGTGCGGGCCGCCCTGCGCGCACGGCGGCGTGAAGAACGTCTACGCAAGCAGGAAGAAGGTCGGGGCCGAGTACCCGAACGGCACGGTCATCGTGAAGTCGATCGCACAGACGGGCGACAGGCCGTCGATGCCGAATCAGGTCGCGGTCATGCGCAAGGTGGCGGGACGCTGGAAGTACATCGAGTACCAGCTCTCGGGAGCGCGCTATACCGTGCTCGGCCAGGGGCAGTTCTGCCAGAGCTGCCACGCGCGGGCGAAGGCCAACGACTACGTCTTCACGAAGCGGTAGTCGGACGTCGCGTCAGGCGGCAGCGCGTCGCTTGCGCCGCCACGTCATCCACATCGCGCCAACTCCGCCGATCAGGCAGATGACGCCGATGATCCAGCCGACGACACCTCCCACGATCATGAAGATGATGCCGGCGACGATGAGTCCGAGGCCGATGATGTTGGGTGCCATGGGGATTCGATTCGACGGCCGCGCGCCTTTTCCTCGCAGCTGAGACAGGTCCGCTACGCCGGGTACTTCTTGCGCCGGTACGTCATCCAGAGCGCCATGATTCCCCCGATCACCATGATCAGGCCCATGATGATCCCGAGGAAGCTCAGGAAGTAGCCGAACAGGATCCCGGCGATGATGAGGCCGAGGCCGACGATGTTGACGGGCCAGTTGTCCATGGTCCGCATCTTCGGGCCGGCCCGAAGCGGTCTTCGCCCCCTTTTTGGGTGTCCCTACTCGGGTCGCACGCGCCTGAACGCCTCGATCGCCCGCGCGAGGTGCTCCGGCTCGAGCGCCGCCGACATCTGCACCCGCACGCGGGCCGTGCCCTCGGGCACGACGGGGAAGCCGAAGCCGGTGACGAAGACGCCCTCGTCGAGGAGTCGCTGCGAGAGCGCGATCGCCTCGGCGGTCTCGCCGACGATGATCGGGATGATGGCCGCCTCGCCGTCCAGCGGGGCGTAGCCGGCCTCGCGGAGCATCGTGCGGAAGACACGCGTGTTCTCACGGAGACGAGCGACGAGTTCTGGCTGCTCGAGCATGACCTCGATGGCGCGAAGGGCGCTGCAGGCGACCGTCGGAGGTAGCGCGTTCGAGAAGAGCTGTGGCCGCGAGCGCTGGGCAAGGAGGTCACAAACCTCCTCCGACGCCGCGACGTAGCCCCCGGCCGCTCCACCGAGCGCCTTTCCGAGCGTCCCCGTGATGACGTCCACCTCGCCCAGCAAGCCGAAGTGCTCCACCGTCCCACGGCCGGTCTCGCCGAGAACGCCCACGCCGTGCGAGTCGTCGACGATCACGACTGCCCCGAACGCGCGAGCGAGCTCCACGATCTCCGGCAGCTTCGCGAGATCGCCCTCCATCGAGAACACCCCGTCGGTGACAATCAGCTTGCGCGCCTCTCGCGGGGCGGCGTCGAGCCCGTCACGCAGAGCAGTCATGTCCGAGTGCGGGTAGATCACCTTCTTCGCCGGCCGCGAGAGACGGATGGCGTCGATCAGGCTTGCGTGGTTCAGCGCGTCCGTGAGGATCACGGTCGTGTCGTCGGTAAGGCTCGGGATCGCGGCTTCGTTCGCGTTCCAGCAGGAGACGTACGTCAGCGCCGCCTCGGTGCCCGAGATGTCGGCCAGCGCTCGCTCGAGCTCGTGGTGCGGCTCGAACGTCCCGCAGATGAAGCGGACCGATGCAGTCCCCGCTCCGTAGCGCTCGAGACCCTCGATGCCGGCGCGCACGACCTCGGGATGTGCCGCGAGCCCCAGATAGTTGTTCGAGGAGAGCACGACGACCTCACCTCGCCCGGCCATCCGGACCAGCGGGCCCTGCGGCGACTCGAGCGTCAGGAAGTGCTTGTAGGTGCGTGCCTCCCGCAAGGCGTCGAGCTCGGCTCCGAGTTGCTCGTTCAACGTCACGCTCATAGGGCAACCCTGGTTGCACTATGAGCGTGGAGGGGTGTGGGGAACCCATGCGCCTTGCGCCCAAGGAGGGGGCCCGTGGGGGAACCATGGGTTCTCCCACGCAAGAACCGAGAGGTTCCCCACGTTCTCCGAGAGAAGGGGGCCCGCGGGGGAAACAGGGTTTCCCCCGCGACCACGAGCCGCAGGCGAGTGGTGCTCATGCGCCGACTCCGTTCGGTCGTAGGACGATCTTGCAGGCTTCGCCGGACTCGAGCCGCTCGAAGCCCTCCTCGAAACGCTCCAATGGAAGCTCGGCAGTGATCAGCGGCCGCAGATCGACGACGCCGTGCTCGAGCAGCCAGCGGGTCGTGTACCACGTCTCCCAGATCTCGCGGCCGTTCACCGCGCTGACCGTGAGGTTCTTGAATATGAGCGACTCGGCGATGTCGATCGTCGCGGGCCTCGCCGGGATCCCGAACAGCACCACGTGGCCGCCGTGGCGGACGATCCCGAACGCATCCTCGATCGCTCGCAGCGCCCCCGACATCTCGAAGACGATGCCCATCCCGACGCCCTCGTTGTGCTCCACGAACCACGTGGGCACGTCCTCCACCTCGTCGACGTTGACGACGTCGTCGGCGCCCAGGGTGCGTGCCAGCTCCAGCCGATAGGGCACGTGGTCGGACGCGAGCAGTCGGCCTGCCCCGAACGCACGTGCGATGGCGATGGCGAAGAGCCCGACGGGCCCACACCCGAGCACGGCGACGGCGCGGCCGGCGAGGTCCTGTGTCGCCGTCGCGAACACAGCATTGCCGAAGGGCTCCTGGAGGCATGCGAGCTCAGGCGGGAGCTTCGCACGATCGTTCTGCCAGACCACGGACGCGGGGACGACGACGTAGTCGGCGAACCCGCCGTTCCGATCGACGCCGAGAATCTGCGTCCGCTCGCACATGTGCGCCTTCCCGGTCCTGCAGTGGAAACACGTTCCACAGGTGACGTGGCTCTCGGCGGACACGTAGTCGCCCTCGGCGACTCCGCGAACGCTGTTGCCGATCGCCACTACCGTGCCGCAGAGCTCGTGGCCCAGCGTCAGTGGGGGGTGCACGCGCTCGGATGACCACTGGTCCCAGCGGCTGATGTGCAGATCCGTGCCGCAGATGCTCGCCGCTTCGACCTGAATCAGGACCTCGTCCGGCTCCGGTGTCGGCACGGGAAGCTCGTCGAGGACGAGCCCCGGCTCGGCCTCTCGCTTCCGAATGGCGCGCATCGTCTCCACGGAGAATCTCAGGCGATCTTGCCACGCCGGTTCCCCTCATCGGCACGTCAGCAGGCGAGACGGCCCTCGACGGCGCCCGCAGCCGGAGCGGGCAACGCGCTCCCGCGACCGGCACCACCGTCGAGCGGGCGGAGGCTTCCGGCAATCCTCGTAAGGCGAGCACGCGAGTCGGCGAAGACGACGACCGTCGAGCGGCCGGTCTGGAGCTCGAGCCGAGTTCCGCCGTCGAGCACCGCTCCCGGGACTCCTCGTACCGTCGTCCGCTCGAGGTCGAGACCGACAGGCGACGAGTCGTAGAGCGCGATGCTCCTCCGGCACGCGGGCCACACCTGCACCTCGACCGGGGGCGCGCAACCCGTGTCGTCGAGCGGCGCGCAATCTCCGTAGACGAACGAGACGAATTCGACATCTCCCGATCGGCGCAGCACCGCGACGAGCGGATGCCCTTCGACGCGATCGCCCGCAAAGAAGAGGGGATCGATCTCGTCGCCGAGCCTCGATCGCTCGGCAACCGCTCGACCTCCTGCGGTTCCGGCGCCTGCGAGCCCGAGCGCCGCAAGCGCGCACACGACGGCACCGACCAGTGCGCGCGTCAGTGGTTCACCTGGTGGAGAGAGACGAACGCCGTCCAGCCGTCGGACGACGCGTAGTCGCCGTCGCACTGCTTGAAGCTCTGGGTGTTCCCCCACCACACCCGCGACGAGACGTGCCCGGCAGCAACGAGCCTCCGCTCGAGCTCGTCGCGGCCCTGGTCGAATCCGCTCCCTCCGGCGCCGTTGGAGTCGACGGCGTGACCGCACGGTAGCGGGAAGAGGACGAGGTCCTCGTGGTGCGCGCTCGCGGCGGCTACCCACCCGAGCGTCGGATCCTGATGCTGGCCGCGCAGGCGAACGTGGAACCTCGAGCCGGTCCCGCTCGCTCGCTGGGTGTGCATGGCGAAACAGCCGCCGTGGTCGACGAAGGACTGTGTCGAGCCCGACGTCGCCGTCCATCCCGCGTGAGCCACGATCTGACTCCCAGCGCGGCCCCACGTCCCCCACGTCGTGAGGACGACGTTCACGGGATCAGACCGGTTCGCAACCGACGCCGGGCACGAGCGGTGCGTGTAGCGATCGGTCACGTCGAAGTGGCCGAGCGCGGGTGCAACGTCGAGCGCCGCAGCGACGACGAGAGCAATCGCGAGGGAGATCCGGAGCATGCATCGAGGGTAGGCCGGCGAACCGGAAACCGTGTGTCAACTCTGTGCAAGAACGGACGTAGCCCCCCTGGGCCTGGTCTCCTCGAGGCGCGCCGATATAGAGTCGCGCGACCATGGACGACCCGGTCGCACACCCGCCGACGGGGCCAGAGCAGGAAGAGGGGGAGCTCGAGGAGCTGTACGACAGCCCGCTCGAGCGCCTCCAGCTCCTCGGAGGCGACGACGAGGCGATCGCGGCGTTCCTCGACGAGATCGACGTCCGCGGCCCGCGCGAGCGCGAGATGCTACGGGAGCTCTCTCGCTCCTCGCCTATCGCGCGGCCGGAGCGGTTCGACGACGACCATCGCCACACCCTCGTCGCACTCGAGAGTCTTCGGCGCCATGGCCACCACGGCGCGCGCGCGGGAGGAAGCCTCGGCCCGCTTCGCGCTCCGGTCGAGTTCCTGGTCGAGCTCGTGGCGCGCTACGTCGTCGTGTCCTACTGCAAGGACGTCGCGCGGAACCTGCGCAACCTGTACTGGCTCCGTGAGATGCAGTCGGCGAAGGGCTCGCGGGAGCACGAGTTGCTACAGCGTGCGCGTGGAGACGCCCAGGCCCTCGTCGAGATCACGAAAAGGCGAGAGATCGGCGTGCCGACATTCGTGATAGGTGGGCTCCTCATCCCCGCGGGGCTCACCCTCTCCCGGCTCGCAAGTGGAACCACGAGAGAATGGTGGATCGCCCTGCTCGTGGGTGCGATCGGCGTCGCTGTCGGTCTCCTCGTCTCGTGGTTCGTACTACGCGGTGCGGCGCTGGCGAGCCGGCGCATCCGGCTCTCGGTCACGCAGCCCCTGTCCGAGCTCTGGCGCACGGTCGGCAACTGCGGCGTGCCGCCGAAAGATCAGTCGCGCCGGTTCGTCATCGTCGCGATCTCGCTCACGCTCGGTGTCTGGATCGTGCTCCCGCTGCTCGTAACGCTCTCGCTCGCAAGCTGAGTAAGCCTCGACGGCCGTACCGAGAACTCGCTAACGGACGGAGACGGGCGTCCCCACGGCAACGAACCGGTAGACACGCTCGGCGTCGCCCTCGGGAAGCCGGACGCAACCGTGCGAGGCCGGATACGACGGGACATCGGGCGATTGATGCGTCGCGATCCCGCCGGTGAAGTAGGCCGCATACGGCATCCACACCTTGAACGGCACGGACCAGGACAGGAGCGACTTCACGTAGACGCGGAACGAGCCGACCGGTGTCACGCCCCCGGCGCCGGTCGACGTGTGCACGGCCCGCACCACCTCGCCCGTGTCGACCATCAGGAGCACGCCGCGGTCGCGGTAGATCTCGATCCGCTTCCCCGGCCGGCGCGCTGCCGGCTCCGGCCTCGACGCGCCGAAGAGCGCAACCTGTGTCTGACCGGTGACCGATCCCGTCCGGTCGAGGTCCTCCCACC
This sequence comes from Actinomycetota bacterium, assembly GCA_020029615.1. GTDB lineage: Bacteria > Actinomycetota > Thermoleophilia > Gaiellales > Gaiellaceae > GMQP-bins7. The sequence continues at coordinate 60,747 of JAIBJO010000009.1, forward strand.
CCTGGAACGCCAGGAGCGCCTGCTCGGTCACGTAGTCGAGCGAGCCCGTTACGTCCGCACGGTCGAGGTACCCGAGCAGCGACAGTCGAAGCTGGATCCCGCGAACGACGAAGCGGTAGTCGTTCTCGCCCATCTCGGCGCGCCAGTCGTCCTGCCGCAGCCCAAGGCGAAGCGTCGTCACGAGCCGCCCTTCTGTTGCCACCGCCGCATACTTCTCAGGGCCGAGAGGTGCCAGTGTGGCCGCGATCTGCGCGAGGCGTGTCTCCGTCGTCGCGGGCGCTCCCGGACCGAGTAACGAACGCGAGAAGCTCGCCAGCCAGAGCTCGCCGTCACGGCGCACGGAGCGCAGGCGCGCGCCGTCAGGAATAGCCGTCCTGATCCCCTGACGACGCTCTAGCCGCGTCGGGCCCTGGACGAGCTCGCGCAAGGCGTGCACTTCGTCAGGCACATCCTTGGGAACCAGGCGCCCGACCCGGACGATCCTGCCGTTTCGGACGAAAGCAACCTCGACTGTCCTCGGTTCCGGCTTGATCACCGCCTGGAGCGCAGCCGCAGCTGCCTTGCGCGGGGCCGCGGACGGCTCGAGGTCGGCCGCGAGCAGGCCCGCCAACGCGAGCACGAGTACGACGAGCGAGACACGCATTCGGGAAATCCGGGTTCGCCACGCGGCGCGAAACGCCTGCGTGCGGCGGGGAAGCGATCGAGGTCGAGGGTGTCGACCCGTCGAAGCGCGAAGAGGTGCTGGGGATCATCCGGGAGAGGATCATCCCCGGGTTGAAGGAGATCGAAGGCTTCGCAGGCATCATCACGCTCGTCGACGAGGAGACACGCCGCACGCGCTCGGTCGTGCTCTCGGAGACGAAGGAAGGCGCGGAAGAGGGCGAGCGCCAGTACGCGGCGAAGCGCGAAGAGATCATGCGCGGGATGGGCGGAATCGTCCAGTCAGCTCATCTCTACGAGGCACCGATCGTGGAGATCCTGGCAGGCGTGCGCGCATAGGACGACTGCGATGCGGGTCCTTCGGGCTCGCATCGCGACAACTTCCCCGCGCTGGTCGAGGCACGCTTGGTCGCGTCGCGGATTCGTCTGCCCTGGTCTTCCAGCGCCTCGGAGTCCCTCGAGCGAGAGCACAGTCGCGCATGTGGCAGTGCTCCTGGTTGAAAGTCACGCTCTGGCGACACCGAGCAGTTGGACGCGAACTCGGTTCGCAGGAAGCTCTTCGACCGGCGGCAAAGGCGTGGTCGGCGGCGATGGGATACTGCTGCGTACGCGATGGTGTTCTAATGAGTGAAGCGCCGGCTCAACGGGTGCTGCGGCTTCCGGACGGTCGCGCGCTCGCCTACAGGGAGTGGGGGGACCTGGCCGGTTCGCCGGTTGTTTTCGTCCACGGCTCTCCAGGCTCGAGTGTCT
>JAIBJO010000062.1 GCA_020029615.1 Actinomycetota bacterium
GGCCGGTGAGAACGTTCGTGACGCTGCGACCGCCCCGACCGCACCGAGCCCGGCGACGAGCACCGACACTGCGGCGGCGCCCACCACGAGCTTCACACCCTTGTTCGTCGTCATGCGTGTCATCAGACCATGCATGTCTAAGAGCTCTCTGAAACGCACCTAAGAAGTCTCTACGTCATCGAGGCGACGCCGAGGTCGAGCACCATGCGCGTCCCGCCGCCCTCGGCAGGCTCGGCCAGGATGGCGCCGCCATGCGCCTCGGCTACCTGCCGCACGATCGCGAGGCCGAGCCCGGATCCCGCCATGCCGCGGGCGGAGCGAGCACGGTAGAACCGGTCGAAGACATAGGGCAGGTCCTCGTCGGCGATCCCGGGGCCGTGATCGCGAACCGCGAGCTGCCCATCACGAACGGTGACCTCCACCTCGGCCCCCGGAGGGCTCCACTTCGCCGCGTTGTCGAGCAGGTTGGCGACGGCTCGCTCGATCGTCGTGGGCACGCCGTGGACCGTCGACTCCTCGAGCTCCGTCGCGTACGCGACTCCGGGCCGGTTACGCCGCGCGCGCTCGACGGCGTCGGCCACGAGCATGTCGAGCCGGAGCTCCTCTGGCTCGGCGACCTGCTGCTCGACACGAGCAAGCTCGATGAGCTCCGCGATCAACGTCGTCATCTCGCCGAGCTGCTCGACGACGTCGGCGAGCAACCTTCTCCGATCGCCTTGCGGGAGCGCGTGATCGCTCGCGAGAACCTCGATGTTCGTGCGCACGCTCGTCAGCGGCGTGCGAAGCTCGTGGGACGCGTCGGCAACGAGTTGCCGTTGCGCGCGAGTCGACTCCTCGAGCGCAGCGAGCATCGTGTTGAAGCTCGCCGCCAGCCGGCTGAGCTCGTCCCGCCCGGTGATGTCGATTCGCTCGGAGAGGTCCCGCGTCTCCGTCACGTGCTCCGCGGTCTCGGTGAGCCTCGTCACCGGCGCGAGAGCCGCCCGCGCGACGACGAGGCCCAGACCTGCGGCGATCACGATGCCCCCTGCGGCGATGAGGAGCAGGAAGAGCCCGATTCGCTCGAGCGAGCTGTCTGCATCCGTGAGAGGTCGGGCGAGCTGCACGGCTGCACCGGGGCCGTAGGCGAACGTGAATGCGCGTAGATGTGTCCCGTCGACGTCGAAGTCGGTCCAGAACTGAGCTCTCTCGCCGTCGGCGACGGCGAGTACCTCGTCGCCGACGGGTAGCTCGAGATCCTGCCGAAAAGGTACGAGGACGCGTCCGTCCGACTTGACGAGCTGGACATAGCCGCGAGCCTCGCCAAACTCGGGGCGCACGGCCAGGAACGACTCCCCGCCCGGAGCCTGGAAAACGCCCAGGGGTTGCCTCGAGATCTCTGCTGCCCGGTGCGTGAGGGCTTCGTCGATAGGCGCTCGCAGCTGCTCACGCGCGACGACGTACACGAGCAGCGACGTCAGGACGACCGTCAACGCGACCGCGACGGCCGCCGACACGGCGATGCGCGCGCGAAAGCTCACGGCTCGCGCAACGCGTATCCCACACCACGCGCGGTGTGGATGAGACGCGTCCCGCCGCCGTCCTCCGTCTTGCGCCGGAGATAGCCGATGTAGACGTCGAGAGAGTTCGAGGTCGGGCCGAAGTCGTAGCCCCAGACGCGCTCGAAGATGATCGATCGAGTGAGAACCTGCCGAGGGTTGCGCAAGAGGAGCTCAAGCAACGAGAACTCGGTGCGGGTCAGCTCGATCGGACGCCCGGAGCGCCTCACCTCGCGCGTGCCGAGGTCGAGCTCGAGGTCGGAGAAGCGCAAAACGTCACCGCCGTCGTCGCCGTTCCCGGCACGTCGCAGCAGGGCCCGAAGGCGCGCCAGGAGCTCGGCGAGGGCAAACGGCTTCGAGAGGTAGTCATCTGCGCCTGCATCGAGCCCCGCGACGCGACTGTCCACCTCGGCGCGCGCGGTGAGCATCAGCACCGGCACGTGGTTGTCCCGTGCCCGCAGCCGGCGACAAACTTCGAGCCCGTCGATGCCCGGCATCAGGACGTCGAGAATCGCCGCGTCGACGTCGAGATCGAGTTCCAGACGGCCGAGCGCCTCTTCCCCGTCGGAGGCCAGCTCGACCTCGTAGCCTTCGAGCTCGAGGGCGCGCCGAAGCGAGTCTCGCACGGCGCGCTCGTCGTCGACAACGAGAACCTTCACCGGCGCATTGTGCGTCTTCGACGAGTCGCGACCGCGGAGTCTTAGCGACTTCTTAGCCCCGTCTCACGTCCCTTTCAGCCGCGAGCGCCTCGTTTCCTACACACTCTGAGGGGAATGGACCCGATGGAAGCCCGCCCATCTCGAACGCCGATCATCGTCGCTGCTCTCGTCGCCGCCCTCGGGCTCGGCATCGGGATCGGTGCAGCCGCCTTTGCGGTTCTCGCGAACGACCAGCCGACCGTCGTGCGCCAGGTCACGATCGCCGAGTCGGAGCCTGCGTCGGACGCGAGCCCCACACCCATCGCCCGGATCTACGACAGAGCCTCGAAGGCCGTGGTCGAGATCTCCGCGACCACCGGCAGCTCGTCGTTCGGCTCCCCCGGGACGCGCTCGCAAGGCTCGGGATTCGTCGTCGACCGACTTGGCCACATCGTGACCAACGAGCACGTCGTGTCCAGCGCCGACTCGATATCGGTCAGCTTCTGGAATGGGGCGGCATTCGACGCCGAGCTCGTCGGCGTCGACCCGTCGACCGATCTCGCCGTGATCAAGGTCGACGCACCGGCAGCGCTGTTCGAGCCGCTTCGGATCGGAGACTCCAACAAGGTCGCAGTGGGAGACCCGGTGCTCGCGCTGGGAAGCCCGTTCGGGCTCGAGGGAACCGTGACGAGCGGGATCGTGAGCGCACTGCATCGACAGATGACGGCTCCCAACGACTTCACGATCACCGACACGATTCAGACCGACGCGGCCATCAATCACGGCAACTCGGGCGGGCCGCTGCTCGACCGCCTGGGACGCGTGATCGGCGTCAACGCACAGATCGAGAGCGATTCGGGTGGTTCGGACGGCGTCGGCTTCGCGATTCCCTCCAACACCGTTCGCTCCATCGCGAGACAGCTGATCGAAAGCGGTGAAGTGCGGCACGCCTACCTCGGAATCACGATGGTCGCCGTTCCGGGCGGAGTCGCAGTCACACAGGTGCGAGACGGGACACCGGCCGAGAAAGCCGGGCTTCGCGCGGCGACCGGCACCAGGACTGTCGACGGCCAGGAGAGGCCTTCGGGTGGCGACGTCATCATCGAGTTCGGAGGCCAGAAGGTGAGCTCGGCCGCGGCGCTCCAGAGCGCCGTCGACGCGCTGCGACCGGGAGACAAGGTGACGATCACCGTCCTGCGCGACGGTGGCCGGCGCGAGATCGAAGTCACCCTCGCAGTGCGGCCCTAGAGGCTTGGACACGCCGGGCTACATTCTCGACGTGCCCGACGGCTGGACGAGCGCGCGTCTCGACGAGATCGAGCCCATCTCCGTGGTGAACGGAACGCTCCTCTGGCGCCCGGTGCGTCGGACGTTCGATATCGGCGCGTTCGGCATCAATGCATACGTTGCGCCGAGTGCCGGTGACGACGTGGTCGAGGAGCACACAGAGGAGTCACTCGGGCACGAGGAGGTGTACGTCGTCCTCGAAGGTCGCGCGACGTTCACGCTTGACGGAGAGATGCTCGATGCGCCAGCCGGCACCGTGGTGTTCGTCCGCGATCCGAGGGTACGACGTCAGGCGAAGGCGGAGGTGGCCGGTACCGCAGTGCTCGCAGTGGGTGGCCCGCGTGACGCGGTCTTCGAGCCTTCACCGTGGGAGGACTTCTTCGCCGCCGAGCGCCACCGCGCTGCCGGCGACTACACCGCCTATGTCGCGGAGCTCGAGGCCAGCGCGGAGCGGCGGCCGGACCATGCAGCGACGCTCTACAACCTCGCGTGCGCCGAGGCCCTTGCAGGACGGGCGGACGACGCCCTCGCGCACCTGCGCCGCGCCCTCGAGATCAAGCCCGAGTGGACGGAAGTTGCGTCGAAGGACGACGACTTCGCGGCACTCCGCGACCAGCCGGGCTGGCCGATCCAGCCTACGACGGCGTGACGCGATACGCGTCGAAGACCGCTTCGAGGTTACGGAGTGCAGTGAGGAGCGATCGGAGGTCCTTCACGTCCCCGACCTCGGCCGTGTACCAGTTCCGTGCCATCCCGTCCTCGACGACGCCGCCATAGGAGACGATGTTGGCGCCGTGCTCGGCGAACGTCCGCGCGACGTCCTCGAGCAGGCGGGCGCGATCCCACGCGTCGACTGCGATCTGGACAAGGAACCCCGCAGAGGCGCCTCCCTCCCACTCCACGTCGGTGAAGCGCTCGGGATTCCGCTGGAGCGCCCGCACGTTCGGGCAGTCCGCGCGATGGACCGTGATGCCCCTTCCCATCGAGATGTAGCCGACGATGCCGTCGCCGGGTACCGGCGTGCAGCACTTCGCCAGTCGAACGAGCACGTCGTCAACACCCGTCACGCTGATGCCGAGACGATCGCTCGAGACTGCGGTCTTGGCCCGGCGTGGCTTGGACGTGACGACCGGCTCGACGACGCCTTCGTCGGTTTTCAGACGCTGGATGACCTTGTTGACGATCTGCGCGGGCGGAAGCTTCCCCGCGCCCAGAGCCACGTAGAAGTCCTCCGCCTTCCTGAACCCGGTGTCGCGGATGACCTGTGCGAGAACGCTCGATCCCTGGAGCTTGCGATACGGAAGCTTCTGCGCCTTCAGCGCCTGGTCGAGGAGCTCGCGCCCCTTGGCCTCGGTCTCGCCGCGGGTCTCGCGCTGGTACCACTGCCGGATCTTGTTGCGTGCCCTCGAGGACTTGACGACCGCGAGCCAGTCTCGCGACGGGCCTCGCCCTGACTTCGTGGTCAGGATCTCGACGAAGTCACCGCTTTTCAGACGGTAGTGCAGCGGCACGATGCGGCTGTTCACCTTCGCGCCGACAGTGCGATGGCCGACATCCGTGTGAACGGCGTACGCGAAGTCGATCGGGGTCGCACCCGACGGAAGGACCTTGACCTCGCCCTTCGGCGTGAAGACGTAGACCTCGTCGGAGAAGAGATCCGTGCGGAGGCTGCGCATGTACTCACCCGGGTCCTGCTCCTCGGCCTGCCAGTCCATGAGCGACTTGACCCAGGTGAGCCACTCGTCGTCCGCCTTCGACGAGCGGCCGCGCTTGTACAGCCAGTGCGCAGCCACGCCGAGCTCGGCTTCCTCGTGCATGTCGCGCGTTCGGACCTGGATCTCGAGCGGCTTGCCTTCAGGGCCGATGACGGTCGTGTGGAGTGAGCGGTACCGGTTGAGCTTCGGCATCGCGATGAAGTCCTTGAAGCGACCGGGCATCGGCTTCCACAACGAGTGCACGAGCCCGAGGGCGGCGTAGCAATCGCGGGTCCCTTCGTCCCCCGATCGCTCGCAGATCACGCGGAGCGCGGTCAGGTCGTAGATCTCGTTGAACTCCCGCCCGCGCTTGGCCATCTTGTCGTAGATCGAGTACAAGTGCTTCGCGCGGCCCGTGATCTCCGCCGGGACGTCCGCCTTGTGCAGCTCGAGGCCGAGGATCTCGGCCGCCTTGTCCGCCTGTGCCTCGCGATCGGCACGCTGGTCGGCCACCATGGCCTTGATCTCGGCGTACTTCCGCGGGTGCAGCGTCTGGAAGGCGAGGTCCTCGAGCTCCCACTTGAGCGCGTGGATCCCGAGTCGGTGGGCGAGGGGAGCGTAGACCTCGAGCGTCTCGCGCGCCTTCTGGGCCTGCTTCTGTTTCCCGAGGTATTCGATCGTCCGCATGTTGTGCAGACGGTCGGCGAGCTTGATCAGGATGACGCGCACGTCCTGCGCCATCGCGACGATCATCTTCCGGTAGTTCTCCGCCTCTGCCTGCTCGCGGCTCTGGAAGCTGATCCGCGTCAGCTTCGTCACGCCTTCGACGAGAACGGCGATGTCGCCGCCGAACTCGGAGCGGAGCTCGTCGAGATCGGCGCCTGTGTCCTCCACGACGTCGTGGAGCAGGCCGGCAGCGATCGTCTGCTCGTCGAGGTGGAGCTCTGCGCAGACACGAGCGACGCCCAGCGGATGATGGATGAACTCCTCGCCGGAGCGGCGCGTCTGCCCCGCATGCGCTCGCTCTGCGAACTCGAACGCGCGGCGCAGCAGGTCCTTGTCGACGTCCGGGTTGTAGGACTCGACCTCGGCGATCAGCTCCTCGACGAGGTCTTCGTGGTGCCGTTTGGCGTCGAGGACGCTCATTGCTTCAGTGTACTCAGCAGGGTTCCCGACCCCTTCTCACGCGCAGGAAGGCCCACCCGGACGGCGAAGCCGACACCCCATGCGCACCTTTCGCCGCTGGTTCCGGCAACGCAACGCACGACGCCTGGCGCTCGTGATGCGAGACGCCCTCGTGCCGTCGCGCCCGGGCCTGGGTTGAGCTAGGCCGCCTCCGGTAGCACCGCGCGCTCGAGAAGCGCTCGGAACGACTCGGACTCGAGAAGCTGCCTCCTCCGTCCTGGATCTCCGTCCAGGCCCAGCTCCGCGAAGATGCGACGTGCCTCGGGCGTCCAGGACGGCTCCCCCGTGCGCCAGAGCTCGGCCAGCGAGGCCCGGAGCTCCTCGTAGCCGTCCGGGGTGTCGAAGATGCGGCGAACGACGAGCTGCGGCACGACGGTGCCGTTCCAGTGGTTCTCCTTGAGGCGGCACGCGACGTCGAAGAGCCCGGTCGCACGCAGCCGGTCGAGCTGGCCGCCCTGGCCGAAGGCAATCGCCGTCCCTGCGTCGCGTCCGTGCTGGAGGACGCGGAAACGCAGGTGCTTCCCCTCACCGACGGTCGTCGGAGTCACCGGTTGCGACGCGGGCACGAGAAGGGTCACGTCCGGGTTCCCGAGACCGAAGGGCGCAAGCCGCTCGAGCTCCTGCGCGAGCTCGAGCGTGAGGTCCTCGGCCGAGACGACGGCGTCCACGACCGTCGGCTCGAAGAGATCGTCATGGGCGAGGTGCGCGTCCGCATACGCCGAGAACGCCTCGGAGAAGGCTTCGAGGTGCGCAGGGTCGATGCTGACCTTCCAGCCGTCGTGGGAGCCGGCAACGAGCACCACTGGGCGGGAGAAGCGCTCGACCAAACGGGAGGCGACGATGCCGATGACGCCTTCGTGCCATTCCTCGCACCAGAGCACGTAGCCGCACCTGCGGCGCATCGGCTCCGGCATCGACTCGACCATCTTCGTGGCCTCGCGCAGGATCCGGTCCTCGACGCCCTGGCGTTCCCGGTTGAGATCCTCGAGCTCTGCCGCCAGTCGCCGCGCCTCCTCGGCGTCCTCGGTCAGCACGAGCTCCAACGCGACGTCCGGCCGACAGAGCCGACCGGCGGCGTTGATGCGCGGCGCGAGCCTGAACCCGACCGCACCGGAGTCCACGGCCGCGGGGTCGACGTGCGCGCTGCGCATGAGCGCCTGCAGACCGACCCGACGAGTGCTCGCCAGGGCGCGCAATCCCGCCGACGCGAGCGCCCGGTTCTCGTCGACGAGCGGGACGACGTCGGCGATGGTCGCCAACGCGACGAGATCGAGGTTCCGCCTGATCGCGGGATGGTCGACGCCGAGCAACGCCTCGCCGAGCTTGTACACGACGCCCGTTCCGCAGAGCTCCGGGAACGGATACGACGACGGCCTCGTGGCGACGATCGGGCAGTCGGGAAGGGAGTTGCCCGGGCGATGATGGTCCGTGACCACGACCTCGAGTCCGCTCTTCCTGGCAGCAGCGATCTCGTCGACCGCTGTGATCCCGCAGTCGACCGTGAGAACGAGCCCTACGCCGTCGTCCGCGAGTCGATCGAGCGTCTCGCTCGAGACCCCGTAGCCCTCCTCGAAGCGACTCGGCAGGTGCCAGAAGACGTCGGCGTCGAGCTCGCGCAGGAAGAGCACCGCGAGCGCGGTCGCGCAGATGCCGTCGACGTCGTAGTCGCCGTGGACACAGATGCGGACGCCGCGCTCGATCGCAGCGTGGATGCGTTCGACGGCGACGGCCGTGTCGCCGAGGAGAAGCGGGTCATGCCCCGGGAGCTCCGCATCCAAGAACCGTCGGACGTCGTCCGGCTCCCCGTACCCGCGGCGCACGAGCACCGCCGCTGCGACATCACTGAGCCCGAGCTCGCCCGCCAACGCGGCCGCAATACGGGTGTCGTAGGGGGCGATCGTCCACGTACCGGTCACACGCTGGACGGTACGGAGGCCTCCGGACGGCCCGCGCTAGCGCTCGCCGCGCCGCCGGATCGAATCTGCGACGACCTTGACCCAGAGGAGCACGATGCCGACGGTCGCGCCGACGACGACGACCGCGATGGGCGTGATGAACGCCATCTGCTCCAGCGAGTACTTCGTCACGGCGGCGCCGCCGAGCCAGATTGCGCCGACCACGAGGCCCATGACGAGGACGAGCTTCCACTGAGTCACGTCACGAAGCGTAGATACCCTGACTTCGATGCTCGCGGCCAACTACCGCTCCGGGGACGACTTCGTCGTCGAGTTCCTCGGACATCGGTTCGAGTTCAGCGCGAAGGACTTCGAGGAGCGCGTCAGCGCCGCGGGAGTGCGGCTCGGCCTGATCGGCTCGAACGATCTCGACGAGGACGAGGCCGCGGATCTCGTCGAGCTCGTGGCGGACGGCAGGATCGTCGATCCGCGTAGCGGCCTCGGGCTCTATCTCGTGCGCCACTGGGAGCGCGTATCGCTCGTACAGGGGGAGTCGCTCGTGTACTGGCTACGCAAGCTCGTCTTCCGTGGCGCTTGGCTCGATCACCGCGTCAAGGAGGGGCTGCTGGACGTGTCGTGGCTCGAGGACACGGGGGACTTCGGCTACGCCGAGCCGCAGGGCGGCCGGACGCTGCTCGAGCTCGCCCCGGTTCCGTCCTGGCGCGAGCTCCAGTACCGAGGCTGACGGCTTCTACGGCTCCAGGACGAAGCCGAACGGACGCTCGGGGTCCGGCCTGGAGATCTCGATCGAGCGAACGGCGCCGATCGGGACGATGACGCGCCGCGGCGGATCGTCGTCCTCCCCGTGTGGCGTGAACGAGAAGAAGCCGAAGCCGGGCTCGGCAGTCGTGCTCTCGAGGGTGTGCCGCGAGCCGTCGGCGAGCTCGATGCGGACCTCGGCCTCGTCGAGCCCGTTCTCCGCCGTGAAGACGGTGACCATGCGCGTGACTCGCGCGACGAACTCGTCGAGGGGCCCAGCCATTCCCGGCGTCCAGATCTGCGTCGACACGAATCGCTAGAACAGGCCCTCGACGGGCATCGACGAGCCGATGTGCTCGCGTCCGAGTGCCGTGATCGTGCGGCCGCGCGGCGTGCGCTGGAGGAAGCCGAGCTGTAGGAGAAACGGCTCGTAGACGTCTTCGATCGTGTCCGGCTCCTCCCCCAGAGACACGGCGAGCGTCGAGAGACCGACGGGGCCGCCGCCGAACTTGTGCGCAATCGCCGACAGCAGCTCGCGATCGGTTCGCTCGAGCCCGGCCTCGTCCACCTCCAGCAGCTCGAGCGCCTCGCGCGCGATGTCGACCGTGACCGCGCCGGCATGGCGGACCTCCGCGACGTCGCGGATTCGACGGAGGATGCGGTTGGCGACACGCGGCGTGCCACGGGCGCGAAGTGCGATCTCGTCCGCAGCAACGTCCTCGATGTCGACGTCGAGGATCCCGGCCGAACGCCGCACGATCGACGCCAGCTCCGACTGCTCGTAGTACCCCAGTCGGAAGGTCATGCCGAACCGATCGCGCAGCGGAGTCGTCAAGAGACCCGTACGAGTCGTCGCGCCGACCAGCGTGAACGGGGGCAGATCGAGAGTGAGCGTCCGGGCGCCCGCGCCCTGCCCCACGACGATGTCGAGCCTGAAGTCCTCGAGCGCCGGGTAGAGGATCTCCTCGATCGCGCGGTTGACCCGGTGGATCTCGTCCACGAAGAGGACGTCCTTCGTGTCGAGCCCTGTCAGGATCGCCGCCATGTCGCCCTTCCGCTCGAGCGCCGGCCCTGCGACGGTGCGGATGCCCACGTCCAGCTCCCAGCGGATGATCGTCGCGAGCGTCGTCTTCCCGAGGCCCGGCGGACCGACGAGCAGCACGTGGTCGAGAGCCTCTCCGCGGGCCTTAGCGGCCTGCAGGGCGACGTCGAGCTGTTCCTTGATGCGCTCCTGCCCGACGAAGTCGGCCAGCCGCCGCGGCCGCAGCGACTGCTCGACCTCCTCGTCGCCGTCACGGAGGGCGGGTGCCAGGAACTGACTGGTCAAGCGGCGCTCCGGAGAGCTTCGCGGACGCGCTCCTCGGCAGGCAGGTCCGGGTCGACGCGGGCGAGCGCCTGCTCGGCCTCGACCACCGAGTAGCCGAGTTCCACAAGCGCGTCGCGGGCCACGAGCTCGCGTGGGGCCGCGCCCACTGCGACTGGGGCCGCTTCTGTGATCGAGCCCTCGAGCTCGAGAACGATCCGCTCCGCCGTCTTCTTGCCGATCCCGGGAATCGCCTGGAAGCGCGCGGAGTCGCGAAGCGCGATTGCGCGCCGGAGCTCCTCGGGGGAGGCACTGGAGACGACGGCGAGCGCGACCTTCGGCCCGATGCCGCTCACGCCGAGAAGCTGGACGAAGAGCGAGCGCTCGGAAGCGTCGGCGAACCCGTAGAGCTGGAGCGCGTCCTCGCGGACGTGCAGGTAGGTCTCGACCGTCACCTCCGCCCCAGCCTCGGCGCGACGAAGCACACTCGGCGTCGCGCTCACGAGGTATCCGACCCCTGCCACGTCGACCACGAGCCCGTCAACGGTTCGCCCTGCCGGCACGCCCCGGAGCCGGGAGATCACCGCGCAGCCTCCATGAGCGGCGACCCCAGCGCATGGCAGATCGCGACCGCGAACGCGTCGGCTTCGTGCGACGAGCGCGGCTCGGCGTCGAGACCGAGGATGAGCTTCACCATGCGCTGCATCTGCGGCTTCTCCGCGCGACCGTACCCGCACACCGTCTGTTTCACGCGGGCGGGAGCATGCTCGGCGCACTCGACTCCTGCCGCTGCGGCCGCGACGAGCACGGCGCCGCGCGCCTGCCCGACGGAGAGCGCGATGCGGGCGTCGGCACCTACGTAGGACTCCTCGAGCGCGACGGCGTCGGGCGCGTGCTCCGCAATGAGCTCCGCGACTCCCGCGAAGATCGTCAGCAGCCGCGCGTCGAGCCGCTCTCGCGGCGACGTCCGCCAGCATCCCGACGCCACGGCTCGGAGGCGCCCGTCGCTTCCGTGGACGATCCCGTACCCGCACGCAGCCGTCCCTGGGTCGATGCCGAGGACCTTCACGTGCAGAAGGTACGCGGGAGCCCGGACGTTCCTCCCGGCTAGCTCGTCAGCCGGAGCAGTTCTCCTGCGTCCATGTCTCGAGCCGCTGCGACGCCGCCGTGAGCTCTTCCTGGTTGCTGGCCGCAAGTGCCGCCTGAAGCTGCTGGAGCTGGTCGGCGCTGGGCGTCTGGCCTGCCTCGATGCCGATGTCCTTCAGCTTCGCCGTGTAGTCCGCGAACCAGTCGGCGAGGATTTGGACGTCGGCTTTGATCTCGTCCGGAACCTCGTCGGCCAGCTTCTGGAGCGCCGCTGCCGCCTCTTCGTCGGTTGCGCCCGTGACCGCCTGGGCAAAGGACGCACCGACGCTCGCGAGCGCGAGGCAGTCCTCGTCTCCAAGCACGCCCGAGAGATCCGGCTCGGTCGTCGTCCCGTTCGTCGTCTCCTCGGTCGTGGTCTCCTCTGTGGTCGTCTCCTCGATCGTCGTAGTGTCGGACGCAGCCGACTGCTCGTCGCTGCCGCCGCAGCCGGCGGCGGCGAGTGCGAGAGCGAGGACCGGGACGGCGAGCCAGCGCATCGACGACGACCCTAACAGGGATTTACGAGAGGTGCTCCGAGAAGGATCCAACTGTCCGCTCGTGGCAACAAGCGCGATTTGCCACCGAATCCGTTCAGGCTACGACCGCCTCGAGGATCGGCTCGGGGATGTCGAAGTTCGCGTACACGCCCTGGACGTCGTCGGCCTCCTCCAGCCCTTCGACGAGCCGGAGGAGCTTGCGCGCCGTCGACTCGTCGCCGACCGCGACGGTCGCCTTCGGGATCATCGCAAGCTCGACGGACTCGATCTTGAGCCCCGCCTCCTCGACCGCGGCGCGGACGGCGGACAACGACTCGGGTGCACTCGTGACGACGAAGCTCGACCCGTCGAGCTCGACGTCGTCGGCCCCCGCTTCCGCCACGGCGAGCACGAGGTCGTCCTCGTCCACGTCGGCGGTGGACAGCAGGACGACGCCTTTCCGCTCGAACTGCCAGGCCACGGCCCCCGTCGTTCCCAGGTTCCCGCCGTACTTCGCGAAGAGATGCCGGACTTCGGACGCCGTGCGATTACGGTTGTCCGTGAGCGCCTCGACGAGCACTGCGACGCCCTCCGGCCCGTACCCCTCGTACACGACCGTCTCGAAGCTCGACCCCTCCGCGTCCGCGCCGGACCCCTTGGCGATCGCCCGCTCGATGTTGTCCTTGGGCATCGAGTACGAGCGCGCCTTCTCGATCGCGTTCTGCAGAGCGAGGTTCCCCGCCGGGTCGGGACCGCCTTCCTTCGCCGCGACGAGGATCGCGCGGGAGAGCTTGGAGAAAAGCTGCCCGCGCTTCGCATCGGCGGCGCCTTTCTTGTGCTTGATCGAGCTCCACTTGCTATGCCCGGACATGCGCTGCCTCCTCGATCATCGCGAGGAACCGCTCGTGCACACGGGGGTCGTCGGTCAGCTCGGGATGGAACGACGCGAGCAGAAGCCGTCCGTCGCGAACGAGGACCGGCTCGCCGGCGAGCACGCCGAGCACCTCGACGTCGTCGCCGAGACCTCGGATCCTCGGCGCGCGAATGAAGACCCCCCGTAGAGGCCGGTCGTCTCCGGCGAGCGCGACATCTGCCTCGAAGCTCTTGACCTGACGGCCGAATGCGTTGCGGTCGACGTTGAGGTCGGCCAGCCCGAGGTGCTTCCGGTCGAGCACGATCATTCCCGCGCAGGTTCCGAGGATCGGGCCCTGATACCCGCGTATTGCCTCGTCGAGCCCGTACAGCTGCGCCAGGTGCATGATCGTCGTCGACTCGCCGCCCGGGATCACGAGCCCGTCGAGCCCCTCGAGGTCGCCCGGCAGTCGAACCTCGGTCACCTCTGCGCCGAGACGTCGAAGCGCGACCGCGTGCTCGCGAAACGCCCCCTGCAGAGCCAGAACGCCAATTCTGAGCGGCCTGTGCATAGCCACCACAGTCTAGATTTCGCGTCCTGCAGCAATTCGGCGCTTTCCCGGCAGGGAAAGCGCCTACCAGCCGCGGACTTCGAGCCGCTCGTCTTCGGGGAGCGAGCTCGCGGAGATGCCGACCATCGGCTGCCCGAGCCCCGTCGAGACGTCGGCCAGGACCTTCGGGTCGTCGAAGTGTGTCGTCGCCTCGACGATGGCACGGGCACGACGTGAGACGTCTTCGATCCAGCCGTCCCGGTCAACGAGAAGATCGCGGCCCGACTTGAAGATGCCCGAGCCGACGAACACCCCGTCCGCACCCAGCTGCATGCAGAGCGACGCGTCCGCCGGGGTCGCGATGCCCCCCGCCGTGAACGTCACGACCGGAAGGCGCCCCGCCTCAGCGACCCAGCGCACGAGCTCGTACGGCGCCCGGTGCTCCTTCGCCGCCGCGTAGAGCTCGTCGTCACGCAACGTCTGCAGGGCCCGGATGGACCCGAACACCGCCCGCATGTGCGTTACGGCGTTCACGATGTCGCCTGTGCCGGCCTCGCCCTTCGTCCTGATCATCGCGGCGCCCTCGGAGATCCTGCGCAGCGCCTCCCCGAGATTCGTCGCCCCGCACACGAAAGGAACCGTGAATCCCCACTTGTCGACGTGGTGCTCGACGTCGGCGGGCGTGAGCACCTCCGATTCGTCGATGTAGTCGATCTCGAGCTCCTGCAGGATCTGCGCCTCGACGAAGTGCCCGATCCGGCACTTCGCCATGACCGGGATGGAGACAGTTGCCTGAATCTCTTTGATCCGCTGCGGATCGCTCATCCGCGCCACGCCACCCTCCGCACGGATGTCGGCCGGAACGCGCTCGAGCGCCATGACGGCGCATGCGCCGGCGTCCTCGGCGATCTGCGCCTGTTCGGCGTCGACGACGTCCATGATGACGCCGCCCTTGAGCATCTCGGCAAGACCGGTCTTGACTCTCAGGGTTCCGTAGTCGGCCATGGGCCCAGTCTAACCACGGGCGCCTTCCAGAAGCCCTGTGGATAGCGACGACGCACTTGCTCCAAATTGCGACTTTCCGGATGTGGAAATCACCTGGACAACTTCGCATCCGTCCACGCCTGTGGCACAGATATACGTACGGCGCAACTCGTCTCCCCGCGGGCGAATCCGCCTGACTCCGACGTGCGCCGCTCCAGTGAGGGGCCCGCCCACCCGGGCCCCTTGCTTACTCCACGTTCTCTTCCGACGACGCGTCCTCTGAGCGGCGAAAGGCGCGCATGAGCCCCCGGCGGCCGCTTTCCTCGCGCGCGTCCCGCTTTGCCGCCCGCTTCTCGTGGCGCTGCTCGCTCATCTCGGCTTTCTTTTCCTTCGCTTCGCCATAGGAGTCCTTGACGAGCTTCGAGCCGCCGCTCCACCCGAAGACGATGCAGAGGAGCACGATCGCGAACGCGGAGTTGAACGCTGTCGTGATCAGCTGCTGGCCGAGCGAGTAGGCCGTCGCGGTCTCCGAGGACGTGTAGCTGTCGAGTGCGAACGTGTTGAAGGCCTGGTTGACGCCCACCCCACCCGGCGTGAACGAGACCAGGTTCGCAAGCTGGTTCGAGCCGAGCACGCTCATGACCGAGCCGAACGTCACCGGGATCCCGTACGCGGCGAGGAAGACGATGATCACGCCGACCTTGGCTGCGTACCCGCCCATCTCGGGAAGAAGCACCCACATGACGTACGCACGCAGGTCACCGAGGATCGCGGCACCTTCCTTCGCCTTCTCCCACATCGCCTTGACCCACCGCCAGAAGATCCGCAGGAGCAGCGTGGCCAGAACGATCCCGCCGCCGATCAGAGCCAGCGTGAGACCGACGTGGCTCGAGATCGCGTCCCATTCGTTTCCGAACTGGAAGTCGAACGAGCCGGCGACGGCGCTGAAGAGATACAGGTAGATGAGCGTGCCGATGACCAGGTAGAAGATCTTCTGCACCATGTACCCGGCGATGACTCCGGGGAAGGTCGCTCCTCGTACGACGGCCACGAACATCAGGAGCGTCACGAAGGTGCCGAGGTTCGCCGGGACGTAGTTGTTGAGCGCGACCCCGGCCGCATACGACGCGAGAACCTCCATGTACGTCACACCGCCCGGGTACGCGTAGCGCAGGATCCCGTACCACCCGAGCGCGGTCAGCGTCGTCTGCGCACCCTGGAAGAGGCACCCGAGGATGACGTACCCGAGCGAGATCTCGGTGACCGCGTCCCACAGGTCGGCGAACCACCCGAGGACGTCGATTCCCGCGAGCTCGAGCGCTCCGACGACGACGATCGTGCCGACGACCCAGCCGGCGATACGCGCGATGCGCCGACGCGGGCTTTCGGGAGCCGCGGGCGCAGACGTGAGAACGGCTTCGGACATTCGTGCCTGAGCCTAACCGAGCGAGGAGGCTGCGCCCGCGACGAACGCCCGCTCTACCGAGGAGAGCCCCGCTGAGCGGGGCTCTCCGGCACTTCAGCTCTGATTCGAAGCTGGCCCGTCAGACCTCGGCCAGCGTCATGTCCGGCTGTGGGACGATCCGGATGTACGGCTTCGGCGACTCCCAGCCGTCCGGCCAGATCTCCTTCGCCTCGTCGTTCGACACCGAGCCGGCGATGATCACGTCCTCGCCCTGCCGCCAGTTCACGGGCGTCGAGACGCGGTACTTCGCGGTCAGCTGCAGCGAGTCGATCACACGCAGCACCTCGTCGAAGTTCCGCCCCGTCGTCATCGGGTACACGAGCACGAGCTTCACCTTCTTGTCGGGCCCGATGACGAACACGTTCCGTACGGTCTGGTTGTCGGTGGCGGTCCGGTCTGCCGCTTCCCCTCCGATCTCGGCTGGCAGCATCCCGTAGAGCTTCGAGACGGCGAAGTCGGCGTCCGCGATGATCGGGTAGTTGGGCGCGGTTCCCTGGGTCTCCTCGATGTCGCGGGCCCACCCCTCGTGGTCGCCGGTCGAGTCTACGGAGAGGCCGGCGATCTTCACGTTGCGCCGGTCGAACTCGGGCTTGGCCTTCGCCATGTACCCGAGCTCCGTCGTGCACACCGGAGTGAAGTCCTTCGGGTGCGAGAAGAGCACCGCCCACGAGTCGCCGATCCAGTCGTGGAAGCTGATCGTGCCTTCCGTCGACTCGGCCGTGAAGTCGGGTGCCGTGTCGTTGATTGTCAGAGTCATGTGCTGCCTCCTTCTTGGGGCCGAGCCCCAGGTTCGGGCGCGCGAGACCTTACTCGCGCTCGAGTCACCCTGTTCTACGAGACGTCCGAACGCGCGACCGTCTTCCATTGTTCCACTCCGCCGCGCGCAGTTCCAAGTCTCGGGACGGCGGAGGTTCGCCGGCGGTCGAAGAACGTGTACAGCACGCCCACTGACAGCTCACTCGCACTGGCCGCCCCGGCTGCGAGGCAGCCGACGGTGGTGCTACTGCGACCTTGTGCGCGAGGTCACGTTATGGTCTGGCCGTCAGGTCGGACGCGGCGGACTCTTGCTACGCGGTGTGAGGCTACGGCCTACCCCCAGGGTCGCCACACCCGCCCCTCCTGTTCCGTCGCGTCCGGCCTGATCGCTAACTGAGACGACGCGCACCTCACCGGGGTTAGCTCCGACGGCGCATCGATTCGAACTCGTAGAAGACTGGGCACCGCATGGAGCGTCATGGCGACCGCAGGAGACGGCCCGGAGTCTCTCCCACGGCCGGACACGTTCGCTCCCCCCACCAGGGAGTCGTACTACGAGCTGCACGATCTGGTGAAGGGCCAACCGCAAGTCTGACCGTCGATCTCGGGGTCCTATCGGTGGGGCGCGAGCGACGCGACCCCGAAGGCCGCGCCGGCAGCGAGCTGTTCCAGGATCCGGAAGTCGACTGCGCCTACCCGATCACAGGCGAGGTGGTAGCAGGCGTCGCCGCCGGCGAAGAGGCCACCCGTCGGAACGCCGATCTGCTCGAAGGAGTGGTTGTCCGAGCGCCCCGTCAGGTCGATCCGCTCGGTGGCGAGGCCTCGCCGTCGAAAGTAGCCGTGGAAAAGGGCGGCGTAGGGGCCCTCGTAGACGGCCCGCACGTGCTCGCGCGATCCGAGCATGTCGAAGTTCAAGTACGCGACGAGTTCCTGTCGGGGGACCGAGTCGGCGTAGGCCCGCGAGCCGAACAGGCCGAACTCCTCGGAGCCCCAGAACGCGAAGCGGACGGCCATCTGGGGTCCCCGCTTCTTGACGACGCGTGCGATCTCGAGCAAGGCGGCAACGCCGGTCCCGTTGTCGTTGATGCCAGGACCGAGGAGAACGGAGTCGAGGTGCGCTCCGACGAGCAGCACGCGACCGCGTTGCTCCTGCGTGTCTGCGACGACGTTCTGCGAAGACGTGCGCCGCTTCCTCGTGACTATCTCGATCCGGACGACTGCGTCGAGTGCCGCCGAGAGAGAGCGCCCGACCGACTGCTCGACCGCCGCGACGGGTATCTCGGACGCGTCCGGATCGCCGAGCGTGGCGTTGATCGGCCCGGGCTGCGTCGCAAACACGAGCAACGCGAGCGCTCCGGCAGCCTGCGCGTTCCGCGCCTTCTCCGCGATGAAGCAGGTACCGCGCTCGGCGAGCGCAATTCGGCCTCTGGCCTGGGCGAAGTCGCCTGCCGAGCAACCGTTGCCGCTACTCGAGACGATCCTCGCCTGGATCCCCCCGGGAGGGGTCGAAGGCGAGTAGTCGATCGCCTCCAGCTCGATCCCGCGACGCACAGGAGTGACTTCAAGCCCGCGCTCGACCAACTCCTCGTACTCGACGAACGGGAACGGTGCGACTCTCGGGCGGTAGCCGGCGCGAGCGAGCGCTTGCTGGACATACACAACGGAGGCCGCATAACCCGGACTTCCTGCGACCCGCGTCCCCCCGTGACGGCCCGCGATTCGCTCCAGCGCGACAAGATGCTGGCGTATACGGGCGATCGACACGGAACGCGGTAGCGAGGCGACGAGCTGCGCACGCGTCGGCGGAGCGTTCGCCCGAACGGGCTCGCCACGATGGGCGCGGCCGGCAGAGCCGACCGCGAAAACGACGATCAGCAATGCCGCCATGAAGACCGCGACGCGCCGCCTACGAGTGATCCAGTGCCGCATCCCGCACATGTCTTCCTTCACGGACGAGCCACCGCACCTCTTGGTTAGCCATTCGCATCAAGCAAGTCGCTGCTCGATCGCCCGGGCGACGCGATGACCGTGCAGGACGTGCCCTTCCGACTTCTCAGCCGTGTTTTCGTTCGGCTGAGCTATCTGCGGATTGACGAGGCGCGCGTTCGAGGGCGGACGTGTGGCTCAAGGGATCAAGATACAACGCGAGTCATACGGACCAGGGTGAGATGTTCCGGGACTCACGGTGAGATTCCCGCCGTCCGCGAAACAGGTGCTCTTCAGCTGATCGTATTTGGCCTCTGCGTCTGCTCCTGGTGTGCCGGTCCAGCCGAAACAGGCCCACAGATCCGTACCGGTGGACCTGGGCGACGCAGAGAGTGACGACCTCGGCATCGGTCAGCTTTCGCCGCGCGTTGTGCGCTCGGGTGGGCAACAGGTCGTCGGCCGTGCAGTAGACACTGATCAAGAGCAGGTCGAGGTCGGCGTCCATCGTGGCCTCCTGGTCGACGGTGTCAGAGACACCGCCGACTTCGACCTGCTCGCCTTGGTCCCTATCGCCACGGCGGGAGCCGTGGCATCAACCATCTAGGCGAAGCGCAGCTCTCGTTTCCGCCGTTGTTCAATGGCGGCCGCGCGGCGGGCACGCTCGTCCGGGGTGGAACCAGCATCGGAGAGGGCGCGCTGCTTTGCCCATCTCACCCGCTCCGCGTCCGTCATCTCACGAATCACCAGCTGCCCCGACGCGACCTGCTCGCGCACGTGCTCGAGCTTCGCCTGGCGCGCCTGGTGGTCTCGCTCCCTGCTCGTCTTCGCCACCGTCAAAGTCTACCTTCGGTTCTCAGAATCGCGTCGTTGTTTCAGCGTAGGCGCAGCCCGGCCCATGGGGCGAGTAGCTCTAGTCAGCCGGCTTCGGAGCAGGCCGCCAGGTCACGATCACATGCCCGCTTCTGTCCTCGACGGCCTTGGCGACGACCCATTTTCCACCGCTCCGCCTGAGGGTGTCTCCGACCTTCGGAACCTTCTCGCTGAGAGCAAGCTCCCAGGCTCCGTCGGGGTAGCGAACAGTGACGAAAGGTGAGGACATAGCCTCTCTTTTCCGCTCGTCCTGGCGCAATGGCTCAGGACTCAGGGTCACGACGGAGGAGGAGCTATGGGTGGTGGCTTCTAGTGTACCGCTGACCGGACACTTCTTTTCTCAGCGTCGCCCATTTCGTTGCCCATCGGCAGGCCTGCACCTCGTCTGTGAGGCGCTAACCCCGCATGGTTCCTAGTGGGCCCGCCTGGACTCGAACCAGGGGCCAACCGATTACTTAGCGGAGTGGTGGGGCGTGTAGGGAGGTGGCGGGATGTGGCTTTGCGCCTAGCTTCCGCCGCCTCCCCCGCTCCGTCGAGCGGAGCTGATTCGAGACGTTTGGGCACTGATTGGGCACTCAGACGGCCTCGAGCTCGTCGAAGAGGTCGAAGAGGGCGTCCGTGATCGCCCGCCGCGTGCTCGGAAGGAGGAGGTACTCGCGGAGCTCGGGCCGATGCCTCGGGCGTGGCTGCGACGAGCTGGACGAACGGAAGCTCGCCGACGTTGACGATCAGTCCGAGGAAGGCCGCGGGAGCCTCACCGTGCTCCATCGCCTCGAGGAGCCGGTCTTCGAATGCGGTCAAAAGCTGTAGCCGTCCATCGCACTCGTCAGGACGCGGTAGCCATAGCGAGACGCCGGCTGACGGGCGCCGGCGGCGAGGTTGCGGACCTCACCGACGAGCGCACGCTGCAGCTCCGTCTGCACAGCCGCATGCGTGCCGAGCTGCCCCTCGTCCAGAATG
>JAIBJO010000063.1 GCA_020029615.1 Actinomycetota bacterium
ATCCGCCAGGAGCTCTCGGCGATCTCGGGCTGGCCGACGATCCCCCAGGTCTTCGTCAAGGGCGAGCTCATCGGCGGCGCCGACATCACCGAGGAGCTGCTGGCGTCGGGAGAGCTCGAGCGGAAGGTCGACGAGGCGCTCGGTGCGGACCGCGGCCAGGACGTCAAGGTCGTCGCGCTCGAGCTGGCCTGACCTAAACCAGGTCGCCGACGGCGATACGGTCCGCGAGCTCGCGCGAGATCGCATGATCGCCCGTGTTCGTGCGAATCGTGACTGGCCCACCGAACGGTGCGAACGAGACGAGCTCGGCGCCCGATCCGGGCACGAGCCCGAGCTCGCCGAGGTAGCGGAGAAGCTCCGGGTCGCCGTCGGGGACGCGCGTGATCGTCGTTCGTGCGCCCGACTCGAAGTCGACGAGCGTCTGCTCGCGCCCGTGCGTGACGCGGAGCTCTCGGTCCGGGATGGGGTCGCCGTGGGGGTCGTGTGTGGGGAACCCGAGCTCCTCGTCGATCTTCGCCTCGAGCTCCTCGGAGAGCGCGTGCTCGAGCAGCTCGGCCTCGGCGTGCACCTCGTCGAGCGCGAGCCCGAGCCGGTCGACCAGGTAGCGCTCGAGCAGGCGATGGTGACGGAGAACCTCGAGCGCGCCGCGCCGTCCCTGCTCCGTCAGCGAGACGCCTCGGTACGGCGCCCTCTCGACGAGCCCGAGCTCGTCCAGGCGCTTCGTCATGGCGGTCGCCGAGGGGGCGCTGACACCCATCCGGGCAGCCAGCGCCGACGTCGTCACGCGCTCACCGGCGGACTCGAGGACGTAGATCGCCTTCAGGTAGTCCTGAACGGCGACCGTGAGATCTGCGGCCTGGGTGCTCATCTCGGCTGACTTAGGTTACACTCCGAGTCGGAATTAGTCATGACTAAAAGACGACTCACACGCGGCAAGTTGCTTGCAGCTGCCGCTCCCCTCGCGGCTGCTCCGCTCGTGGGGAAGATCACGCTCGACGCTCAGGCGCAGACGGGAGGGCACGACCACTCGAGCCATGGCGCGACCCGTACGCCGGCTAGTCACCTCGACGGCGCGATGGGCCATGCCGCCATGGTCGGGGAGGCTGCGCCCGCGGTCGGGGGCCCGAACGACCTCGACACGCTTCTGTACCCGCCGCCCGCGCTCCCGTTCCGGCCCGGCCGCGTTCGCGAGTTCACGCTCACCGCCACCGACACCGAGCTCGAGGTCGCGCCCGGCGTGTTCTTTCCCGCCTGGGTCTACAACGGGACCGCGCCCGGGCCTGTCATTCGCGCAACCGAGGGTGACACCCTGCGCGTGCGGTTCGTGAACGGGGGCGGGCACCCGCACACGATCCACTTCCACGGGATTCACCCGTCCGACATGGACGGCGTCTTCGAGATCGTCGAGACGGGCGACGAGTTCACGTACGAGTTCGAGGCGCGACCCGCCGGCTTCCACCTCTACCACTGCCACGCGACGCCCCTGAAGAAGCACATACACAAGGGCCTGTACGGCGCTTTCATCATCGACCCGAAGGAGCCGCGGCCTCCGGCCAAGGAGCTCGTCATGGTGATGAACGGCTTCGACACCGACGGCGACGGCGAGAACAACTTCTACACCGTCAACGGGCGCTCGTTCTATTACGCCCGTTATCCGATCGAGGTCAAACGATCCGAGCTCGTCCGCGTCTACCTTGCGAACCTCACCGAGTTCGATCTGATCAACTCCTTCCACCTCCACGCCGACTTCTTCCGCTACCAGCCGACGGGCACGGGGGACAGCTGGGAGTACACGGATACCGTCATGCAGTGCCAGGGCCAGCGCGGCGTCCTCGAGGTCCAGTTCGCGGGAACCGGCCTGCACATGTTCCATGCGCATCAGTCCGAGTTCGCCGAGCTCGGCTGGATGGGCTTCTTCGACGTGATCGACTAGCGCGAGATGGAAGCCGGATCCGCAACGACTCGCGCCCGCGCCGGCTGGCGTCTCTGGGCCGTCGTGCCGGTGCTGCTGCTCGCGCTCGCCGTCGGCGTCGTCGTGACCTCGAGCGCGTCGCTCGTCGATCTCGTCGGCTCGAACCCTCCGCCCGCCGACGAGTTCGACATCAGGCGAGTCGAGTTCTCACCCGGCGAGATCCGGATCACGGTCCGAAACCCCCAACCGGACGATCTCACGATCGCGAACGTCAACGTCGACGACGCGATCGTGCCGTTCAGCGTGGACGGGGCGACGACGCTCGGCCGGCTGCGGTCGAGCACGATCGTCGTACCGTACGACTGGGTCCCGGACGACCCCATCACGGTCGGCGTGACGAGCTCGACCGGAATCCAGACCGTGAAGGAGATCCCGGCTGCGGTCGAGACGCCGCAGCCCTCGGTCCAGGGCTTCGTCGGATATGCGCTGATAGGAGCGCTGGTCGGTGTGCTCCCCGTCGCACTCGGACTCCTGTGGCTCCCTGCGCTTCGGCATGCGGGCCCGGCGTGGCTGGCTGCGTTCATGGCGTTCACGGCCGGGCTCCTCAGCTTCCTCGGAGTCGAAGCGCTGAGCGAGTCGTTCGAGCTCCAGGCCGCGCTCCCGTCGGCGCTCGGAGGCACCGGTCTCGTCCTGCTCGGGGTCGCGATCAGCTTTCTCGGTATGACCGCGCTCGCAGGGCGGCTCACCGGCGGCGCGGCCGCGACAGGGCTCGCGCTCGCTCTTCTCGTGGCCGTCGGGATCGGCCTGCACAACCTCGGCGAGGGCCTCGCGATCGGAGCGTCGTTTGCGCTCGGCGAGTTGCAGCTCGGCACCTTTCTCATCGTCGGCTTCATGATCCACAACGTGACCGAGGGCCTCGGCATCGCGACGCCGGTCGCGAAGACGCGCGTGACGATCCTCACGTTGGCGGGCCTCGCCCTCATGGCAGGCGCGCCGACGATCCTCGGGGCGTGGATCGGGGGATACACGTCGAACGACATCCTCGCCGCGCTCTTCTTCGCGATCGCCGCGGGTGCCGCGTTTCAGGTCGTGGTCGAGGTGGGCCGGTACGTCGCGCGCCACGCACCGGGCGGGCTTCGCTCCGGCTACGCCGTGGTCGGGTTCCTCGCCGGCGTCGCGACGATGTTCGTGACCGGCGTGCTCGCGGGCTGAGCGTTTCCGCAACTGCTCCTTAACCACCGCTAACCCGGGGTTCACGCCCAGCTGTCTATAACGGAGCGGCATGTCCGGCACACGCTCTCTACGCTCGTTCGCCGCCCTCCTCGCCACCGCTGTCGTCGGTGGCATCGTCGCCGTAGGGGCGGTCGCTTTCCTCGGTGGTCTCGAGGGTGACACCACGGTGATCACCGAGACCGTGTCGTCGCCGAACCCACCGCTCGCCGCGGCGGGCGACGCGATGAGCGTCAACGAGATCTACGAGCGTGCCTCCTCTGGCGTCGTCCAGATCACGTCGACGAGCGGGAACATCGGCGGTGCGACACCACAGCAGGCCCTCGGCTCGGGGTTCGTCGTGGACAAGGCCGGCCATATCGTCACGAACTACCACGTCATCGAAGGGGCCGACGAGATCCGAGTGAGCTTCTCGAACCGCGACACCGTCGAAGCGCAGCTCGTCGGAAGTGATCCGTCGACCGACCTCGCAGTGCTTCGGGTCGACACGAGCGCGGCCGCGTTGACGCCGCTCGCGCTCGGCGACTCGGACAAGGTCGAAGTCGGCGACCCGGTGGTCGCGATCGGCAATCCGTTCGGTCTCGATCGCACGGTCACCTCCGGAATCGTGAGCGCACTCCAGCGCCTGATCACGGCTCCCAACCGGTACACGATCGACCACGTCATCCAGACGGACGCACCGATCAACCATGGCAACTCGGGTGGCCCGCTCATCAACTCCCGTGGCCAGGTCATCGGCGTCAACACGCAGATCGAGACCGGTGGCGCCGGATCGGGGAACGTCGGGATCGGGTTCTCGGTGCCCTCCAACACTGTGAAGGACGTCGTCGCTCAGATCCTGCGCACCGGCCGTGTCGACCATGCCTACCTTGGGATCACGGGACAGGCCGTCAGCACGCACGTGGCCGACACCTACAACCTGCCGGTCCACGAAGGCGTCCTCGTCGAGTCGGTCACGAGCGAAAGTGGCGCCGGGAAGGCTGGACTCAAGGGTGGCGAGACGCAGGTCGTCGTCGCCGGAGAGACGTACGTCCTCGGCGGCGACATCATCGTGTCCTTCGAAGGCAAGAAGATCTCCTCGATCGATCAGCTCCGCGACGCGATCGCCGGCCGCAAGCCCGGCGACAAGGTCTCACTCACGATCTATCGCGACGCGAAGAAGACGAGCGTGACCGTCACGCTCGGGCGGCAGCCCGCCTCCCCCCAGGGCTAGTCGCACATTCAGGCCCCGGTGAGCCGGGGCCTGAACCTAACCTCGGCAAGGGGTCCGACCGCCTGCCCGGACCCCTGCCGACCTCTTCAGCTCACGGCCCCATGAGGGCCGTGTCGCTGTTGGCGAGCGCGTCGTCCGTGAGCCGATACCCGCGTTCGATCAGTGAGCGTTTGATCTCCTCGGGCCAGCGACCGGATCGAAACGTCGGGTCGAGCCCGATGTCGTCGGCTGCGCCGCGAACGATCAACGACGGTAGGTGGCGGTCATGGCGGAACGGAAAGCGAGCCGACGCGAAGCGTTGTTCGAGCTGTGCGCCAAGGCGACGTCGTCGCCACGGAGGAGCCGCCGCGACCGCAGCCGCGACGACGTCCTCGCGAAGCCGACTCAGCTCGACGACCGATGTCTCGCGCTCGTCGGCGAGGCGCTCCTCGAGTACGGCGTTTCGCGCGAATGCGACTCGCATGAGGCGCACGATCATCTCGCCGTAGTGCGCTGGCTCACCCCGTTCGGCGCGCTCCTGCGCCAGGCGGATCTCTGCGAGAAGCGCGCGCACAGGTGGGACAGCGCGGAAGCGTTCGAGCCGCTCGCGCGCACGCGTGAGGTACGTGAGGTCGGTGGTCCGATAGCTCGGGACGTACCGAAACGCAGCGATCGCTCCGACCTCCGGATTGCGATATGCGTGCTCGAACGGGAAGTTGCGCACCCAGCCACCGTCGGTCGCGATGACGCCGTCCACCGACACCGGGAGCACGAGCCCACTGATCGCCGCCGACGCGAGGATCGCTCGCCCCATGGCCTCGGGCTTCGTCGAGTGGGAGCCGTACTCGAGCTCGAAGTCGCGCGTCTCGTCCGCGTCGGGATGGTCGCTCACATCCGTGGCGAAGACGACCAGCTCGATCGCGGCTGCGGCGAGCGCGGTGCCCAGCTCGCGCGGCTCGCCGATACGCCCTGCGATGGTCGCGGGAAGCGTGTAGTCGTGCGGTCCACCGGGGAGCCTCCAGACCGGGCGAGGCCTGAACGCATCTTCAGGCTGGAGATGGAGGAGGAACTCCTCGAGATCGTCGAGTCGTTCGAGCGCCGCCATCGTTCCGGCCAGCGCTCCTGCCGAGGTCCCGTAGATCCAACCGACGCGCGACCAGAGCGGATCTTCGTGGAGGCGCTTGAGGAACCCGAGCTCGAGGAGCACACCGTTGATGCCGCCGCCCGAGAGAACGATCGCGACGTCGGGTTCCGACGGGGTTGACACGTGGCTATTGTGCCCCGATGGAGTCGGAGCTTCGCCCTGGTGGTGCGGTGCTCTCGGACGTCGGCCTCGAGGAAGACGAGGAGCTGTGGGAGGACGGGGGCACCGCTGACCACAGCGGCTGGTTCTGTGTTCGGACCGACCCCTTCCCGTGTCCCGCGGAAGGGTGCTTGTTCGTGGCCGAGTTCATGACCGCCGCGCACCTCGTCCTCGTGTGGGAGGAGCGAGACGACCCGAACCTGCTCTGGCACGCGCAGCGGGCGCTCGAGGTCGGTCGCAACCCTCGCGTGGTCGGCTACGAGACGACCTTCGGCCCCAGCGCGTCCTACTACGCCTGGGAGGCGGCCGGCAGGCCGGTACACGGCGTCAAGAGGGCGACGTAGCCCGTCCGTAGAATGGCGCCGTGGCAGTCGTCTCCGACACGATCACGGTGAGCGGAGTCCGGTGCGAGCGCTGCGTCGGCAGGCTCGCCGGCGCGCTCCGCGGGCACGACGGCCTCGAGTACGCGCATGCGAATCTGCTGGGCGACGTCACTCTCTCCTGGGACGACGAGAAGACGTCGCGCGACGAGATCGTCGCCGCCCTGACTCGCTCGGGCTTTCCGCAGGCAGCTCTCGAGCGGGAATAGCCTGCTCCTAGGCCTCGTTGCAGGCTCCTGTAAAGCATGGGTACGGTAGGCCGTGTGAGCGAGCCGACGCCGGACACCGAAGCGCGCCGCATCGCGACCCAGGCACGTGATCGGGCACGCTTCGAGGAGGAAGCGCTCTCGCTCGCTGACCAGGTCTATCGCGTTGCGAGGCGACTCGTCGGTTCGCGTGAGGAGGCAGAGGATCTGGTGCAAGAGACGTACGCGAGGGCATTCCGGAGCTGGAGCTCCTACACGCCCGGGACGAACATGCGTGCCTGGCTCCTGCGCATCCTCACGAACCTGAACGTCGATCGCGGCCGCAAGATCCAGCGCACGCCGTCGACGCAGCCCTTGGAGGAGACGGACTACTACCTCGCGAACAAGCTCGCATCGGCCGGAGGCGAGGAGGTGCTCGAGACCGACGAGGTCGTCGAGCGCCTTTCGCAGGACTCAGTCGTCAATGCGCTCTCGGAGATCCCGCCCCAGTTTCGCGATGTCGTGGTCCTCGTGGACATCGGCGACTTCACGTACGCGGACGCCGCGCAGATCCTCGACATCCCGATCGGAACGGTGATGTCGCGCCTCCACCGTGGGCGCCGGGCGCTGAAGCAGCACCTCGCCGAGGAGGCGGTGACGTGACGCGCGAACCGTGTGACCGTTGCGAGGAGCTGCTCCAGGACTTCCTGGATCGAACGCTCACCGACGCGGAGTGGCGCGAGGCAGAAACTCACCTCTCCGGGTGCGACTACTGCTCCCGGCGCTATCGGTTCGAGGAGAGCCTGCGCAAGTACGTGAAGACGAGCGCGGTCGAGCGAATGCCGCCCGGGCTCATGTCGAAGCTCGACGAGTTACGCGGGCTCGACGCGACGGCCTAGAAAGGCTCGAGGTCGGCCTCGGTGTCGACGTCGCCCGGCGTTTCGAGGTCGTCGCACCGGACGAGCCGAACCGGTCGATCGCGAAGCCCCTCGTCAGGGATGTCGGCCCAGTCGGCTCGTCCGAGAACGAGTGGGTGGCCGCGGTCGCCAGCGTAGGACGCCGCAGCGACTCCGCCGCCTGTTCGCCAGTCGCCGAGCACGCGCTCGACCGCGAGCGGCGAGAGATTCGGGCCGTCGGCGAGGACGACGACCGCGGCCTCCACCTCGGGCCCGAGAGCGCGAAGACCGCAGCGCAGCGACGCGCCCGGGCCTCGCGCCCAGTCGCCACAACGTACGACGATCGGGCCTTGTGACACTGTGTCACGTGTGATCTCGATCGCATGAGCTCCTTCGACGACGACGATCTCGTCGACGGACGTCTGGCGGAGCCGTTCGAGGACGCGCGGGAGGAGGAGGTTCTGCTTGGGGCTGCCGAACCGCGTCGCCTCGCCGGCGGCGAGCACGATCGCGGCCGTTCGCCCCATCAGCTTTCGCTGACGGTGACGCCCGAGATCACGACCGGCTGCGAGGGCGGGCCGTCGGTCACTCCGAGTGCGGCGATGCGGTCGATCGTGTCGTCCCCGGCGGTGACCTTGCCGACGATCGCATAGTCAGGTGTGAGCGGCGCCGACTCGGTTGTGACGACGAAGAACTGGCTGCCGGCAGTTCCCGGCGGCTCGAGCTGAGACTTGGCCATCGCCACTGTTCCCCGCGTGTAGTCGGCGTCGGACGGCGGTGTGTCCACGGTGGAGTAACCGGGCCCGCCTGTGCCGGTCTGCAACGGGTCACCGCCCTGGATCACGAAGTTGGGCACGACTCGATGGAAGGTCGTGTCGTCGAAGTAGCCCTCCCGTGTGAGCGCGACGAGCGACGCGGCGGCGTTCGGCGCGAGCTCGGTGTCCAGCTCGACGGTGAACGCGCCGCAGCTCGTCTCGAACTCGAGCGCGTAGGTCTTTCCGTCGTCGAGCGGGGCGCTCGGGGCTTCGTGCGAGCCGGGATCACGCGCCTCGGGTGCGTCGACGCTTGCGCACTCGCCGGGCGCGCTCGTTCCCGTCGCCTCGTCGCCCCCGCCGCAGCCGACGGCGAGCGTGAGGATCGCGAGGGCAAACAAGGCGGCGCGCACGGCATGCGATCCTATCCACCGATGTCTGACTCTCGGCGCTGCGAGTGGACGGTCGGCGGAGATGCGTCCATGCTCGCCTACCACGACGAGGAGTGGGGTGTTCCCTCGCACGACGATCGGCATCTCTTCGAGATGCTCACGCTGGAAGGTGCGCAAGCGGGCCTCTCGTGGTCGACGATCCTGCGCAAGCGAGACGGATACCGGCGCGCGTTCGCGGGCTTCGACCCCGGTGCCGTTGCGCGCTTCGGCTCACAGGACATCGAGCGCCTGCTGCAGGATCCAGGGATCGTGCGCAACCGGCTCAAGGTCGAGTCCACGGTCGTGAACGCCACACGTGTTCTCGAGGTGCAGGTGGAGCTCGGCAGCCTCGCCGAGTACCTCTGGGGCTTCGTCGACGATCGCCCGATCGTCAATCGCTTCCGCACGCTCTCCGAGCTACCGGCCGAGACCGAGCTCTCGAAGGCGATCTCGAAGGACCTCAAGCAGCGCGGCTTCCGCTTCGTCGGGCCGACGGTGGTCTACGCCTTCATGCAGGCCGTCGGCATGGTCGACGATCACACGGTGGATTGCTTCAGAAAGGGCGAGGCGAGCCTCGCCCCTACGCGCGCGTCGTGAGCGAGACCATGTCCGCGAGGTTCACGAGCTGGATGGCTGCTCGAAAAGCCGTGATGCGGTCGTCGTCCTCGACATCTGCGCCCGCTCGCCACAGCTCCTGAGCCGTCAGCAACAGCTCCTCGATCTGCTCGGAGGCCTCCGGGTGACCGTTGCTCCGCTCGCGCGATGCGTTCACCGCCAGCCCGAGCGCGCCGATCGCGTCGCGTTGTCGAAGCCAGAGCATCGGCACCGCCATCGAGATGTACTGATGGATCCGCGCGAACGTCAGCGGCTGAACGAGCGACGTCGGCCCTCGGGGTGCCGAAAGCGGCTCGAGCTCCTCGCCGGCGAGCATCCGGCGTGCGGTGCCGCCGAGCAGCAGGCGAAGCTGCTTGTCGTCGAAGCCGGCGAGCTTGGCTGTCCTGACCGCGACGAGCAGTGAGTTGGGCTGGCGTCCGTACGGGTAGTCCGACGCATAGACCACCTGTTCCGGTGCGACCTGCCGATAGAGATCGAGGAGGTCGAGCCCGCTCCAGACCGATGTGTCGAAGAAGACGCCCGGCATGCCGCCGAGGCGACCTGCGAGACCCGCCATGTCCGCGATCCCCGCGTGGGCGACGATGAGCTGGACACCGTCGTTTCGCCTGACCAGCGCTTCGAGGTCCTCGGCGATTGGTGGGAGCCCGCGACCTCCGTGAATCAGGATCGGCACGGACCGTTCGACCGCGAGCGCGAAGATGGGTTGCAGGCGTTCGTCGCTGAGTGCGAACGCCTGCGCGCGCGGGTGCAGCTTGATCCCCCGCGCTGCGCGATCGATGCAGCGCCGTGCTTCCTCGAGCGGCTGTGCCGTGAGGTCGAGACGGACGAAGGGAACGAGCCTCCCGGCGGAGCGCTCGGCATGCGCGAGCGTGCGGTCGTTCGGCGCCCTGAACGCCGGCTCACGGTCATGCTCGTCGAGGCAGAACACGAACGCCCCGCCGAAGCCGTACCAATCGAGGATCGAGGTGAGCTCTTCGTACGTCCCGGCCATGCCGTCGATGTCGTGGCCGAGGTGAGCGTGCACGTCGAAGAGGAACGCTCCCTCTGGGAGCTCTCGGCGCAGCTCCTCGTTCCAGGACTCGACCACCGCTCGTGCACGTTCAAGCGCAGTCACGACCGAAGGGCTCTCCAGACGCGCGCCGGTGTCATCGGAAGCTCGTGGAGACGCGCGCCGGTCGCGGCGGCGACGGCGTTCGCGATCGCAGGAGCGGCGGCGACCACTGGGGCCTCGCCGATGCCCTTGGCGCCGAACGGCCCGTCCGGCGCGGGCACCTCGACGATGAGCGTGTCGATCTCCGGCACGCGCTCCGCGACGGGAACCGCGTAATCGAGAAACGAGCCCGTGAGGAGGTGCCCGTCCTCGTCGTGGTCGAGCTGCTCGAAGAGCGCCCAGCCAATTCCCTGGACCGCGCCACCGCGCATCTGACCCTCGACCAGCGCCGGGTTCAGAGCGCGCCCCACGTCCTGGGCGACCACATGTCGGAGCAGCTCGACCTCGCCTGTCTCCCGGTCGACCCGGACGTGCGACAGGTGCGCGGCGACGGACGGTGCGCCGACCGTCTGCGCCGATCCGCCGTGGCCCTCGATCGGTTCGTAGCGCCCGCCGAAGCGGAGTGTCTTCTTCGCGAGCTCCTCGACGGTGATCGAGCGGCCGGGGGCGCCTACGGCGCGGACGACGCCGTCCACGACCTCGAGGTCGTCGGGGGCGATCTCGAGCTCTTGCGACGCCGCGGCGAGCACCTTCACGCGTGCAGCCCGTGCGGCGCCCTCGACCGCTCGGCCCACCGTGTACGTGACCTTCGAGCCTCCGCTCGCGCCGGCATACGGCCCGGTCGCCGTGTCCGCGTGGACCACTCTGACCTTGTCCGGCGACAGCCCGAAGGCGGCGGCGGCGATGACGACGAATCCCGAATCGACACCGCTCATGTCGACTGCGGACGTGACGACGGTCATCGTCCCGTCCGTGTCGACACGGCACACGGCCGCCGCCGGCTCGTTGCCGCCCGGCCAGTAGCCTGCAGCGACGCCGATGCCCTCGTCGTCGGGAAGCGTCGAGCGAGCGGCCCACAACGGGTGGTCGCGAACCTGCTCGAGGACCTCGACTGCGCCGATCGTCGGGAACGGATTGCCGCCGATCCCCATGTCGCCTTCCACGACCGCGTTCTTGAGTCGGAGCTCGATCGGGTCGAGCCCGAGCGCCTGTGCCAGCTCGTCGAGGAGCGATTCCAACGCGAACGCGGCAGTCGGAGCTCCGGGAGCGCGGTAGGCACCGAAGGTGAACCGGTTCGTCTGGATTCCGTATCCGACGACGTCGTGGGCCTGCCAGCGGTACGGGCCGGCGACGAGCGAGGAGGTGATCCCTTCGACACCCCAGCCGGCGTTCGATCCGCGGTCTACGAGCATCCGAGCCTCGATCCCTGTGAAGGTGCCGTCCTTTCGTGCTCCGACCCTGAGGTGCGTGACCTGCGCCGAGGCGGGGTTCGTGGCCTGGAAGTCCTCGCGGCGCGTGAGCACAAGGCGTACCGGCCGACGTAGGGCGAGGGCGGCGCCCGCGGCGAGCGGCTCGACGAGCGCAAACTTACCGCCGAACGCGCCCCCGAGCGGCTCGGCAACGACGCGGATTCGATCGAGCGACAGGCCAAACGCGCGTGCGAGCTCGCTCCGGGTAACGAACGAGCCCTGCGTGCTCGTGGAGACGACGAGCGTTCCCGACGGTTCGAGCCAGGCCGTCGAGACCTGTGGCTCGATGTACGCCTGGTACACCCACGGCGTTCGGAAGGTCCCGGAAACGACGCTGTCGCTCGCGTCGATCGCGGCTGCTGCGTCGCCGTTCGTCCGGTGGACGCGATCGAGGACGTTTCCGGACAGCTGCTCCTGGTCGGCATCGGCTCGCCCGTGGTCGACGCCTGCGTGGATCGACTCGAGGTCTCCTCCGCCCTCGGCTTCCTCGACCAGGCGTGCGAGCGCGGCACCCGGTCGCATCGCCTCCTCGAGGTCGACGACTGGTTGCAGGGAGTCGAGCTCGACAAAGACGAGCTCGGAGGCGTCCTCTGCCGCAGCCTGGGTCTCGCCGATGACCATCGCCACGGGCTGACCGGCGAACACCACCTCTTCGCGCGCCAGCGGCTCGGCCGTTCGGTCCGTGCCGGTCGTCGCCAGCGGGAGGTCTGCGGCGACTAGGACCGCGACCACGCCGGGCATGGCTAGCGCGTCTTCCCGGTGGACTGCTCGAATGCGCGCGTGGGCCTCCGTCGAGAGGACCAGGCGCGCATGCAGGAGCCCGTGGACGTAGCCGTCGGCTGCGTACCTGGTCGCTCCCGTCACCTTGTCGGGAGCGTCGACGCGGGGGCGCGACACGCCTATGTACGGCTCGCTCACGAATCCTCCTTCGCGCGCTGTGAGGCGCGCTCGACGGCTCGACGCACGACGACGGACGCGAGCTCGCGGCGGTACTCGGCCGACGCGAAGCGGTCACCGAAAACGTCCGCCGTCTCGAGCGCCGTCCGGTGATCGTCACCGGCGAGGAGGAATGGCCTTCCGGCGATTCCGGTCACGGCGACTCGAGCGCCGCCGTCAGGCCCGACGAGCGCAGCGGCACCGGCCAGCGCGAAGCCGGATGCAGGGTGCTCGACGGAGACGTACGCAGAGCCGGAGCCAGGCAAAGGCGTTGGAACGGCTATGTCGGTGATGAGCTCCCGATCTGCGAGCGTGCTCGTGAACGGGCCGAGGATGAAGTCTGCGACGGGAACCGTCCGCTCGCCGTCCGGCGAGCGGAGCTCGAGCGCCGCGCCGAGCGTCAGGAGGACCGCGGGCATGTCGGATGCGGGATCGGCGTGGGCGAGGCCACCACCGATGGTTCCCATGTTTCGCAGCTGGAGGTCGCCGATCCCTCGAGCGCACTCCGGGATCGCCGCCAGTGCTGGTCGGCCGAACTCTGGAACGTCGAGGAGCTCGTCCCAGGTCGTGAGCGGGCCGATGTGCAGCTCGTCCCCTCGTACGTCGACACCGCGGAACTCGAGCCGTGAGATGTCGACCACGACCGAGGGCCGCGCGATGCGAAGCTTCATCACGGGGATGAGCGACTGCCCGCCCGCGATCGCCTTCGCGTCGGGCTCGGCCAGGAGCTCGAGCGCATGGTCGAGGTCGGACGCGCGCTCGTACCGGGTCGCAGCGGGGATCACGAGGACGCTCCCACCGCCCGTACGGACTCCACGATGCCCTGGTAGCCCGTGCAGCGGCACAGGTTCCCCCGCAGCGCGTGGCGGATCGCGTCGTCGCCAGGCGAGCTCTCGCGAGAAAGGAGGTCGGCGGCAGTGAGGATCACGCCAGGGGTGCAGAAGCCGCACTGCAGGTCGAGGAGCACCGTGCACGCGCCGCACTGGCTCGTGTCGCAGCCAATGTGCGCGCCGGTCAGGCCCAGCCCGTCGCGAAGCGCGTGAACGAGGAGCGTCCGACCTTCCACCTCCAGCGAGCGCGGCTCGCCGTTGACGACGAGCTTCAGGGTCTCAGGCACCAGCGGGAAGTGCCGCGAGCTTGTCGCGCAGGTACGCGAGGTACGGCTCGGGGTCGATCGTCGGCGATCCCGTCAGTCGCTCGATCGTCTCTTTCGGCGTGAGCTTTCTTCCCAGGGAGTAGAGGTTGTCACGGAGCCACCCGGCGAGCTCGTGCAGCTCACCGGCCTCCATCTGAGCGTCGAGATCCGGGATCGCGTCCTGCACCGCGGCCCAGATCTGCAGCGAGATCACGTTGCCGAGCGCGTAGGTCGGGAAGTAGCCGATCCCCCCCTGCGACCAGTGGATGTCCTGGAGCACGCCGTGTGCGTCGTCGGGCACGTCGACCCCGAGTAGCTCGGCCATGCCCGCACTCCACGCCTCCGGTAGGTCCGCGGGGTCGAGCGAGCCCTCGACCAGCCGTTGCTCGAGCTCGAAGCGCAGGATGATGTGGAGGCTGTACGTCGTCTCGTCCGCCTCGACGCGGATGAGGCCGGGCTCGGCCCTGTTGACGGCCGCGAGGAACGCGTCGAGGTCGATGTCGCCGAGCTGCTCCCGGAACGTCGCCTGCAGCGGCTCGTACCAGTGCAGCCAGAAAGGGCGCGAGCGCCCGACGAGGTTCTCCCAGGTACGGCTCTGCGACTCGTTGAGGCCGAGCGACGGTGCACCCGCGAGTGGCGTGCGCTCGAGCTCGGGCGCGATGCCGTGTGCGTACAGTCCGTGCCCGGACTCGTGCAGCGTCGACCAGAGCCCGTCGAGGCCGCTCTCGAACCGGGTTGTCATGCGCACGTCGCGTCGCGAGAACGACGTGCAGAACGGGTGCACGGTCGGGTCGAGCCGGTACGAGCCCTCATCGAAGCCCAGCGTCTCTAGGAGTCGCCCGTAGAACGCCGCCTGCCCGTCGGGCGGGAAGGCCTGATGGAGGAAAGACGCGTCGACCTCCGGCGCCTCGCGTACGAGCTCTGCGAGCGCGGGGCGGATCGTCCCGAACACCTCGGCGACCTCGGACGTCTGCATGTACGGCTCGAAGTCGTCGAGGAGCGGCGTGTAGGGCGAGTCGGCCCATTCGAAGCACTCGACGTAGCGCTGCTTGAGCTCGAGATTGCGCCGGAGCGCTGGGAGGAAGCTCGCGAAATCACTGCTTGCCCGCGCCTCGATCCAGACCTGGTTCCCGAGCGCAGCCGAGCGGATCATCTCGGCTCGGAGCTCCGTCGGCACGCGCCGTTGCTTCTCCCAGTCCCGGCGGGTGACGCGGATGAGGCTTGCGTCGTCCGAGTCGTACTCGAGCGACTCCTCGAGCGGGCGCAGGCGTTCGAGGAGGAAACCGATCTCGTCGTCGACGAATCGCTCGTGCGCGATGCGTCCGAGCGTCGCGAGTGACTCGGCTCGCGCGGGATGACCGCCCGTCGGCATCGTCACCTTCTGATCCCAGCTCAAGACGGCCATTGCCCGGGAGAGATCGAAGATCTCGGCGAGGCGCTCCTTGAGCGTGCGGAGGTCCGCGTCCACCGTGGAGGACTCTACCGACGGCGGTAGGATCGGCGTCCGATGTCGAACGTGCTGATCGTCGGCGACACACGTCGCACGCCAGAGCTCCGGCACGAGGTCCCGCTCGGCATCCCCGACAC
>JAIBJO010000150.1 GCA_020029615.1 Actinomycetota bacterium
GAGCGAAACACCGATGTCGTGCTCTTCATCGACAGCTTCGTGGATGTGCAGGGCGATGATCGGAGCACGCTCGAGGACGCCGTGCGCGCGGGGTCGGCCCTGGCGAGCCGTTACCTCGACCGACGCGACCGGGTCGGCCTCGTCGGGTTCGGAGGCGTTCTCCGCTGGCTCCAGCCCGGTATGGGGCTCGCGCAGCGCTATCGACTCGTCGAGACGATGCTCGAGACCGGGGTCGAGCCCACGTACATCTGGCGTGACGTCAACGTCATCCCGTCGCGGATGCTCCCGCCGAAGGCGCTCGTCGTCGGGCTGACACCCCTCGTCGACCCGCGGTTCACCGCCGCACTGAGCGACCTCCGTGCGCGTGGGTTCGACGTCGTGGTCGTGGAGGTCGACCCGGTTCCGCTCGTGGTGGCGGGGCGCACCGAGAACCAGAAGCTCGCCTACCGCTTGTGGGTGCTCGAGCGAGAGGTCATGCGGGGCAGCCTGGCCACCCTCGGGATCGGCATCGCACGTTGGGGCGACCTCGGTCTCGAGACTGCGCTCGAGGAGGTGAGGACATTCAGACGTTACGCCAGGCTGGCGCGCGTCTAGCACTCGGGATCGCGGCCGTATCGTCTCTCGCCGCGCTGGCAGCGGTGCCACTCGCTCGCGCGAGCGAGGACGCGGTCGGCCCGGGCGTTCGAGTCGCCGCGATCGCCGTCGTCGCGCTCATCGCGGCACTCGTCCTCGAGTGGGTACTTCTCGTTCCCGCCGCGCTGGTTCTGGTGGCGGGGATCTACGCGGCCCAGCTCGCGATCGACGATGCGTCGCTGGACACGGCCTCGCCCGTCTACGCAGCCGGCTTGCTTGTTACCGCCGAGCTCGCGTACTGGTCACTCGAAGAGCGCGACCACATCCAGGGGGAACCAGGAGCAGGGCTCCGACATGCCGCCTTCGTCGCCGGGCTCGGAGTGGCAGCACTCCTCGTGGCTTCCGTACTCCTCGTCGTCGCCGACACGCTGCGCACGACAGGGCTGGCCGTGGACCTGCTCGGGGCCGTCGCGGCAGTGGCGGCGCTGTTCGCGGTGGTGCTCGCTGCTCGCGGACACGGCCGAACAGGACACTAGCCGCGGCGCCCGGCTGCGACTAGACTCTGACTAAGTCTTAGTCTAGTCTTAGAGGCTCATGTCCGTTGTGAACGTCCACGAGGCGAAGACGCACCTGTCCCGCCTGCTCGAGCGCGTCTCCGCGGGAGAGGAGATCGTCATCGCGAAAGCCGGCCGCCCGGTCGCGAAGCTCATCCCGTACGACGAAAGCGAGGAGCCTCGGAAGATGGGTGCTTGGAAGGGTCGAGTGTGGATGGCCGACGACTTCGACGAGCTTCCGCCGGATCTCCTCGCTTCGTTCTACGGCGAAGGGGAGGACGAGAAGGAGTGAAGCTCCTCCTCGACACGCACGTTCTGCTCTGGTGGCTGAACGAAGAGCCAATCACCACGGAGGCTCAGCAAGCGATCGCGAGCCCGAAGAACGCTGTCTGTGTCAGCGCGGCGTCGGCGTGGGAGATGGGCATCAAAGTGGGGCTCGGAAAGCTTCAGGTACCCGAGCGGCTCTCAGCCCGGCTTGGCAGCGAGCGGTTCACGCCGCTCCCGGTCACAATCGACCACGGCCTTCGGGTCGGCGAGCTGCCGATGCTTCACAGGGACCCGTTCGATCGCCTGCTGGTCGCCCAAGCGCAGCTCGAGGGACTCACGATCGTGACCCGCGACCCGCGCATCGCACGCTACGACGTCGAGACTCTCGCGGCCTGAGCGAGCTCTTGCGGTCCGCGAGTCCTCGGAGCTCGCGAGGAGATCCCCATCGTCCAAGCTCCAGCGCTGACCCCGTTCGGAGCGGCGCAGCCGCCTCACCGCGAATTCTCTACTCGAGCGACTGGGCTCCGACGGGTCACATCTACGCGGTCGATCCTTCCGAGCGGAATCGGGTCGGGCAGGTGACGCACGGGTCGAGTAGCGGCACGAGCCTCCGCGCATGCGCCCGGCTTCGGCAGGCGAGCGTACCTCCGGTGCACTGCACGTTCGTACGTCCACTGCCCTCGCCTGACGGCCGTCGTCTCCTGTTCTCCCAAGGTGCCGTGGATTGTCTGTACGGCCCAGCCTCGGAAAACGAGAAGGCGCTGTTCGTGAGCCGCGCCGACGAGAGCAGGCCACGCCGACTCGCGGCAACGCGCACCTGTGGGAACCAGTTCTCGGCGAGCTGGTCGCCCGACTCGCGGCGTGCGCCGGATCGCGCTCGCAGCGATCTCGCCGGCGGCACATACGCACGCGGGAGCAACGGCGCAAAAGTTTGCGAGAGCCTCGCGTCCACATGCGGCGGATGGAGTCCTCGTCTTCGCTGCCGCCCTCGCCCCGTCTAGCTAAGCAACGGCTCGTAGAGCGGCCGCTCGAACGGCCATGCGTCGCTCGTCAGCCACGTTGAGACCGCCCGCCTGAGGGGCTCGTCGAGCTCGGCTCGTGACTCACGAACCCACGAGCGGACGTGCGCGTCGTGGACGCTGTCGTTAGCCGGATACACGTAGACGCACCCGACGACGGCGCCGTCGGGGTCGAGCACGCTGTACGTGAACCCGCCGAGCGTCTCGAAGTCGCACGCATGCCGCTCGAGGTCAGCCAGGTTCTCGGCGAGCGTCATCCGGTGCGGCCAGCCGCGTCCTCGAAGCCGGGCATCGCCTTGATGTGGTCGATGCTCGACGTCCAGGCCGCGTAGTCGGCCTCGTTGTGCTCCGGGCCGAGCGGCTCGAGGCGGAACTGCGACGTGCCGAGCAGCGGAGGTGGCTCGAAGCCCGGCGGGACGAACACCGCGACGCGCTGGCGACCGCGCACGCGCGGGCGAGGCAAGCCTGCGCCTACGAGGGCGCGCCCTCGGGCGGCGGAGGCTGCATGGTCGCACCCGGGAATGCCGGACGCGGAGTCGGCTTCGGGACGGGACGGTCGCGCTCGGGCTCGCCGTCCTCGACTGGAGCAGCGACCTCTTCGGGCGGGAACACCGACTCCTCGGACTCCCCGGCGAGAAGGCGCTCGAACTGATCCTTGTCGATCGTCTCGCGCTCGATGAGGATCGCCGCGAGGCGATGGAGCTCGTCCATGTGCGCGCGCAGGACCGCCGTCGCAGACGCATGCGCCTCCTCGATGACGCGGCGGATCTCGTCGTCGATCTCCTTCGCGACCTCGTCCGAGTAGTCGGGCTCGGAGCCCATGTCGCGGCCGAGGAAGGGCAGGTCGTGGTTTCTACCCAGCACGCGCGGACCGAGCTTCTCACTCATGCCGAAGCGCATCACCATCGACTTCGACGTCGCCGTGACCCGCTCGATGTCGTTCGCTGCACCCGTCGTGATCTCGTGGAACACGAGCTCCTCGGCGGCTCGACCACCGAGCGTCATGGCGAGCTCGTCCATGAGCGCCGACTTCGTCGTCAGGTAGCGGTCCTCGGTCGGGAGTGAGATCGTCAGTCCGAGCGCCTGGCCGCGCGACACGATCGTGATCTTGTGGACAGGGTTCGTGTTCTCGAGGTAGTGGCCCACGAGCGCGTGCCCCATCTCGTGGTAGGCGGTGATCTTGCGCTCCTTCTCCGAGAGCAGGCGGGCCTTCTTCTCAGGGCCTGCGATGACGCGCATGATCCCTTCCTCGAGCTCGTTCTGCTCGATCATCTTCTTGCCGTTGCGAGCGGCGAGCAGGGCAGCCTCGTTGATGAGGTTCGAGAGATCGGCACCCGTGAAGCCGGGGGTGCCGGCGGCGAGCGTGTCGAGGTCGATCTCGCGAGCGAGCGGCTTGCCACGCGCGTGCACCTCGAGGATCTTCCTGCGACCGAGCCGATCTGGGCGATCGACGACGATCTGGCGGTCGAAGCGACCCGGGCGGAGTAGCGCAGGATCGAGGATGTCGGGGCGGTTCGTGGCGGCGATGAGGATGATGTTGTCCTTCATCTCGAAGCCGTCCATCTCGACGAGGAGCTGGTTCAAGGTTTGCTCGCGCTCGTCGTGGCCGCCTCCGAGGCCGGCGCCGCGATGGCGGCCGACCGCGTCGATCTCGTCCATGAAGATGATGCAGGGGGACGCCTGCTTGGCCTGCTCGAAGAGGTCGCGGACACGCGACGCACCGACTCCGACGAACATCTCGACGAAGTCGGAGCCCGAGATCGAGAAGAAAGGAACGCCGGCCTCGCCGGCGACCGCGCGCGCGAGCAGCGTCTTGCCGGTCCCCGGCGGCCCGAACAGGAGCACGCCCTTGGGGATCCGCGCGCCGAGC
>JAIBJO010000151.1 GCA_020029615.1 Actinomycetota bacterium
CCTCCTCCTGCCAAGGCCTCCAGTGGGCTTCCCCGTTTCGCGGACAGGTTATGGGTTGGTGACCGTGTCTGTCGTAGGAGGTAGCCGAGACTGGAGTAGAGCGGGATCTGAAGCGCCGCATTGGAGTAGTGTCGAGGCGTCTAGCGAGGAGGTTGGTGTAGCGACAGCAAGGTTCGTCAAGACGGGGATCACACCCGACGAGTACGACCAGATGCGCGAGAAGCTCGGTGTCGGCGACGTCCCACCGGCTGGGGGCGTGTTTCACGCGGCCGCGGTCGGCGAAGACGGAAAGATTCGAGTCTTTGAGGTATGGGACCCGCGTGAACAGGCTGGGGCCTGGGGCGAGAGGGTGATGGCGCTCCGCACGGAGGCGGGCTTCGGAGATGGGGCCACCCTCGAGCGAATACCTCGATGTCCACAAGGTCGTTGAGCGTTAGTCGGTTCCAGGACATAGCGGAGCGAGCAACTCAGGTCGCTCGCGCTCGAAGCCGCGATGATCCGCTCGATCTCGGCCTTCATGTGCGTGGCGAGCGCCTGAGCCGATGCTTCCTCTACCGTTCGCCTCGCGGCCTCGTAGCTCAGGGGATAGAGCACAGGTTTCCTAAACCACGTGCGCATGTTCGATTCATGCCGGGGGCATGGAAGGATCACACTGCCAAGGTGATCATCGACGACACCGCCGGGATCCTCACCCAGGATCAGCGGCTGCGGGTGTTCATCTCGTCGACCATGGGAGAGCTCGCGCCGGAGCGTGACGCCGTCGTTGCGGCGGTGCGGACGCTGCGACTGACGCCGGTACGGTTCGAGCTGGGTGCGCGCGAACACCGGCCCGAGGTGTACCGCGCGTACCTCGAGCAGAGCGACGTCTTCGTCGGCGTCTACTGGGAGAGCTACGGCTGGGTGGGTCCGGGTCGGACGATCTCCGGGATCGCGGACGAGCTCGAGCGGAGCCGGGGCCGACCGCAGCTGATCTACGTCAAGGAGCCCGCCCCGGGACGCGAGCCGTCGCTGAGCGCGCTTCTCGAGAGTGTCCGGGCCGAGCGGCTTGCCTCCTATCGCACCTTCGGCGCACCCGGGGAGCTCTCCGAGCTGGTCCTCGACGATCTCGCCGTCCTCCTCACCGAGCGCTTCCATGGGCGCCTGCAAACACGAGCGCTGCCGGAGGGCACGGTGACGTTCGTGTTCGTCGACATGGAAGGCTCCACCCGGATAGCCCAAGAGCTCCCCGATGCGTACCCCGGAATCGTCGAGTCTTTCCAATCGACGTTGACATCGATGGTCGAGGGACGCAGTGGTCTCATCGTCGACACCGAAGGCGACGGCGCATTTTGCGTCTTCTCGACGGTCGATGCCGCTGCCGAGGCAGCCGTCGAGTTCCAGCGCGCGCTACAAGCGACCAGATGGCCCGGGCAAGCCGTCGTGCGAGCACGGATCGGCGTCCACACGGGCACGGCGCAGCGCACCGCCGACAACTACGTCGGGCTCGAAGTGCACCGGGCCGCCCGGATCGGCGCCGCTGCAAACGGGGGCCAGATCCTCGTCTCGCGCACGTCTGCGAAGCTGCTCGACCACCACGGTTCGCGCGACGGCTGGCAGCTCGCAGATCTCGGCTCCTTCGCCCTCAAGGGGCTCGATCGCGCCGAGGAGCTCCTACAGCTCTCCGCACCCGGAGTCTCGGACGAGAGACAGACGCCTCGGGCCAGAGGGACACGGTCGGTTCATCTTCCCACTCACCTCACCGGGCTCCTGGGCCGAGACACGGAGGTCGCGTCTACGGCGAGCCTCATCGAGCGCCACGACATTCGACTCGTCACGCTGACCGGCCCGGGCGGAATCGGCAAGACGCGACTCGGTGTCGCCGCTGCCACCCGCGCAGCGGACGCGTATCCGGACGGCGTGTACTTCGTGGCGCTCGCCGACACTCGGGCGACCGACCAGGTCGTCGGCGCAATCGCCGCTGCCCTCGGTCTCCGCAGCGAGGGTTCCCGCGCGCTTCTGTCGACGATCGAGGACCGGCTCTCGTCGGGTCGCGCACTGCTGGTGCTGGACAACTTCGAGCAGGTCGTCGAGGCGCGCACGGTCGTCGCAGAGCTGCTCGAGAGCTGCCCGGGGCTCGACCTCGTCGTGACGAGCCGCACACCGCTCCGCATCCGCGGTGAGACGGAGTTCTCGGTTCCCCCACTCGCCGAGTCCGCCGCCGTTCGGCTCTTCCTCGAGCGCGCTACGGGCACACGGCCGGACTGGACACCCAGCGACGTCGAGCTGGCGGCCGTGGGAGAGATCTGCCGACGCCTCGACGGACTGCCGCTCGCGATCGAACTGGCCGCCGCGCGACTGCGTGTCCTCGATCCTCCGTCGCTTCTCGAGCGGCTGAGCCGCAAGCTCGACGTCGTCGGCGGGAGCGTCCCCGACCTCCCTGAGCGGCAGCGAACACTCACCGCAACCATCGAGTGGAGCTACGAGCTCCTCGATGAAGCCGAGCGACGGCTCCTGGCGCGGCTCACCGTCTTCTCCGGAGGGTGGACGGTCGAGGCGGCCGAGGCAGTGTGCGGCGGGGAGGGGGTGCACGACGTCCTGAACGGCCTCGAGCGCCTGTGCGAACAGAGCCTCCTCGTGCGAACGCACGGCTCTATGGGCGGCCCACGGATGCGGATGCTCGAGACGATCCGTGAGTTCGCAGCGGCGCTGTTGGCCGAGAGCCCCGAGGGCGAGGCGCTGTGCGAGCAGCACGCAGCGCACTTCGAGAGCCTCATCGCCGAGCTCCGCTCGCAGGTGGCAGGGGATACGGCTCCGGCGGCGATGGCTCGGCTCGACGACGACTGGGACGACGTGCTCGCCTGCATGGACTGGCTCTTC
This sequence comes from Actinomycetota bacterium, assembly GCA_020029615.1. Classification (GTDB taxonomy): domain Bacteria; phylum Actinomycetota; class Thermoleophilia; order Gaiellales; family Gaiellaceae; genus GMQP-bins7. The sequence continues at coordinate 2,857 of JAIBJO010000151.1, forward strand.
CACCGCGGTGAATACACCCGACTCGTCCAGCTCGTCTCGCGCGTGTGGCGCTACATGTGGTTCCGCGACCGCGTGCGGGACTCGATGAGCTGGTTGGCAGAGATTTACGGCGCACGCATGTCCTTGGACCCGGGGCTCCGAGGCGAGTTGTGCCGGCTGTGGGGTGCCGCGAACTACCAGATGGGCAACTTCGACACGGCGCGGGAAGCAATCGAGGAAGCGGTTCAGCTGCTCGCCAAGCACGGGCCGAGCGATCGCGAGGCGTGGGCACGAACACTGCTCGCGGGACTGCTGCCCTACTACGACGCCGACCTCGAGAGGCCGCTCGCCGAGATGACGCGCGCCGTCGCGCTGTTCCGGGACGGAGACAACCTTTTCGGCCTGGCGACGAGCCTCGGCATGATCGGGACGATCAGGACGCTCGTCGGCCGACCGGACGAAGCTGCGGCCGAGCTCGACGAGGGAATCGCCGTCGCACAAGAGCTCGGGCTTTCCGAGCTGGTCGGCGCAAACCACACCCTCCGAGCGCTCTCCCGCCTCACGTGTGGCGAGCTCGACGATGCTCGCCGCGACCTGGATTCCGCGTCGGAGACAACGCTCTACCTCGAAGGCACCGCGTACCGCCTCGAAGGCTTCGCAGCCCTACTGGCGGACGGAGACCCGATTCGTGCAGCGACCGCCCTCGGTGCTGCCGAAGGACTTCGAGAGCGGACCGGCATCCACGCGTGGCCGATCCTGCGCATGCTCTTCGGAGATCGCCTGGAGGCACTCGAGTCTGCCGGACCCGAAGTGGAGGCCGCACGATTTGCGGGCCGCCAGATGAGCCCAGTAGACGCGCTCGCCCTCGTCAGCTCGGGGTGAGCTAGGCGCTCCGAGCTGCGGCGTCGTCGACCGCAGCCTTCACGGCGTAGTAGTGACGACGTGCCTCGTCGAGGGTGTCGCCGATCGCAGTGAGCCCGATCCGCCCGGCGACCGCGATCGCGCTGACCATGTGCAGGACGACCCCGGCCTCGCGCTCGGAGTCCCAGCCGAGACCGCGCTCGGTGACGACGTCGAGCAGGTCGTCGGGCGTGAGCGAGCGGTAGGCCGGCGAGTCGAGATGGTCGGTCGCCGCGTAGTGCTTGATGTCGCCATATCTCGTGCGGTACTCGGCGGCGAGCGGGTCGTAGACGCCGTCGGTGAGCGTGGTGAGCGCGAACAGAGGGTGCGTGGTGCCGCCGCAGCGGAGGTTGATCTCGAGCGCGTACGGTCGCCAGCCGTTCCCGTCCCTGACGGCGGCGAAGTCGACGGCTGCCCTTCCGATGACACCTTCGCGCGCCAGCCGCCGTCCCACCTTCAAGGACTCCGCCGCGATTCGCTCCGCGTACTCGGCGTCGGCGGGGAAGTGACAGCCGAAGTAGGTCTGGCCGAGCTCGATCGCGGAATGGAGATCGCGGGTCGCACGCTCGAGGTCGAGCAACGCATTGCCGAGCCCACTCACACCACGGTCGAGCTTGAGGACGGCGCTCCGCGCTTCCGAGCTCCGTGCCCGCAGCTCGGCGAGCGCCTCGGGGAGATCTCCGCTTCCGGTTACGTCGAGGCCGATCGGATGCGGAACGTCCTCGTCGGCGAACACTCGTCTGCTGCCAGTCTTCGAGCCGAGCCAGCGGAGCGCTGGATCGCTCCCGTAGATCGGGATCTCGAGTGCCTCGGCAAGCGCGACCTCGTCGTCGCTCATGCAGAACGGAAGGATCATGGCGAACTCGGGCGTCCCGATGAGCTCCTTGATCCGGCGAATCGCGCCGGGACGAGCGAGCAGCTTTCGCGAGAGCGGCTCGTTCCGGCCGTCGACGAGAGACACGGGTACGAAGCGCGCACGCGCCTCGAGTGTGTCGAGCTCCGGGACGAGGCCGAAGTAGTAGTCGACGACGCGCGGGTGAATGGGCTGCGACGTCACGTAGACCACCCGTGAGCGCGGCGCGCGTAGGAGGCTCAGCACCATGCACAGGAATCGCTCCTCGTACGCCGGGAAGACGGGAACGAGTTGATCCGGGACGTCGAAGGAGATCGAGTGGACGACGACAACCGTCCGCTCGACGTCGATCGAGCGCAGCGTCACCGTCGGCCAGAAATCACGGAACGTGGCCTGGAGCTCAGCGAAGGACGGCGGCGCCACGCGTGGACGCTACTCCAGGAAGACCCTTCATTGCTAGCGTGGCAAGGTGGCGATGTCGCTCGGAGGTCGCGTGCTCACAGTTGCCGGAGGCGCAGGGAACCTCGGCCCGATCGTCGTCGAGCGTCTCGCGACGGCCAACGCCCAAGTCTGCGCGTGCGGACGAGACAAGGAGGGGTTGGAGGCACTCGCAGCCGAGGTCGGGCACGGGATGGAGACGGACGTGGTCGACCTCCTGGACGCGACGGCGACGAGGGCCTGGGCCGACGACCTCACTTCCCGGCACGGGCACGTCGACGGTCTCGTCCACCTCGTCGGCGGTTGGCGGGGCGGACCGCCGATCGAGGAGGCTCCGCTCGAGGACTGGGACTTCCTGAGCGGTCTTCTCGTTCGTACGTTGCAGCATGCGACGCAGGCGTTCGCGCGACACCTGCTCGACAGCGGACACGGGAGATTCGTGCTCGTCTCGGCCGGCCAGGCGCAGGCACCGACTCATCCGAACGCCGTCTACGCGGCTGCGAAGGCGGCCTCG
>JAIBJO010000064.1 GCA_020029615.1 Actinomycetota bacterium
GGCATCGAGCGTGACGCAGTCGCGATAACGGTCTACGCGCTCTGGGGAGGTGCGGCGTTCGTTGCCGTCAACTTCGCATTCATCTCGCTCGCGATCTCCTTCCACCAGCGAATCCCGGCACTGCCGCTCCTCAAGGAGGAGCTTCGCCTGGTGGGCCCTGCGTTCGCGATCCAGGCCTTCCTCGCAGCGCTGGCGGCAGCCCTGTGGGCGACCGACCCGCGGCTCCTGGTCCTCATGGCGGGACCGTTGTTCACGGTCACGCTGTACCAGCGCTCGTCGCTCGCGTCTCGGATCGCGAGACGCGACGCGCATACGGACAGCCTGACGCTCCTCGGGAACAATCGCGCATACGAGCTCGGTCTCGGGAGCGCCTTCGAAGCTGCGATCGAAAGGGAAACGCGCCTGAGCCTCTGCCTCGTCGACGTCGACGACTTCAAGCAGATCAACGACACCTATGGGCATCCGCTCGGGGACAAGGTGCTCGTAGAGATCGCCCGCCTTCTCCGTCCCGACGGCGCGGCCGTGGGCGCCTACCGATTCGGCGGCGACGAGTTCGCAATCATCCTCGAGTGCGGCCGATCCGGCGTCCGCGGCCACGTCGACGCCCTCTATCGCCGTCTCTCGGAGGCTCGCTTCTCGCACGGCGCCGTCACGACCGTCAGCGTGGGTGTGGCCACGTTCCCCGACGACGCGACCGATATCGACGGGCTCGAGCGCGCGGCGGACAGCGCTCTCTACTGGGCGAAGCGTCATGGGAAGAATCGTTCGTGCATCTTCAGCCCGGCGATCGCCGAGACCTACAGTCCGGCCGAGCTCGAGCGCCGGATCGAGCACCAGGCACGACTGCGCGCTGCAGAGAATCTCATCCGGGTCGTCGACGCCAAGGACGAGTACACGGGCGCCCACTCGGAACGCGTCGCCTTGCTCGTCGAAGCGATCGCGCGTCAGCTCTCACTCGAGGACGAGCACGTCGAGCAGCTCAAGCTTGCAGGGCGCCTTCACGACCTCGGCAAGATCGCCATCCCCGATCGCGTCCTCCAGAAACCGGGAGAGCTCACCGCGAACGAGGAGCGCCAGCTCGCCCACCATCCCGAGCTCGGTGCGTCGTTGCTCGACGGCATGGACATCCGACCGGTCGACGTCTGGATCCGCCACCATCACGAGCACTGGGACGGATCCGGCTATCCCCTCGGCCTGGCGGCAGAGGAGATACCGTTCGGCTCTCGCGTCATCCTGGTTGCCGATGCGTACGACGCGATAACGACCGACCGGAGCTATCGCTCGGCCTCGGCACCGAGAGAGGCGATGGACGAGCTTCGACGCAAAGCCGGGTTCCAGTTCGACCCGGCCGTCGTCGCCGCCCTCGAGGAACATCTGGAAGAAATCGGCCTGCTCGCGCAGCGAGACCTGGCCGAGGTGATCGAGCTCAGGCGCCTGGTCGCCTAGCGGAGGCGTTCCGTGGCACTGGCACTTCCTGTCGTCGCGGCGCTCGGCCTGGGGCTCGTCTTGGGAGGTCGCGTGGGCGGTCTCGCGCGCCTGCCCTTGCGTGCGACGTGGCTCTTCCTCGCCGCCTTCGCGCTTCAGCTGCTCGCGTTCCCGTTCGAGTTCCTGCCGTGGAGTACCGACCAGACACCGGCGACGGCGCTCTGGCTCGTCTCCTACGGGCTTCTGATCGTCGCCGCGGCACTGAACGCACGGATCGCCGGCGTCCCGATCGTCGCAGCCGGGATGCTCCTGAATCTCTCGGCCATCATCGCCAATCGGGGCAGCATGCCCGTCTTGCCCGAAGCGATGCACTCGGCCGGGGGCGACCACACGACACTCAACAACAGCACCGCGACTTCCGATCCGCAGATCGCCTGGCTCGTCGATCGCTGGGCCGCCCCGGACTGGATCCCGCTTGCGAACGTCTTCTCTGTCGGGGACGTCGTCATCGCCGTGGGCGCGGTCGTGATCGTGCTATCGGCCATGTGCGTTCGACTGCCCAGGCCGAGCCGGGGGAGCACGCCCGTCTAAGCGCTCAGCTCTTGGCGTCTCGGGTGAGCCGCGTCGCGACGCACGTGAGCACCTTGAGGGCGATCGACGGCATCTCCTTGACGACGCGCTGGAAGTCGCGGTCGACGATCACGAGAGTCGTCACCGGTGTCGTCGCGGCGACCGTGGCCGTGCGCGGGCCCTTCGTGAGCAACGCGATCTCGCCGAGCCAGTCCCCACCGCCGAGCTCGGCGAGCTTCCGGCCGCCCTTCGACACGCGCACTGCACCGTCGATCAGGACGAAGAACTCGTGCCCGATCCTCCCTTCGCGGGTGAGGATGGTGCCTTCCCTGAGGGTCAGCTCGTCCGCGATCGACGCGAGTCGCCGGAGCTCGCCCTTCGTGCACGCCGCGAAAAGGGGCACCCGCTCGAGCAGCTCGATCTTCGCGTCGCGACGGAGCGCCATCGCGCCATCCTAGACCGGAACACGGCATGTGTCACGAACTGGACTTGCATCGTGACAACTGTCTAAGCTCTTCATTCGCTACGTCCTGCGGGGGGAACGAACAAACGAGAGGGGCACTGGGAATGCGAGTTCGTGGACCTGGTCGGGAATCCCCGACCGCGAAAGTCTGCGGCCCTGAGTCGCCACGCCAATTGCGGACAGAGGAGTGAGATGACCGACCACGTGCGCAAGAGTTATCGCAATCATCGGAAGGCGACCTGGGTCGCGGTGCTCGCCGTACTTGCTTCGGCCGCGCTGGCGCTCGTGCTTCCGGCCCTGGCAATCGATACGTCAGGTGGCGGAGTCCTGCCTGCTTCCGGTCAGGGGATTGCCCCGTCGCTTGCGAACGTCGGGGGAAGCAACTTCAGCTGTGCAGCGGCCGGAAAGCTGAAGTACGGCGATCCAGGGCAGCCCACGGGGATGCGGCAGTTCCAGATCTCGAAACCAACGCCGGGGACCTATACGGACCCAGCCACCGGGGTGAAGTTCGTCGTCACGGCACCCGGCGCGGGCAAGGACCCGAAGTCGTTCTTCTCGTTCTCGGTCGACGGCAACGCCGCGGTCGTCTACCACATCGGGGTCAACGGTGGGACGAAGACGGCGTGGTACGACTACTTCAACAACACCCCGTCCGCCAAGGCGCTCCCGAACGGTGGCGTCTTCTGGGACACCAACGTCCATTCGACGCCCGACTCGAAGTACACGACAAGCAATCCGACATTCTACGTGGCCTCGATCACGACGTTCTGCTATTCGACGCTCACGCGGCAGCCCTCGTGTACGACTCCGTTCTCGGGGATCGGGTTCGGCGGAACCGGCGGGACTGTCGAGTACTCGGCGCAGCTCGTCGCTCAGAACGGTCAGTGCAAGGGCGGCAACGTCGTGATGTACTCGTACACGCCCGGCACCAACCAGCTGTTCGCCACCCTGAACCCCGTCACGCCAGGTGGGACGATGTACGAGGTCGTCGAGCACATTCATTGGACGGGGATCACCGGGGAGGACCAGAACCCGATCACGCTCGAGTACGACGACACCGCTCCCTACAACGGCGTTGACAACTCGGGAATCAACAACATCAACGGTGGGACGAACGACGGCTGGCGGCTGATGAAGCTGTGCGGAAGCGACCCGCGTCCATTCCCGAGCGACCCACCCCTGGCCGTGGGGCAGTCACCCTTCGACCTTGGTGGAAACACTCCCGCGATGCCGGCCGCCGATCCGCTTCCGGCTGGCGGCGCTCATTCGACCTGCATGCTCCAGAGCACCGATTCTGCAGGTACCGGGACGAGCGGGCGAACCTACGACACCTGGCTCTTCTCAACCGTCGACGGCGCCCGCAACGGGGGCTAGGACATCGCTTCGAGGCGCTGGACGAGGAGGTCGGCCTCGTCCAGCGCCTCTCGTGCCTCTTGCTCGCGTCCCATTGCGGACGCGAGGTCCGCGAGCGCCCGAAGCGTCTGTGCCTCCTCGTACAGGAGCCCCTGACGGCGGGCGATCAGGAGGGCGAGGTCGAGCTGTTCGGACGCTGCCTGGAAGTCGCCCGTCTCCCTCAACGCGCTCGCGCGCACCCGAGCGAGGTGTGCAGCCAGAGGCGACGACTCGAGTCCGACAGCCCGCTCTGCCACGGCGAGGACGGCGAGCGCGCGTTCGGCCTCTCCACGCTGCACGTGCGCATCGGCGAGGTAGATCGAGGCCTCAAGCGTGTAAAACGCGCCGCCGAGGGAATGGGCCTCCTCCACGACGCGAGTGAGGTCTCCGACCGCCGCGTCAACGTTGCCGCGTTCGAGAGCCAGGCGCGCCAGTTGGATCTCCGCGAAGATCGAGCCGGTCACTTGCTCGGCGGCGCGGAGAACGCTGCGTGCCTCAGACAGGACGGACTCGGCGTCGTCGAGCGCGCCGCGGCTGATCAGCACCTCTCCCAGGTTCGCGCTGGCGAACGCCGCCTGGGTCGAGTCGCCCAGGCGCTCGAGCTCGTCCCGCGAGTGTGTGTAGTAGCTCGTGGCGTCGCGCCAGCGCCCCTCTGCGTACGCCTGCACGCCGAGGTTCGATTCGTAGATCGCAGCCGTGCGTGCTGCCCCGATCTCTCGGAGGATCGCGACCGCCTTGACTTCGTTCACCGCCTTCTCGGGCTCGCCGAGATTGAGGAAGCCGCCGTCGAGCACCGAGTAGGCGCGAGCCAGTGCGTAGCTTGGCCCGAGCGGCTCTGCCTCGCTCACGACCGTCATGGCAAGCGCAATCGCCTCACGCGGTTTGCCCTGCTCCAGGTGGATCAGCGCGCGAAGTGCGAGAAGGCTGTTTGCGACACGCTTGGCATCAGGAGTGGCCAGTGACGTGACGCGATCCAGGCCGGCAGTTGTCTCCCGCAGTGCGTCGCTGTACGAGCCGAGACGGTAGCGGGCGAGAGCTCGCGCTTCGTAGACCTCGGCCTGCGCGATCGGGTCGTCCTTGAGCAGCTTCATCGCCGCCTTCAGTGCGTCCACGGCTCCGCGGTAGTCGCCTGCCGCGTCGCGAACCTCGCCCAGCGAGCGCCACGTGCTCGCCACGTCGATGTCCTCCAATGTCTTGATGTGGGCGCTCACCTCGATCGCCCGCTCGTAAAAGCGGGCGGCATCGACATTCGCATAGACCTCTCGAGCGAGGTCTCCGGCAAGGCGTGAGTACGACCAAGCCTCGTGCCAGCGGCCGGCGTTGAAGTAGTGCAGCGACAGCAGTTCCGCCGCGGCGTCGGGTCGCTCTGGATGGCTTTGCTCGATGACCTCCGCGACGCGGCCGTGGAGCTCGCGGCGTCTCTTGTACGACAGCCCCTCGTAGGCCGCGTCGCGAATGAGGGCATGGCGGAAGCGGAACGCACCGGGCACGTCCGGGTCGCGCTCGACGAACTCGCCGAGTCGGTCCCACGCCTCGGAGCCGGCCGCGACGAGCGGATCGTCTTCGAGGACGTCGAGGATGAGTGCCCCGGCGAACGACACGCCGAGCACGGACGCCCACCGCAGGAGGGCACGATCGCCGGGCGCCAGCTGGTCGATCCGCGTGGCGACGAGCGCCTCGACCGTCTCCGGCAGCTCCTCGGGCTCATCCATGTGCTCGCCGGCGCCGGCCAACCGCTGGAGGAAGAGCGGGTTCCCGGCCCCGCGCTCCATAAGTGCCTCGAGCTGCTTCTCGGTGAGGCGGCGCTCACCTGCCGCGGCGAGTGCGAGCGCCTTCGCATCGTCTGCGGGCAGCGGTTCCAGTCGCAGGGTGAGAGCAGGAACCGGTGGAGTGCCTTCGGCGGCGGCGAACCCGCCTTCGATCGGGCGTCGGGTCGTGCACGTGAGCCACGGCTTCGTCGCGAGCTGCGTCCCGAGGTAGCGGAGGAGCTCGGACGACGCGTCGTCCATCCAGTGCACGTCGTCGAAGACGAGCAGCGTCGGGGAGTCGAGCAGGTGTTCGAGCAGCTTGCCCATCACGCCGTGGAGTCGCGCGCGCCAGAACGCCGGGTCGAGGTTGTCGACTTCCGGCGTCGACTCCACCTGAACGTCGAGGGGCGCGGCCAGGAGGGGCGCCCAGGGGACGAGCTCCGCGTCTACGGCCATGAGACGATCGGTGAGGATCGCGCGGTTGTGCTCGCCGCCTCCGTTCAGCTCGACGTCGAGGAGCGCGCGAAGGAAGGGGCGAAACGGGTAGTACGGGGTTGACGCCTCGTACTGGTCGCAACGCAGGGCTACCTGCCGCATGTCGGCACAGTTCTCTCGAAGCTCCTCTGCGAGCCGTGACTTGCCGATGCCCGGCTCGCCCACGAGCTCGACGAGCGTTCCGAAGCCCATTCGCACCGGTGCGATCGCTGCCGCGAGCACAGCGCGCTCCCGCTCGCGGTCGACGAACGGCAGCTTCGCCTCTTGACCCTGCACTTCCTGCGGAATCTCCGACGTCAGCTCACCGAGAACGACGGCCTGCACGGGCTCGCTCTTTCCCTTGACCTGGAAGGGCTCGAGACTCGTCGCTTCGAAGCGGGCGCCTCCGCGCGACAACGCCTCGGCAGAGACCCAGATCTCGTCCTCTCCCGCCCGGGCCATCAGCCGGGCGGCAAGTGCGGCCGTGTCGCCGAGGACCGTGTACGTCCTCCGGAAGCTCGCGCCCACCTGGCCGGTGAAGACGCGGCCCTGGCTCACCCCGATCTGCACCGGGAGCGGCAGTCCTGCATCAAGCACGGCCCGCACCGTTCGGAGCATCCGCTCCTCGTCGTCCCCGAACGTCTGAGGGGCTCCCGAGACGAGCACGATCCTTCCGCCGTCCCGGTCGATGTCGCTCTCGAGGAACGTCACGCGGTGCTCGTCCGCAGCAGCCTGAACCGTCCGGACGACCACGTCCAGCGCCTCGGCGGCTGCCTCCGGTCCCTCCGTGGCGATGACTTCGTCCGTACCCGCGAATCGGATGAACGCGATCGCTGCACTCCGGTGCTCACCCTCCAGCGGCCCCACTTCGAGCAGCTGAGCCCGGAGCGGCGCGGGGACGGCGACCTCGAGGGGGATCCCTTCCACGCTCGGCAGCGGCTGAACCGTTCCGCGGATCTCCGGCGCTGCCCGGAGGAGCCGCCCGCCGCCACGCTCCTCCCCGACGGCGGCGGCATCGAGAAGTGCCGCAGTCTCCGGGCTCACGAGGATCTCGCCGGCGTTCGAGGCGGCCTCCATCTCGACGGTGCGACTCGCCGCAGCACCCGCGACGAGGAGCTCGCGATGCGACTCTCCGAGAAGGAAGAACTGAAAGCGCCCGGCATGGAGGCCGGCGTGCATCTTCAGCTGTACAGCACCGGCTGACGTCCTCGGCCGTCCGATCGCCCGCAGCGTGCGGCGCATCTCGAAGGTCGCGCGGGCTGCGCGACGGGCGTGGTCGTCGCCGTCGTAGAGGAGCAGAAGCGCGTCGCCGCCGAACTTCAGCAGGCCTCCGCCTTGCGCGTAGGCGATGGCGAGGAGTGCAGCGAAGGTTGCGTTCATGACTTCGGTGACTTCCTCCGCGCCGGCTCGGCCACGGCTCGACAGCCGTTCGGACATCGCCGTGAATCCGGAGATGTCGACGAAGGCGATCGTTCCCTCGACCTCGCGCCACCGCGCCTCGGGATGGTCCCTGAGCCATTCGAGCGTCAATCGCGGGACGAACGAGACGAGCTCGGCGACCGCGGGAGATCCGGAAGTGGGCCTGTCGCGCATTGGCGACATTCTCCGCGAGCGGCGCACTGAGGGCCAAACGCTCGGGGCCGAGCGCGTCGGTGATCCGAGTGCAGGTGGATCACCTTCACCGAAGGTTTACGGACTCGCAACGAAATCCCCCCAGAAAGGGGACGTCCGATACGTCGTACTGGACGAATACGCGAGTGACACCGATCCCCAACGGCGAAGGGCGGCGGAATGTCTGCGGCAGAACTCGAGACGATGTATGCGTCCGAGATCGATCGAATCGAGCGGTGGCGGCACGATGAGCTCGAGCGGGCCGGTTACGACCCGGAGAGCGCATTCGTCCTCGCCGCGAGCCACGACATCGATCTCCACGACGCCGTGAGCCTGCTCAACAGGGGTTGCACGGTGGATCTCGCCCTCCAGATCCTCCTGTAGCGCGGGGAAGTCCACGGGCTTCCCCGCGAGGCCTTTGTTCCGAGGCGGCGTGGCGGCGGTTCTCCCACGACGTAGCCGCAGGTGTGGGCACAATGCCCGCCGGTGCTTCCACTCCTCTCCATTCCGTCGCCCGACTCGAGCACGATCGAGCTCGGGCCGCTCTCGATCCACTTCTACGGGCTGACGCTCCTGGCGGCCATCGCCGCCGCGGTGGGCATCGCCGGGATTCGCTGGACGCGTCGCGGGGGCGACTGGGACCTGATCTTTCGCGTCGCCGTGTGGGGAGTGGCGTCCGGGATCGTCGGCGCACGCCTCTACCACGTAATCACGAGCTGGAACGAGCTTCCGGACGAGTGGTGGGGCCCGTTCGCGATCTGGAAGGGCGGGCTCGGAGTCTGGGGAGGGATCGGCCTCGGCGTCGTTGTGGGTGCGATCGTCGCCAAGCGCTCGGGCGCCGACCTCGCCAAGCTCGCCGACTGCGCCGCGCCGGCGCTCCTCGTCGCGCAGGGGATCGGCCGCTTCGGCAACTGGTGGAACCAGGAGCTCTTCGGCAAGCCGACCGATCTCCCCTGGGGCCTCGAGATCTCGCCCGAGAACCGCCCGATCGAGTACATCGAGAACGGCACGTTCCATCCGACCTTTCTGTACGAGGCACTGTGGTGCTTCGCGGCTGCAGGCGTCCTCCTGCTCGTCGAGCGGCGCTTTCGCATCCGCCCCGGCGGGCTGTTCGCGCTCTACGTGCTCCTGTACAGCATCGGACGCTTGTGGATCGAGATGCTGCGGGTCGACCCTTCGCACGAGTGGGGCGGCGTTCGCCTGAACGTCTTCGTCGCCGGGCTCGCCATCGTCCTCTCGGCGGCGTTCTTCGTGTGGTGGCAGCGGCGCTGGAAACGCGGCGACGCCGGGCCACCTCCGAAGCCGGAAGCGATGGCCATCCCCAAGCAGCGGTAGCCCACGGCTGCCCGGCTCGAGCCGGGCGCGGGTCTTCTGGGCGGGGACCCTCTCCCGCGTCTGCGGTGTACCACCGTCAGGCAATCGAGGAGAGGAGCTGCAATGCGTTTTCTCGTCATCGTCTCGACACTCGTGCTCGCGGTCGTCGCGGCAGCGCCGGCCGGCGGCGGCGGCTGGGCCACGGTCGGGTTCGAGCCGCTGCCCGACGGCACGAAGGCCGGGGAGACCTGGCGTCCGACGATCTTCGTCAAGCAGCACGGCGTCACACCGCTTTCGGGCCTCCAGCCCGTCGTGACGATCGAAGAGGCCGATTCGGAGGCCTCGGCCACGTTCTACGCCGAGCCCGGCTCCGAGGCGGGCGTCTACGAGGCGGACGTCGTCTTCCCCGACCCGGGCGAGTGGCGGGTCACGATTCTCAGTGGCTTCGGCGACTCGCAGGTGAGCTACGGCCCCGTGGCGATCGGGTCCCCCGGTATCGATGGCCATTCGCGGCCGTACCCGCTCCTGGGGCTCGGGGGCGTCGCGATCGCGGTCCTCGGTGCACTCGGGCTTTTCGCGGCACGTCGCTCCCGGCGGCTGTCCCCGGCGAGAGGATGACGAGGCGGGAACCGCCGAGCCCTACCGGGTGTAGAAATGACCGGTGGAGGACCGCCCGCCGAGCGATGCCGCGCTCGCCCAGCGCGCGAAAGACGGCGACGAGCGCGCGTTCGAGGAGCTCGTGCGCGCCTACCAGGGGATCGCGTTCCGAACCGCGTATCTCCTGACCGGGTCCGCAGCCGAGGCGGAGGACGCGGCACAGGTCGGCTTCGTGAAGGCATGGGCAGCGCTCCCCCGGTTTCGCGCCGGCGCCGAGTTCAGACCGTGGCTCCTGCGGATCGTGGCGAACGAGGCGCACAACCGCCGTCGCTCGTCCGGGAGGCGCGAGTCGTTGCGCGTACGCGCGGCCGCGGCCGACGTCTCCGGGGGCGCGGTCCCGTCTCCGGAGACGACCGCGCTCGACCGTGAACAGCGACGTGCGCTGCTCGGCGCGGTGAGCAGGCTCGACGAGCGCGACCGCGACGTGCTCGCCTGCCGGTACTTCCTCGAGCTGAGCGAGGTCGAGACGGCCGAGGTGCTCGGTGTCAGGCGCGGGACCGTCAAGTCGCGAACGGCGCGCGCGCTCGACCGCCTGCGTCACGAGGTGGGCTCATGAGCGAGCTCGAGCAGGCACTCCTGGCGGTCGGGCGAGAGCTCGAGGTGCCGGAAGCGCCGGACCTCGTCCCGGCGGTTCTACACGGGATCGACCGGCCGCGCGCGCGTCCCGCGCGTCGGCGTGTCGTGGTGGCGATCGCGCTCGTCCTGGTTGCCGCGCTCGCCGCCGCGCTCGCGAGCCCCGACGCTCGCTCGGCGTTCCTGCGGATCCTCCACATCGGCGGCGAGCGCATCGAGCTGGTGGAGGAGCTTCCTCCCATCGTTCCGAGCCCTCCCGAGCTCGACATCGAGCTCACGCTCGGCGAGCGTGTCTCCCTCGGGGAGGCGCGGCGTCGCGCGCGTTACGACCTCCTCGAGCTCGACCGACCCCCCGACCGCGTGTACCTGGGGCCGCGCAACACGGTGTGGTTCCTCTACGGACGGCCCGACGCCGTCCGGCTGCTCGTTGGTCAGACGCCGGAGGTCACCGTCGACGAGCCGTTCATCCTCAAGAAGCTCGCCGGCGCGGGAACGCGCATCGAGACGACGGCGGTGCGGGGCGCACCGGCCTACTTCCTGAGCGGAGAGCCGCACGCCGTCATGCTGCTCGACGAAAGCGGCACGGCGTACCCGGAGACCGCGCGGCTCGCACGCGACGTGCTCGTGTGGGCCGACCGCGGGCGTACTGTGCGTCTCGAGGGCGAGCTCACCCTGGCAGAGGCGCTCGAGCTGGCCCGCTCTCTGCGCTGAACCGGCCGGACGCGTCCGGCGGCCTGGCTAGCCTCCGCCCGTGCCCGCCGCCACGGTGCGCCAGCTCGCCCTCGACCTCGACGCGTTCGAGGGGCCTTTCGACTTGCTCCTCACGCTCCTTCTCAAGGAGGAGCTCGAACCCCGTGAGGTCGACGTCGCCGCGATCGTCGTCTCGTTCGTCGAGCTCATGGCGGAGCGGGACGAGCTCGACCTCGAGGTGTGCGGAGAGTTCCTCGTGCTGATCTCGGCCCTGCTCGAACTGAAGGCACGCGCGCTCTTCCCCGATGAGGCCAGCGAGCTCGCCGAGCTCGAGCCCGAAGAGGCGGCAGAGGAGCTCGCGCGGCGACTCGCCGAGTATCGACGCATGAAGGAGGCCGCTGCCTGGCTCGTCCAGCGGCTGTCGTCGGAGAGCGACCGCTGGTTTCGCCTCGGGCCTGCCCCCCTCGCGCCACAGCCGGAGCGCACGCTGGCAGCACAGGACCCCGAGGCGCTCGCGGGAGCGCTGCGAACGCTCGCCGCCCCGCCTCTGGCTGTGTCACTCGGGCACATGGCCCTGCGCTTTCCGCCGGTCTCGCAGTTCCTCGAGCGGTTTCGATCCCTCCTCTCGCGTCGCCGCCGTTTCGACTTCGACACCGAAGTCGGCATGCTCCCTCGTGTGGAGCAAGCGGTTGCGCTCCTCGCACTCCTCGAGCTGCGCAAGTCGGGTGAGATCGACCTCAGCCAGGCGGCGCCGTTCGCCCCGATACGGGTTTCGAAGGCCTCGCGCAGCTCGGCGGCACCCGGTCCCGCCGAGCGGAGATCGGCTCTGCCGGCGCCTCGGGGACGCGAGGAAGGTATCGAGGCACTCGACAGCGAAAGGATCCTGGAATGGACAGCCCGCTCCGCCTGATCGCCGCCAATCCCGTCGACCATGTGGCTCGGACGGTCGAGTCGCTTCTCGTGGTCGCGTCGGCACCGCTCTCGGTACACGAGCTCGCAGACGCCGCGAACGACGACCCGGAACGCATCGAGACCGCGCTCGGGCTGCTTCGCGAGCGCTACAGCGAGGGACGCTGCGGGATCGTCCTCGAGCAGGTCGCCGGGGGTTTCGCCTTCCGCGCGAGCCGGGAGGCGGCGGAAGCCTGCGCGCGTCTCTTCGAGCGGCCTGTCGAGCGCGGGCTTTCACAGGCAGCGCTCGAGACGCTCGCGATCGTCGCCTACGTCGGGCCGTGCTCCCGGCCGGAGGTCGCTCGCATCCGTGGTGTCGCGGCCGATTCCGCCGTCGCGAGCCTCGTCGAGCGCGGCCTGATCACCGAGGCTGGGCGCGAGGGTGGTCTCGGCGGCGCCGTTCGTTACCGGACGACCCCGCTCTTCGAGCGCGTCTTCGGGTTGGAGAGCCTGGCGTCGCTCCCGCGACTCGACGATCTCGGTGCGAGCCCGGAAGAGCTTCGCGATCGCCTCCTCGAGGTCGCGGAGGCACGAGCGTCCTAACGCGAGTCGTGCATCGATCGCCAGCGGGCGGGGCAAGCCCCGCCCCTAGTACAGCTGCCAGGCGCCGGCACGAAGCACGGGCACCGTGCCGCCGTCGTGCGTGAGGCCGTCGACGTCCAGCTCGAGGCTTCCGACCATGAAGTCGACGTGGACGGCGCTCCTGTTGACCTTCGCTCTCTCGGTCGAGTCCTCGACCAGATGGTCGTAGCCGTCGCCGAGCGCGATGTGACTGGCGGCGTTCTCGTCGATGAGCGTGTCCAGGAACACCGTTTGGAGCGGCCCGATGCGACCCTGATCGTCCACGAGCGCGATCTCCCCGAGCCTGCCGGCGCCGTCGTCGCGCGACGCGACCGCGCGCAGCGCGTCCACCCCGCGATCCGCGTCGATCTTCACGGCGCGACCGCCCTCGAACTCCATTCGGATGCCCGAGATCACGGTTCCGGCGAGTTCGAGCGGCATCGTCGCCGAGACGTGACCCTCGACACGCTCGGGATCCGGGGTCGTGAAGACCTCCTCCGTCGGGATGTTCGGCGTGTGGCGATTGCCGTCGACCGTTACGAAGTCCCCCGCAGCCCAGTGCGCCGACGGAAGCAGCCCGATCGTGAGGTCGGTCCCGGCACCGCGCAGCCGGATCGCGTCCAACCGCTGCGCGTCGAG
>JAIBJO010000065.1 GCA_020029615.1 Actinomycetota bacterium
GGGGAGCTGAACGGGGTGGCAGCGGCGCTTCGCGGCGAGTTTCACGCCGAGGGCGACTGGCGGTTGCTCGTGCTCTTCCAGCGTCTCTTTCCCGGGAAAGCGCCCGCCACGCCATCGAAGCGGCAGCGCGCGGGCTACTCGCGGAGACCAGCATGAGCGACGGGCTGGTCAAGATCCTCGACGGGAACACCTTCGTCGTGAGCGACGCCAACGGCGACATCGAAGCGTCGCTCACGGACCCGACCGGCCTCTTCTCGTTCGACACGCGCTTCCTCTCGAAGTGGGTCCTGACGGTCGACGGCCAGCGTCTGGGGTCGCTCTCGGTCGACGATCTCCAGTACTACGAGGCCCGCTTTTTCCTCGTCCCAGGCACCGGCACCGTCTACATCGACGCCAAGCTCTCCGTCATCCGGCGTCGCTCGGTCGGGGACGGCTTCCACGAAGAGCTCACGATCCTCAACCATTCGGACAAGCCGGTGAGCCTCACGGTTCGCATCGATGCGGGGTGCGACTTCGCGGACCTGTTCGAGGTGAAGGACGCCTTGCAGAAGAAGGGCACGTACAGCACCAAGGTCCAGCGTGGAAAGCAGCTCGTCCTCGGCTACGAGCGCGACAGCTTCAAGCGAGCCACCGAGATCTCGGCCACCGCGCCGGCGCGGTTCGACGGCGACGGCCTGACGTTCAAGATCCGGGTGGCGCCGCACGGCGAGTGGGCGACCGATCTCGAGGTGGTCACGGTTCAGCCGGGCCCCTCGCGCGTCCAGGGGCCCAGGCGAGACCCGCGACGCAGGAATATGGCGCTGCAGCGAGATCTCGCGCGCTGGATCGAGGAGGCGCCGCGCGTCGAGTGCGACTGGGACTCGCTCAAGGCGACCTATCGCCGGAGCCTCGTCGATCTCGCGGCCCTGCGCTTCTCGCCCCCGATCGCCGGCGGCCACAGCCTGCCGGCTGCCGGCCTGCCGTGGTTCATGACCATGTTCGGTCGCGACAGCATCTTCACGAGCCTGCAAGCGCTTCCGTTCACGCCCGACCTGGCGGCGACGACGCTCAGTGCTCTCGGCAGCTGGCAGGGAAGTCGTATCGACGACTTCCGTGACGAGGACCCGGGTCGGATCCTGCACGAGATGCGCTACGGGGAGATGACGGCGTTCGAGGAGCGTCCGCACTCCCCGTACTACGGCTCCGTCGATGCGACCCCGCTCTACGTCGTGCTCCTCGACGAGTACGAGCGGTGGACCGGAGATCGCAAGCTCGTGCGCGATCTCGAAGTCGAGGCCCGCGCGGCCCTCAAGTGGATCGACGAGTACGCGGACCTCCAGGGCACGGGGTACATCTGGTACCGCCGCCGGAACGAGGAGACGGGGCTCGAGAACCAGTGCTGGAAGGACTCCTGGGACTCGATCTCGTTCCGCGACGGCAGGTTGCCGGGCTTTCCGCGCGCGACGTGCGAGCTGCAGGGCTACGCGTACGACGCAAAAGTGCGTGGCGCGCGCCTCGCCCGCGAGATCTGGAAGGATCCCGCGCTCGCGGATCGACTCGAGCGGGACGCGGCCAACCTCAAGCGCCGCTTCAACCGCGACTTCTGGGTCGAGGACGGCGAGTACTTCGCGCTCGCGCTCGACGAGGACGGGAACCGCGTGGACGCGCTCGCCTCGAACAACGGCCACCTGCTGTGGAGCGGCATCGTCGACAAGGCGAAGGCGAAAGCGGTCGCGCAGCATCTCGTCGGCCGTCGCCTGTTCTCGGGCTGGGGTGTGCGCACGCTGGCCGAGGGCGAGGGTCGCTACAACCCGATCGGCTACCACGTCGGGACTGTCTGGCCCTTCGACAACTCGTTCGTGGCGTGGGGCCTGCGCCGGTACGGCTTCAAGGAGGAGGCAGCCCTCATCGCGGCCGGGATCCTCGACGCGGCCGAGTTCTTCGAAGGCCGCCTGCCGGAGGCGTTCGGCGGGTACGAGCGCGAACAGACGAAGTACCCGGTGCAGTACCCCACGGCGTGCAGCCCGCAGGCGTGGTCGACCGGAACGCCCCTCCTGCTCCTGCGGACGATGCTCGGTCTCGAGCCCTTCGGCGAGCATCTCGTCGTCGATCCCGCACTCCCGAGCTCGATCGGGCAGCTCGAGCTGCTCGACATCCCGGGACGCTGGGGTCGGATCGATGCGTTCGGGCGGGGTCGCGTGGACGTCCGGCGAAAGAGCGGCTCGCGCCGTTAGCCGCCGGCGAGAACTGCGGCGCCGACCGCGCCCGACAGGTCGCCGAGCTCGGTGCGCAGCACGACCGGCGGGTTGTGCGACACGAACAGATGGGGCGTCATCTGTTCCACGATCCGATCGACGAACGGCTGGCCGAGCCGGTCACCGAGGCCACCGCCGACGATGACGGCCTCGAGGTCGAGGAGGTTCTGCGCCGACGCGAGCCCCAGTCCCAGCGCCCAGGCGGCGTCGTCCAAGAGCTGCTTCGCCATGCGGTCGCCGTGCGCGAGCGCCCGCGCATAGACCCCGGAGCTGAGCCGCTCGCGTCCGCGGTTCTTCATGATGCGAAACAGGCTGGTCTTGTGACCGCGCTTGACGAGGCGGCGCGCGCGTCGCTCCATGCTCGCTCGACCTGCATAGGCTTCGACGCAGCCGCGCCTGCCACACGAGCAGCGCAGACCACCCGGCTTCACGACCATGTGGCCGAACTCGCCTCCGGCGCCCCGGCCGTCGTGCAGCTCGCCGTCGAGGACGAGGCCTCCGCCGACGCCGGTGCCGACCCAGACCCCGAGGAGGTTCTTGTACGGGCGTCCTGCGCCCCGCCGGTATTCACCGAGGACGCCGACACTGACGTCGTTTCCGATCGCCACCTTCGTCGTCCCGAGCGACTTGGAGACCAACGGTCCGAGCTCGACGCGATCCGAGAAACCGGGCACATTGGCGGCGAGCAGGACGGCGCCGGCTGCTACGTCGACCTCCCCCGGAGTGCCGATGCCGACTCCGCGGAGGTCGGCCTCCGACGCTCCCGCGCTCTCGAGCGAGGTCCGGATCGTGCCCACGATCGTGTCGATCACGTCGCCGGGATCGCCTGTCTGCGGAGTCAACACGCGAGCGCTGCCGGCGACCTTCTCGTCGCGCAGGACGACGGTCTGGATCTTCGTTCCGCCGAGGTCCACGCCTGCGACCACGGGCAGAGATCGATCCCTTGCCTCGGTGGACGTCACGGTACGGCGACTCTAGTGGAGCCCTCGACGGGCGGCGGCAAGTAGCGTCCGGCCGCAAAGCGTCGCCCGCGCACCTCGAGAATCCAGGTCGCAGCTTTTCTGAACTCGAGGGGGCCCTCGAGGGGAACTCCCGCCGCGAGCAGTTCCTCGATCGAGTCCATCATGACGTCCGCGTGCGTGCTGAAGGCCGCCGGGCCTTCGGTGGAGGCCGTGAGCATGAGCTCGAGGGCCACCCCGATCGGCGCTCCCTCCGCGAGCTCGTCAGCCGTCTGGAGCGGCAACCCGCGGGCTTCCGCGAGCGGCTCGAGAGTCTGAACGCAGCGAATGTACGGGCTCGAGAACAGGCGCACGAACGGCTGCGCTTCGAACAGCGCGGGCAGAGCCGCGGCCTGCTCGAACCCGGCCCTGGTCAAGGGGCGCAGGTAGTCGGGCTCACTCCACTTGAGCCGGTTCTTCGCTTTCGCGTGCCTGATGAGGTAGACGACGGTCACCTGATCGGCTCGAGCCCGGAGAGAAGGTCGCGGTCGCGCGGGTACGTGAGCAGAGACAGTGCCTCCTCGATGCTGACCCATCGTGCGTCGTCCACCTCGTTGGCCGCGGCGAGCGCGCCGTCGACCGGCGTCATGTGCCAGTAGCGCACGATCTTGTCCCGGCCGCGTGAGTCGTGGTACCGCGTGGTCCCCACCTCCTGCTCGAGCCGGCAGAGGAGCCCGGTCTCTTCCTCGACCTCGCGGAGTGCGGCCTCCTCCTCTGTCTCACCGGGGTGGAGCTTGCCCTTCGGAAACGCCCAGTCGTCGTACGCAGGGCGGTGGACGAGCACGATCTCGGCCGCCCCCCCTGTCTCTTTGCTGCGCCAGACGAGCCCGCCGGCGGCGCGGATCACTCGGCTCACATCCACGAGCGCAGTCTCGGCGATGACAGCTCTTTCCACGCCCTCTCCCAGCGCGAGCGGTATCTACCCCCGGCCGCCCGCTCCAGGCCGGCGAGCTCTCCAGCCGCGAAGACACCCGGCATCGACCGGCTTCCGCGAGCCCACTCCCGGAGCCAGCCCTCGGCGACGGTGGCGTCGTTCAGGTCTCCGAGCACGTCCTGGAGGCGACCGGCGGCGACTGCGAACGCACGGGCCTGTCGCCCGACGAGCGGCACCACGGCCTCGGCCGCGTATCGGACACGCTTCGTTCGGATACGGACGTCGTGCAGGTCCTCGTCCGCCGGGTGTTCGCCGAGCGTCTTGACGCGCTCGGCCAGCGAACGCCAGGGCCGTCGCACGAGACCTGGCAGGACCGTGGAGGCCGGAAGATCGGCTTCGAGTAGGAGCGACGGCGCGTTCGCGGCAGACACGAGCGCATCGAGAAGCGAGAGATAGCGCTCTCCGCTCAGCGTTGCGAGGAGTTCCCGATGTGCGTCGTCGCGGGACGTCTCGAGCGTCTGGAGGACTCGCGCGGCGCCGCCCGCCGTCGTCTCCGGAAGCTGCGATGCGCGCTTGCGCATCCGCTCGAGCATGACGTCGCCGTCGCGCACGGAGCCGAGGATCGCAGCGAGCCAGCCGAGCTCGTCGCGCAGAGCCGTGGCCCACGCCGGGTCGACGAGCGAGCGGAACGTTCGCAGGTCCGAGCGGAGGCGCCGTGTGGCGACGCGTGCCTGATGCACGCCCTCCGGATCGGCGTCCAGGCGCATGACCGGGTCGTGCTCGATCAGCCGAACGACCGATGCCGCAAACGCTCTGCGGACGACGTCGCCCGCAGTCGCACCGGACGCGAGCTCATCGAGGGCGATCTCCGGCGGCTGGGAGGCGCGCGGCCCGAGGGCCCGGATGTACTTCGGCGTCGGATCCGGCGCTCCGGCGCCTGCACGGCGGAGGAGCTCGACGATGTCGTCAAGAAGCCCCGGTGGTGAGGCATCCCCGATCTCGACCTCGAGCTCGCGGAACCGCGCCGCCAGACGCCTCCCCTCGAGGACAGAGACCTCGTCGTCGACGACATCGGCGACGAGGAGCCCGTCGGCATCGCGGAGCTCGGTCCGTTTCCGGACAGTTCGCAGCCTTGTCTGCGTCCGGAGCTCATCCGACCGGATGAACGCGCGAACGAGATCGACGGCTTGTGCCGGCGGACGGCGGCCGTTGCCGCCGAACGTGATCTCAGGCCGAGCCAACAGCGTGCCGTCGCCCTGGGACGGTAGCTTGACAGTCCAGCCCTCGCCGGCCCGGTGCCGGAAGCTCACGCCCCAGCGTGCGAGACGCAGGTCGTCGGTGTCGAGGTAGGTCGTCGAGAGCCGCTCGGGATCCTTGAGTGCCGCTGTCACGCCTTCGGCCACTCCGTCCAGGTCCGGCATCCGAAACGAGGGCGCAGCGGCCAGCTTCAGCTCGCGCTCGATGACCGTCACAGGCCCATCGTAGTGTCCGTCTGGCTGCGACGTCCTCTGCCGTGACAGTGCTAGCCGGAGACTTCCTTCGACTCGGTCTCTCCGTTGCCGGAGTCGCTTCGCGGCGTGATCGACAGCTCGTGCGTCCCCCCGTCGCACGGCACGACCAAGCCGGCCGATCCTTGAGGCCCCGCCGTGTTCGCGAGTTGGCCGTCGACGCTGAGCTCGACGGCCGTCGTCGCCTCCGTCGTCCAGGAGACGGCGACGGTTCCGGTTGTCGCTCCCGACGAGCAGACGAGGTCACCGACCTCGAACGACGTCACCGTCGCCTCGGTGGTGGTCGTCTCCGTGGCGGTGGTATCGGACGTGTCGGTCGTCTCTGTCGAGGCCGGGCAGCTCGTGTCGTCGGTCGTTCCGTCGGTCCGAGTCGTTCCGCACAGGGTCGCTCCGTCCAGGTTCGCGCCGGTGATCGTCGCGCCGGTGAGGTTCGCGCCGGTGAGATCGGCGTCGGACAGGTCGGTGTCCACGATCTGCGCTCCTGAGAGGTTCGCCTCGGAAAGATTGGCATCGCTCAGGTTCGTCCCCTCGAGATTCGCGGTCGACAGGTCGGCGCCGCTCAAATCTGCCCCGGCGAGGTCTGCGCCCGACAGGTCGGCGCCCGGGCACGACGCCCCTGCCTGGATGTCGCAGCCGTTGACCGAGGACTCAGGGCCGCTCGACCCCCCACATCCGGGCGTGAGGACGGCGATCGTCGCCGTTGCGAGGACGAGAACCAGCGCGCGCGCGAACGTCATGAGCCCACCCCTCGGTCGAATGTGGCGGAAGGAGTGATCATGACCGATCGCTCCCGGACGCACTGTCCCTTCGGCGGCGCGGCTTGAGATCGGGAGCTCGCGCTTTGGCCTCGCCGTAGGACGTTGCGACGAGCTGCTTGCCGCCGGACCAGCCGAACACGACGGCCACGAGCACGATCGCGAGCGAGACGTTCCAGGCAGTCGTGATCAGCTGCTGACCGGCCGAGTATGCAATGGCCGTCTCACGATCGACGTCTTCTCGCGTCAGCGTGGCCGAGTTGACGGCCTGGTTCACGCCGGCTCCGCCGGGCGTGACGGAGACCACGTTCGCGAGCGAGTTGCCTCCCGCGACGGACATGATCGTGTGGAAGGTCGCCGGTATGCCGTATGCGGCGAGGAAGATCCCGATGACGGCGAGCTTGCAGAGCCACGCGCCGAGCGAAGGCACGAGGACCTTGACGGTGTATGCCTTCCAGTCGGCGAGGATCGCCCCCCCACGCTTCGCCCTCTCCCAGAGCCCCTGGAGCTTGCTCCAGAACGCGCGCACGATCAGGACGACGACGATAGCGATAGCGACGGGAACGATCACTGCGAGCGCCCGGTGCTCCGAGAGCAGGCTCAACTCGGTCTCGAACGAGCCCGGCACGGAGAGGAAGAGGTAGAGGTAGACGAAGGCGCCGGCCACGACGAAGAACAGCTTGTGGACGACCTGCCCGCCGACGAGGCCGGGAAACGACGACTCGGGGATGACGGCCAGCAGCATGACCAGCATCACGAGCGTGCCGAGGCTCGCCGGAAGGACGTCGTTCCCCGCCACCGCGACCGCGTAGCACGTGAGGACGGGCATCGCCCTGATCGCCGCCTGTGGATATGCGGCGCGGAGGATGGCGATCCATGCCACTGCCGAGAGCACCGTCTCGAGCGTCTGGAAGACGAGCCCGAAGACGACGTACTCGACGTCCACGGCGGTGAGCGCGTCGACGAGCGACCTGAGCCAGGCTTCGACGTCCACGCCCAGCACCTCGAGGAGAACCAGGACGAATGCGATACTCGCGAGCCAGATCGCGATCCGCGCGATCCTGCGACCGGTCGAGGGTGGCGCGGCTTCGACGGCGACCGCCGCCGCTGCCGACTCTGCGAGCGTGTCGTCGGCCATCGTCGCGGCAGCATAGGTCGATGTCCGGGCTGCCCGGCCTGGTCGCAGGTCATCTAGGGTCGAGTCGATGGACGTCGGCCGGGAGAAGCAGCTCGCCGCCGAGGCAGCGGCCGAGCTCGTCGAGGACGGAATGCTCGTCGGGCTCGGTACCGGCTCGACCGTGGCCTTTCTCCTGCCGGCTCTCGCCGCACGCGGGCTCGACCTTCGCTGCGTGTCGACGTCACCCGCGACCGAGCGCGCGGCCGGCGAGCTCGGTATGAGGATCGAGACGTTCGCGGGAGCGGGTGCGATCCCGCGCCTCGACATCGCGATCGACGGCGCCGATCAGGTCGCGCCGGACGGCTGGCTCGTGAAGGGCGGAGGCGCTGCTCACACGCGCGAGAAAGCGGTTGCGGCGGCGGCTGACCGGTTCGTCGTCATCGCCTCCTCCGACAAGCTCGTCGAGCGCCTGTCACCCCCTGTTCCGCTCGAGCTCATCGACTACGGCCTCGCCGCCACGCTCGCGCGGCTGGGCGACGTGCAGCTGCGCGACGTGCCGCGCAGCCCGGACGGCGGTGTGATTGCCGACTACCTGGGCGACGTGGGCGATCCGGCGGAGCTGGCAGCGCGCTTGTCCGCGACGGTCGGGGTCGTCGAGCACGGGCTGTTCC
The DNA here is from genome assembly GCA_020029615.1 of Actinomycetota bacterium. Lineage (GTDB taxonomy): Bacteria > Actinomycetota > Thermoleophilia > Gaiellales > Gaiellaceae > GMQP-bins7. The sequence goes on from JAIBJO010000065.1 coordinate 8,158, forward strand.
CGTCGGCGATGGTCTCCGACGTTGTTGTTGGCCGTGGCGAGCAGGTGGAGATGCGGCGCCTTCGCTAGCGAGTGGACCGAAGAAACTCGCCGCTCATCGGCTCCGGTGGGCGGCGGAACGTCGAGGTGGGAGCAGATCTTGCGAGCGAGACCGAAATCGATCTCGCGGTGACGCGGTATCACGGAGCGGGAGCCGCCTGGACCGGCCCAGCGGCTGTGATTTGCGCCCTCGTCGATCTGCCGGCAACCCTGAGCGCGCAGGTGGCGCTCGAGATCGCGGCGCTTCACGCTGCGATCGTCAGATGCAGCCGCTCTCGCTCGCGCCGGTCGTCGTCACCGGCCGGCTCGGGTGAGAGCATCAGTCGGAGCGCGTCGATCACGTTCGCGCGTGCCTCTTCCCTCGTGCTGCCCTGGCTGAAGACGCCTGCGACCTCCGGAATCGAAGCGATCACCCATCCGTCCTCGCCGGGCTCGAAGACGATCGTCAGCTCGAGATGATCGGACATGCGTGAAACGATACCGAGCAGCGCCGTTAGAGCTCGGGGCGGTCGCACGGGGCGCTTGCGATCCGCAGCAGACGGGACCAGACCCGGTTCAGCCGCCCGTTGCAGCCACGTCGGCGACGATCAGCGCGCTCGCGGCGGCGACCCGGCCTCCGGGGATCGAGGTGTCACTTGCTCGGAGCCGCGCGAGGGCGTCCACCTTGTCCTCGCCGGTCACGAGCCAGAGCACGTTTCTCGCCGCGTTAAGCGTGGGGTAGGTCAGCGTCATGCGGCGTCGACCCTGGTACTCGCCCGTCACCGCAACCGCGCGGTCCACGACGTCAAGCACCGGATCGCCGGGGACGAGCGACGCCGTGTGGCCGTCCGGCCCCAGGCCGAGGTGGACAAGATCGAGAACGGCGGGAAGCACGGATGCGTAGTCGGCCGCCGCAGCCTCCAGGTCGTGCGCCTCGACGGGCATCGCCCGGACGTCCGCGGCTCCGCCGGGCGGAAGGCTCGCGCGGAGGTGCGTGAGGTTGCGATCCGGGTCGCCGTCCGGCGCGACTCGCTCGTCCACCTGGTAGATCGTCACCTTCTCCCAGGGCAGCTTGCCCGCGAGGTGGGCGAACATCGCCCACGGCGTGTGGCCGCCGGAGACCGCGAACGTGAACCTTCCGTGGTCGTCGACGGCGGCGCGTGCTTGCTCGGCTACGTGCTCCGCTCCGCGTTCCGCCACTGCGGCTGCGTCGCGGAGGATCTCGATCTCAAAGGGCACCCTCAGCCCTGCTTCTCGTCGTGGCCGCCGAACTCCTTGCGCATCGCCGAGAGCAGTCGGTTCGCGAAGTCGTCGAGGTTGCGCGACGCGAACCGCGAGTAGAGGGCGGTGGTCAAGACGGGCGTCGGAACGCCTTCCTCGATCGCCGCGATCGACGTCCACCGGCCCTCGCCGGAGTCCGAGACACGGCCGGCGAACTCCTCGAGCTTCGGGGACGCGTGCAGCGCCTCGGCCGTGAGGTCGAGCAGCCATGAGCCCACGACGCTGCCGCGCCGCCACACCTCGGCGACTTCGGTGGTGTCGATGTCGTAGTCGTAGTACTCGGGGTTCTCGAGCGGTGCCGTCTCGGCGTCCATCTCGCGCTGCCGCTTGCCAATGTCCGCGTTCGCGACGACGTTCAGCCCCTCTGCGTACGCGGCCATGATCCCGTACTCGATCCCGTTGTGCACCATCTTCACGAAGTGGCCTGCGCCGTTCGGGCCGCAGTGGTAGTAGCCGTGCTCGGACGCAGTCGGGTCACCTGTGCGTCCGGGGGTTCGCGGGGCGTCGCCCACCCCGGGCGCGACCGACGCGAAGATCGGGCTCAGGCGGTCGACGACCTCGTCCTCGCCGCCGATCATCAGGCAGAAGCCGCGCTCGAACCCCCACACGCCACCGCTCGTTCCGACGTCGACGTGGTGGATGCCCTTCTCGCGGAGCATCGCGGCATGCCGGATGTCGTCGTGGTAGTGCGTGTTCCCACCGTCGATGATCGCGTCGCCCGGCTCGAGGACCTCGGCCAGTGAGGCGATCGTCTTGTCGGTGATTTCCCCGGCCGGCACCATCACCCACGCCGTGCGTGGCTTCTCGAGCTTGGCCGCGAAGTCCGCGAGTGACGACGAGCCGGTCGCGCCGTCGGCCTCGAGGGCCGTGACCGCATCGGGGAAGACGTCGTACCCCACGCACCGGTGCCCGTCGCTCATGAGCCGTCGCACGATGCCCGCGCCCATCCGGCCGAGCCCCACCATTCCGAGTTGCATCGGCGTATCCGTGGCCATCTACTGGCTCCTTTCGCTGAGGATGTATCGGTCGACGGCGTTCGCGAAGCCGTCCTCGTCGTTGGACGTCGTCACCCGACGCGCCGCGCGCTGGACCTCGCGGTCGGCGTTGCCCATGGCGATCGAGAGACCCGAGTGCGCGAACATGAGGACGTCGTTGGGCATGTCCCCGATGGTCGCGATCTCGTCTGTCGAGATCTCGTACTTGGCCGACAGGAACCTGACGACGCAACCCTTGTTGGCCTGCGGATGAGTGATGTCGAGGTAGTAGGCCTGCGAGCGTGACGCCGAGACGTGGTCTCCGAGCTCGTCGTGCGCTGCGGCTCCTGCTCGAGCGACAGCGTCGTGATCGTCGCTCACGCCGACAATCTTCGCGACGCCGCCGTCGACGCCCTCGAAGCTCTCGACGACCGTCGGCGCGAACTGGACCGTTTCGGACTCGCGCGCCACATGCGGGCCGTCGGCGTCGCGAACGAGCCAGTCCGCGCCCTGGTACACCCACACGCTCAGCTCGTGATACTCGAGGAGCTCGATCGTCTGGGCGACCAGGTCGTCGGGGACGACCTTCTCGTCGACCACGTCCAGGTCTGGCTCGACGACGAGGCCACCGTTGAACGCCGCGAGCGGGGTTCGCAGGAGCAGCGGCGCGACGAGCATCGACATCCCCCTCGGCGGGCGCCCGCTCGTCACGGCGAAGCGGATCCCGGCGTCGTGCAGTGCGTGGACGGCGTCGATCGAGCGCTGCGTCAGCGTCTTGTCCGGCTGCACGAGCGTGCCGTCGACGTCCGAGAGCAGCAGGCGGATCATCGAACCGCCCGGTAGCGGCGAATGAGCGCGTTCGTCGACGAGTCGTGCTGAAGCTCGGGCTCGGCTTCGGACTCGAGCTCGGGGATGATCCGCTTCGCGAGCACCTTGCCGAGCTCGACGCCCCACTGGTCGAACGAGTTGATCCCCCAGACGGTGCCCTGCGTGAACACGCTGTGCTCGTAGAGGGCGACGAGGGCGCCGAGAGCGAACGGGGTGAGCCTCTCGGCGAGGATCACGTTCGTCGGGCGGTTGCCCTCGAACACGCGGTGGGGGACGACTGCGTCCGGGGTCCCCTCGGCACGCACCTCGGCCTCGGTCCTGCCGAACGCCAGCGCCTCGGCCTGCGCGAACACGTTCGACATGAGGATGTCGTGGTGGTCTCGAATCGGGTTGTGCGTCTTTGCGAAGCCGATGAGATCGACCGGGATGAGCTTCGTGCCCTGGTGGATCAGCTGGTAGAAGCTGTGCTGGCCGTTCGTCCCCGGCTCGCCCCAGTAGACGGCGCCCGTCTCGTAGTCCACGGGGCGGCCGTCGAGCGTGACGTGCTTGCCGTTCGACTCCATCGTGAGTTGCTGGAGGTACGCGGGAAAGCGCTTCAGGTACTGGCTGTACGGCATGACGCCCGAGGTCTGGGCTTGGAAGAAGTCCGCGTACCAGACGGAGAGCAGGCCCATGAGCACGGGGAGATTCCGCTCGAAGGGGGCCGTTCGGAAGTGCTCGTCCATGGCGTGGAAACCGGCCAGGAGCTCGTGAAACGCGTCGGGCCCGACCGCGAGCATCGTCGAGAGCCCGATCGCCGAGTCCATCGAGTAGCGACCGCCGACCCAGTCCCAGAAGCCGAACATGTTGTCGGTGTCGATCCCGAACGCCGTCACCTCCTCGGCATTGGTGGACACTGCGACGAAATGCTTCGCGACTGCCGACTCATCCCGGAGCGCTGCGAGCGCCCACTCGCGCGCTGAGCGCGCATTCGTCATCGTCTCGAGCGTGGTGAACGTCTTCGAGGAGACGATGAAGAGCGTCTCCTCGGCGTCGAGATCCCGGGTCGCCTCGGCGAAGTCGGCCGAGTCCACGTTGGACACGAAGCGGAACGTGAGGTCGCGGTTCACGTAGGAGCGAAGTGCCTCGTAGGCCATGACGGGCCCGAGGTCGGACCCGCCGATCCCGATGTTCACCACATTGCGGATCGGCTTTCCCGTGTGTCCCATCCAGTCGCCCGAGCGCACGCGCCCGCTGAACGTCGCCATGCGGTCGAGCACCTCGTGCACGCTCGCCACCACGTCGACCCCGTCGACGACGAGCGACGACCCCTTCGGCATGCGCAGCGCGACGTGGAGCACCGAGCGGTTCTCGGAGACGTTGATGCGGTCGCCCCGGAACATCGCATCGGTTCTCTCGGCCAGCCCCGACTCCTCGGCCAGTTGGAGCAGGAGGCGGATCGTCTCGTCCGTGACGCGGTTCTTCGAGTAGTCCAGGTAGAGCCCGGCGCCCTCGGCGGCCAGGCGTTCGCCTCTCGTCGGGTCCTCGGCGAAGAGATCGCGGAGGTGGACGTCGCGAAGCGCCGCATGGTGCTGCTCGAGGGCTTTCCAGGCCGCCTGCTCCCGGAGTGGGGTGCTCATAGGGCAACCTTGGTTGCACTATGAGCGTGGAGGGGTGTGGGGAACCCAAACGCCTTGCGCCCAAGGAGGGGGCACGTGGGGGAACCATGGGTTCCCCGACGCGAGAAACGGGAGGTTCCCCACGTTCTCCAAGAGAAGGGGGCACGCGGGGGAAACAGGGTTTCCCC
>JAIBJO010000066.1 GCA_020029615.1 Actinomycetota bacterium
GAAGTCCCCCGCAGCCCAGTGCGCCGACGGAAGCAGCCCGATCGTGAGGTCGGTCCCGGCACCGCGCAGCCGGATCGCGTCCAACCGCTGCGCGTCGAGCCGGCCGGCGCTTGCCTTGAGCGTCGCGGAGCGTTCCATCCACGCCTCGGCCGGATCGTCTGTGTCGAGACGGCAGATGTGGGCAATCGCCTCCCAGAGAGCTTCGTAGGCAGCCTCGCGCCCGAGTCCCGGGTACACGACCTCGGCCCACGAGCGGGTGGGGGCCGGGATGACGCACCAGCTCGTCGTCATTCTGTTGACGACCTCGCCCGTCTCGGGAACGTAGGGGATGATGTCGCGACCGGCCCGAGCGGGGTCGAGGCCCTCGAGCGCGCGCGGGGCGTGAGGGCCGGAGAGCGATACGCGCGCGGCATGCTCGTCGGAGAGGTAGAGAAGGCGCTGCGACATCCACGGTGGGACGTAGTCGAGGGTGTCGTCGTCGGCCAGCGCGATTCGCTCGCGCTTGACCCACTGGTCGAAGTAGAGGACGTCCACGTACTTCGCGCCCCGACGGTACGCGGCGGCTGCGATCTTGCGCGTCAGCTCCTCCTTGCCGATCGAGCTCGTGACGGCCACGAGCTGGCCCTTCTGGACGTTCGCGCCGAAGACGGCGAGCTCTGCGAGCGCGTCCGTCCACTCCTCGATTCGGGCCACCTCTGGACCCTAACGGGGCGAGAATGTCGAGATGCGTCTGAATGCGTTCCTCGCCCGCGCCGGGGTCGCGTCGAGACGGAGTGCGGACGAGCTGATTCGGGAAAGGCGGGTGACCGTGAACGGTGAAGCGGGCGAGTTCAACACCGTCGTAGGTGCCGACGACGTCGTCGAAGTGGACGGGCAGCGCGTGGAGGTGCAGCCGCTGCACTACGTGCTGCTCAACAAGCCGTCCGGCGTCGTCACGACCGCCGACGACCCGCAGGGTCGGCCGACAGTTGTCGATCTGGTGTCCCACGCCACGCGCGTGATGCCGGTCGGCAGGCTCGACGTCGACACCACAGGCGCCCTCCTTCTGACGAACGACGGCGAGCTCGCACACCGCCTGGCACATCCGAGCTTCGGCGTGCCGAAGGTGTACGACGTCGACGTCGTCGGCTCGCCCTCGCCCGACGTCCTCGCCGCGCTCAGGTCCGGAATCGACCTCGAGGACGGCCGAACGGCCCCCGCCGAGGCTCGGATCGTCAGACGCGGAACGCGCGTGAGCCGGATAGAGCTCACGATCCACGAGGGGCGCAACCAGCAGGTGAAGCGCATGTGCGCTGCAGTCGGGCTCCCGGTCGAGCACCTCCACCGCAGGCGCTACGCAGGGCTGCGACTGGTCGGGCTCGACCCGGGACAATGGCGCGAGCTGACGCCTGACGAGGTTGCGTCATTGCGTCATACGACCGGCTCGTAGGCCCGAGGCTTGCCTCGCTCGGGGGCCTCGGGATAGGGGCTCCTACCGACCGGAGCCGCGACTCACGAGAGGCGCACGAAGCCCATGCGCTCGTACATCGCCGCGAGCGTCGGCGCGGCGGCCTCACGCGCCCGCTCTGCACCGTCGCTCAGGAGCTTGCGAAGAGCGCCCTCGTCCGCACGCAACGCGCGATACCGATCCTGGATCGGATCGAAGAGCGCCACGATCGCCTCGCCGACGTCCTCCTTGAACGGGCCGTACCCGGCGTCGTCGGCGTATCGGCGCTCGATCGCGTCCACCGACTTCCCGACCGCGACCGACATGATCTCGATCAGGTTCGAGATACCGGGCTTCGCGACGGGGTCGTGTCGGATCTCGCGCTCCGAGTCCGTGACGGCAGTCTTGAACTTCTTCCGGATGATGTCGGGCTCGTCCACGATCCGAACGACGCCTTGCGGGTTCCCGGCTGACGTCGACATCAACCGCTCCGGCTCCTGGAGGTTCTTGATGCGGGCGCCCTCCTCGGGGTACACCCCCTGCGGAACGGTGAAGGTCGTCCCGTATCTCGAGTTGAAGCGCTCTGCGATGTCGCGAGTCAGCTCGAGGTGCTGCCGCTGGTCGTCTCCGATCGGGACGATGTCGGTCTGGTACAGGAGGATGTCTCCGGCCATGAGGACCGGGTAGGTGAACAGCCCGGCGGAGACGAACTCCTGCTCCGCAGACTTGTCCTTGAACTGTGTCATGCGCCGAAGCTCGCCGAAGCTCGTCACTGCACTGAGCAGCCACGCCGCCTCGGCGTGCGCCTTGACGTGGCTCTGTGCGAAGACGATGGAGCGCTCGGGGTCGATCCCGGTTGCGAAGAGCATCGCGGCGCCCGCCAAGGTCGCCTCGTGAAGCCCTTCGGGTTCGTATGCCGTCGTGATCGAGTGCAGGTCGACGATGCAGAACACACCCTCCCCCTGTTCCTGCGTCGCGCGGTACTGGCGGTAGCCGCCGCTGTAGTTGCCGAGCGTCTTGTCGCCCGATGCCCGTATGCCGGAGAAGATGCGCATGGCGGGATTCTGGCTGGACCCGCGTGGCGTTGTCATGACTGCCTCTAGGCTGAGCGTCATGCGGATCGAGCCGGTGCCCGCGCTCGAGGGGCACGTCGCGGTGCCCGGCGACAAGTCCATCTCCCATCGCGCCGTCCTCGTCGGCGCGCTCTGCGAGGGGGACGTTCGCGTGTCGGGCTTCGGCCGCTCGGCGGACACGGAGGCGACCATGAAGGCGGTGCGCTCGCTCGGCGTGGAGGTCGACGAGCACGACGTCGACACGTTGACCGTGCGCGGTGCCGGCCTCAGGGGCCTCTCCGAGCCGTCCGGGCCCATCGACTGCCGTAACGCGGGGACGCTGATGCGGCTCGTCACAGGGATCCTCGCCGGACAGCGCGGCAGCTTCGAGCTGGTGGGCGACCAATCGCTTTCGGCGCGCCCGATGGAGCGTGTCGCGGAGCCGCTCCGGCGAATGGGCGCGCTCGTCGAGACGACGGACGGTCACGCTCCACTCGTCGTGGCAGGTGCGCAGCTCCGTGCCATCGACTACGAGCTGCCCGTGCCGTCCGCACAGGTCAAGTCGGCCGTCCTCCTCGCCGGCCTTTTCGCCTCCGGGGAGACGACGGTGGTCGAGCCGATGCCCACGCGCGACCACACCGAGCGCATGCTCGAACGGGCCGGCGCCACTGTCACGCGTCGTCCGACGAGTGTGAGCATCGAGGCGCCCGAACGGCTCACGCTCGGAGACCTCGAGATCTGCGGGGACTTCTCGTCGGCTGCACCGTTCCTCGTTGCTGCCGCGATCGTCCCGGGATCCGCCCTCACCGTCCACGGCGTGGGCCTGAACCCTCGCCGGACGGGGTTGCTCGATGTGCTCGAGCGGATGGGGGCGAGGGTTGCGATCTACAATCGCCGGCCGATCGGCGGCGAGCCCGCCGGTGACGTCGAGGTGCGAACGTCCGAGCTCGTGGGTGCGACGGTCACGGCAGCGGAGGTGCCGTCGCTGATCGACGAGCTTCCGCTGCTGGCGCTCGCGGCGTGTCACGCGCGCGGCGAGACCGTCGTGCGCGGCGCCGGGGAGCTTCGCCTGAAGGAGTCCAACCGGATCGAGAGCGTGGTCGAGGAGCTACGGAGGATTGGCGGCCACATTCGCGCGACGCGCGACGGGTTCAGGGTTCGGGGCGTGCCGACGCGGGTCCGCGGCGGGATCGTCGAGTCGCGCGGCGACCACCGTCTCGCGATGCTCGGCGCAGTGGCCGGCGTGTCGTCCCAGGAAGGAGTCGAGCTCCGCGGGGCGGAGGCCGTTGCCGTGAGCTTCCCGGGCTTCTTCGACGTGCTTGAGCAGATCGCTCGCTGAGCGATCTGCTCTAGTAGAGCGATGAAGGCTGGCCCCGATGCGTCTAACCGTTCCTCCTGGAAGGAGGAACGGCAGTGATCGTCGCCATCGACGGCCCCGCCGGCTCGGGGAAGAGCACTGTCGCGTCCGCACTCGCCGAGCGTCTCGGGTTTCTGTACCTCGACACCGGGGCGATGTATCGCGCTCTGACGTGGCTCGCCCGTCGCGACGGGATCGCGCTCGACAACGGGCCTGCGCTGGCCGAGCTCGCGCTCGCACATCCCGTCTCGTTCTCGGCAGCGGGGACCGTCGAGATCGACGGTCAGGACGTCTCCGCGGAGATCCGGGAGGCGGAGATCGATCGGCTCGTCCCGGTCGTCGCCCGGCATCCGGAGGTGCGCGAGGTCATGCGCGAGGGTCAGCGCTCTCTCGGCGCGGCGGGCGACTCCGTCATCGAGGGGCGAGACATCGGTAGCGTGGTCGCCCCCACCGCCGAGGTGAAGGTGTTCCTCGTCGCCGACGAAGCCGAGAGAGCTCGGCGTCGTACCGCCGACCGGCCGGGCGTCCAAGCCGACACCCTTGCGGCCGACCTCAGAGCGCGGGACGAGCGCGACGCCGTGAACACCCAGCCCGCGGAGGATGCCGTCGTCCTCGACACGACCGAGCTCGGCATCGACGAGGTCGTCGAGGCGATCGCGAGGCTCGTGGAGGAGAGGCGCAGGTGAACAAGACCGACGCGATCTGGGGCGTCGGCCGGGCCACGATCGGAACCGCGGTCAAGATCGCCGCACCGCTCCGGGTGTACGGGGCCGAGCGAGTGCCCAGGACCGGAGGGCTGGTGGTCGCCGCGAACCACTTCAGCTGGGTCGACCCTCCGGCTCTCGGCGCCGCCAGCCCGCGCACGCTCTACTTCATGGCGAAGGTGGAAGCCCACCGGGTACCGGGTCTCGGCCAGCTGATGCGGAGCTTCGGCGCGTTCTCGGTGCGCCGTGGGGAGTCGGACCGCGACGCCGTGCGCACGATGCGCCAGATCGTCCGCGACGGGCACGCGCTCGGGCTGTTCGCCGAGGGCACGCGACAGCTCTCCGGCGTGCCCGGGCCCGTTCAGCCGGGAGCCGCGATGGTCGCGATCAACGAGGACGTCCCGGTCATCCCCGTCGCGATCCACGGCAGTCAGTCGTGGCGCCCGGGCAACTTCCATCCCGTGTCCCTCGCCTGGGGTCGACCGTTGAGCCTCGAAGGCATGCCGCGAGGAGGCAAGGGCTACAAGGAGGCGTCCCTGGAGATCGAGCGCGAGATCCGGCGACTGTGGGAGTGGCTCGTCGGGATGCACGAGCTCGGCCGGCCGAGGTACGCGGTTCCACCTCAATGACGGGACCTCGAAGAAGGAACTCGGCTCGACGTGGTTCTCCTAGCCAGTTCGGCCCCGGGGCCGAACTGGCAGGCACGGTCGCGATCGTCGGCTTCCCGAACGTGGGCAAGTCCACGCTCGTGAATCGTCTCACTGCAACCCGGACGGCGGTCGTCCACGAGACCCCCGGCGTGACGCGCGATCGCAAGGAGCTCCTGTGCGAGTGGTCGGGAACGCACTTCCGGCTGATCGACACCGGAGGAGTCGATCGTGCGGATACGGGCCCCTTCGGCAAGCAGGTCGCGACGCAGGCGCGGGAAGCGGTCTCCGAAGCCGACCTCGTGCTCATGGTCGTCGACGCCCAGGTCGGGATCACGCCCGGCGACGAGGAGCTCGCCGAGATCCTGCGCTCGTCACGACGGCCGGTGCTGGTGCTCGCGAACAAGCTCGACGACCCGCGACGCGACCTCGAGGCGCTGGAGTTCCACCGGCTCGGCCTCGGCGACCCGATCCCGATCTCCGCCATCCACGGGCACGGGACCGGCGACCTCCTCGACGAGATCGTCGGGCGGCTCCCTGGCCGCGCGGAGCGTCCAGTCGGCGAGGAGGCGATCAAGGTGGCGATCCTCGGGCGTCCGAACGTCGGCAAGTCGTCGCTCCTGAACGCGCTTCTCGGCCGTGATCGCGTAATCGTCTCGGAGGTCCCAGGGACCACGCGCGACGCGATCGACACGGTGCTCCGCCGCGACGAGACGACGTTCGTCCTCGTCGACACCGCCGGCCTTCGTCGCAGGCGGAGGCAGCGACAGGGAATCGAGTACTACTCCGAGCTCCGCGCTCTCGAGGCGGCGAAGCGGGCCGACATCGCGCTCGTCCTCGTCGACGCAAGCCAGGGAGTCGTGGACCAGGACTTGGCGGTGGCTGACGTGGCCCGTAAGGCGCAATGCGCTACCGTCGTCGTCCTCTCGAAGTGGGACGTCACCGAAGTCCGGATCGAAGACGTGCGCCCCGAGATCGCGACGCGGCTCCGGCAGCGGCCGCCCCTGATCGCCGTCTCGGCGACGACCGGACGGGGCCTCGAGCGCCTCCTCGACCTCCTCGAAGACCTGTTCGCCCGCTATGCGGGGCGTATCGCCACCGCTGAGTTGAACCGGGCGCTGCAGGAGCTGCGGGAGGCCCGCCAGCCTCCGGGTCGTCGCGGCCGCAGGCTCAACCTGCTCTATGGAACGCAGGTGAGCTCGAGGCCGCCGCGGTTCCGTCTCTTCGTCAACGATCGGAGGCTCGTCACGCGCGACTATGGCTACTGGGTCGAGAACGAGTTGCGCGCGCGGTTCGGCCTCGAGGGCGTGCCTGTCTCCATCGACTTCGTCACGTCGGAATGAGAGCGGTCGTCGTCGGCGCAGGCTCGTGGGGAACGGCGTTCTCCTGCGTGTTGCGGGACAACGGCCACCACGTCACGCTCGCCGCGCGCGACCCGGAGCAGGTGGCCGCGATCGTCGAGACCGGACGGAACCCGCGGTATGCGCAGAGCGCGGATCTTCGTGGCATTGCGGCGAGGACGATCGCCGAGGCGTCCGTCGCGGATGCCGACCTCGTGGTCGTCGCCGTGCCGAGCCGCGTGTTCGGGGAGGTCGTGGCCGCGCTGCCGGGCCAGGCACCCGTCCTGAGCCTGACCAAGGGCCTCGACCCGGCGACGGGCGAGCGCCTCTCGACACTGGTTCGAGGACGCCCGGTCGCCGTGCTCTCCGGTCCCAACATCGCCGACGAGATCGTCCGCGGCCTCCCGGCCGCCGCGGTGATCGCGAGCGACGATCTCGAGCTCGGCGTCCGCCTGCAGCTCGCCGTCCACTCGACGATCTTTCGCGTCTACGTCAACGAGGACGTCGTCGGCGTCGAGCTGTGCGCCGCGGCCAAGAACGTGATCGCTCTCGCCGCAGGGGGCGCGGACGGGCTGGGCCTCGGAGACAACGGCAAGGCCGCTCTCGTCGCCCGTGGCCTGGCGGAGATGCGGAGGCTGGCCGAAGTCGCGGGGGCGAGGCCCGACACGTTCGCCGGTCTCGCCGGCATGGGTGACCTGATCGTGACCTGCTGGGCGCCCACGGGACGCAATCGCCGCGCCGGCGACCTGATCGCGCGGGGCGCATCGCCGGACGAGGCTTCGGCCGAGATCGGCATGGTCGTGGAGGGGCTCACGACCGCCCCCGTTCTTCGCGACCTCTCGCGGCGTCTCGAGATCGAGCTTCCCGTCATCGAAGGCGTCTGTGCCGTGCTCGACGGCGTGCCGCTGACAGAGCTCCTCGCTCAGCTCATGGGTCGCGAGCCCACCACCGAGTAGCGGCCCGGCGCGACAGCAACGGCGGGCGAGACGCTGAAGCGCCTCGCCAGTCTTCTGGTGGTGCGTGGCTTCTGCTGCGCATCCGGCCGTCCCATGCGCGCCCCGGGAGCGAGGATCACGCCGCGGAGCCGACCGCGTCGGTACGCTGCGGTGCCATGCCCGCGCGAAGTTTCTCGTTCACCTCCGAGTCCGTTACCGAGGGCCATCCGGACAAGGTTGCAGACCAGATCTCGGACTCCGTCCTCGATGCGGTCCTCGCCGACGACCCGAACGGGCGGGTGGCTTGTGAGACGCTGATCACGACGGGCCTCGTGGTCGTCGCGGGCGAGATGACCACGGACACATGGGTGGACGTGCGGGAGGTGGTCCGCGAGCGAATTGCCGAGATCGGCTATACGCGGGCGAAGTACGGGTTCGACGCCGAAACCTGTGGTGTCGTCGTCGCGATCGACGAGCAATCGGCCGACATCGCGCAAGGGGTGGACGAGTCGTACGAGGCGCAGCATGGAGACACCGACCCGATCGACCTCCTCGGCGCGGGTGACCAGGGGATGATGTTCGGCTACGCGACGCGCGAGACGGCCGAGCTCATGCCGCTTCCCATCCTGATCGCCCACCGTCTGACCAAGCGGCTCGCCGAGATCCGCAAGGCGAACGTGCTCCCGTATCTTCGGCCTGACGGGAAGTCCCAGGTGACCGTCCGCTACGAGGTCGACGAGCACGGCATCCAGCGTCCGGTAGAGATCGAGAGGGTCCTGATCTCGACGCAGCATCGTGACGGCCTGGACGTGGAGACCCTCTTGAAGCCGGACCTGCTGGAGCATGTGGTCGAGCCGATCCTGCACGCCGACTTCCGCGAACTCTTCGATCCGCACCGGCTCGGCGAGAAGGACTTCATGTACGTCAATCCGACCGGGAAGTTCGTCATCGGCGGCCCGATGGGCGACACCGGGCTCACGGGACGCAAGATCGTGGTCGACACATATGGTGGGGCGGCTCCACACGGAGGCGGTGCCTTCTCCGGCAAGGACCCCACGAAGGTCGATCGCTCGGCCGCGTACGCAGCGCGGCATGTCGCCAAGAACGTCGTCGCAGCCGGCCTGGCCGATCGCTGCCAGCTCCAGGTCGCCTACGCGATCGGCGTGGCGCATCCGATGAGCGTGAACGTCGAGTGCTTCGGAACCGAAACCCTGCCTCTTGCGACCATCGAGCACCTGATCTCCGAGCACTTCGACCTTCGACCCGGTGCGATCATCCGAGATCTCGACCTCTGCCGTCCGATCTACGCGAAGACTGCCGCGTACGGGCATTTCGGCCGCGACGACCGGGACTTCACCTGGGAGCGCACCGACAAGGCGGAGGCTCTGCGCGCTGCCGCGGACCGCGTCTCCGAGGCCGCGGTCTCCTGAGCGCGGAACGCCGAGGGCCCGAGTCGCGCAGGCCTCGACGTCACGCGTTGCGTGACGTACGTGGAGCGCAGGCTAGGCGGCGCGGATGTAGATGCCGTCCGCCGCGCGCTCGGTGATCGCGCGCTCGGAGCCATCCACAGAGATCACGAGCTGCCCGGCGGCGGGCTGGGCCGACACGACCGAGACCTCCGAGCCGGGGACGAGGCCCTCGTCGTAGAACCAGTGCAGGAGCTCGCCGTCATGCTCGGCGAGACGGACGATCTGCCCGTTACGGCCGATCGGGAGCTCCGCGAGCGCAACGAGCTCGGCGTTCTCGGCCTGCTCGAACTCGGGGTCGACGGGCCACCCGTGCGGGCAGCGGTCGGGCTGTCCGAGCCGCTCGTTGATCCGCTCGATCATCTCGTCGGTGAACGTGTCTCCGAGCTCGTCCGCGTGAACGTGCGACTCGGCCGCCGTGTAGCCCATGAAGTCCGTGAGGAAGCGCTCGATGATGCGGTGCTTGCGCACGACGCGCCTCGCGCGCTCGGCGCCCTCGGGGGTGAGGATCGCCTCCTTCTGCTCGCCGCGCTCGACGAGCCCCTCCGCCTCGAGGCGTTTGAGCATCTCGCCGGCGGAGGCTCGCGAGACGCCTAGCATCTCTGCTACCCGCGACGCGATCGCCGTTGATCCCGTCGCCGGCCGGTACTCGCCGATCGGGAACGCGAGGAAGTAGATCGTCTCGAGGTACTCGTCCACGGAGTGACCGTGCGGCTGCGCCACGGCGTCAATCTACCCGGAGCTGCCCGACTCTAACCGTCGATCGAACGAGACGAGGTACAGGACGGGCGCCGACACGACGATCAGGGCGAGGGCCGGCACTGCCGCCCGCGAGTACGCGCCGACCTGCGTGAGGCTCCAGATCTCGGTCGCGAGTGTCTCGAACCCGATCGGACGCAGGAGCAAGGTGGCCGGCAGCTCCTTCATCGCCGAGAGGAAGACGAGTGCCGCTCCCGCGAGGACGCCGGAGCGCGCGAGGGGCGCCGTCACCGAAGCCATAGTGCGCAGGGGCCCGCGGCCGAGTCCCCTGGCAGCTTCCTCGTAGCGCGGGTTGACGCCCTCGAGGGCGGACTCGACGCCCGACAGCCCTTGGGGGAAGAAGCGCACGACGTACGCGAAGACGAGAAGCCCGAGCGACTGGTAGACGGGAGATGCGTAGCGGGCTGCGAAGAACACGAGCGAGAGTGCAATGACGAGCCCTGGCAGCGCGTTGCCGGCATACGAGAGTCGCTCGAGGGTGCGTGAGGCCCTCGACGGGTAGCGCAGCGCGAGGACGGCGACCGGGATCGCAGCCGCAACCGCTGCGGTGGCTGCGAGGCCGGACGCCGTGACGGAGTTGAGCGCCTCGCTCCACGGGACGGCGAGCGATCGCTCGCTCGCGATTCCCCGAGTCAGCCAGTACGCGAGCACGCCGGCAGGCAGGGCGAGGAAGAGGCCGACGACGGCCGCGCAGAACGCCACGGCCGGGACCGTCCAGCGCCCGAGGCGCACGATCGAGGGTCGACGCGGCGTCCCCGGCCCGGTTCGATAGCCGCGCCCGCGTCGGCGCGCCCGGTACTCGAGCACGAGCGCGACGGCGGTCAGTGCGACGAGGAGCAGCGCCAGCGTCGCCGCGGGGGCGCGGTCGAAGAGGCTCTTGTACTGGACGTAGATGGCACGCGTGAGCGTGTCGTAGTTCATCAGCGAGACGACGCCGAAGTCCGAGAGCGTGTAGAGGGCGGCCAGCAGGGCGCCGAGCCCGACGGCCGAGCGAATAGCAGGAGCGATGACCCTGATCGCAGTGCGCCAACCGGTGGCGCCGAGGCCCCGGGCGGCCTCCTCGAGCGAGGGGTCGAGGTTTCGGAGCGCGGACTGCGTGAGCAGGAAGACGTAGGGGTAGGTGGCGAGAGTGAGCGCGGCCAGGGATCCCCAGTACCCCTCGAGTTCGGGCACGCCGTCGACGCCGAGCGCATCGGCAAGGAGGCCGCGGTTGCCGAAGAAGCCGAGGAGGCAGAACGCTGCGACGTAGCTCGGGATCACGAGCGGTAGCGCTCCGGCGGTCGCCCAGAGCCGGCGGGCAGGAAGGTCGGTGCGAGTGACGAGCCAGGCGAGCGGCGCCCCGACGGCGACAGCCGCGACGACGACTCCGACGGCGAGGATCAACGTGTTCCAGACGAGACGCCAGGTGGAGCTCTCGCCGAGAACCTCGAGCGCCCTGCCGCCGCTCGCGACCCGGATCACCAGGTACACGAGCGGCAGCAGCAGCAGCGAGACGACGATGCCCGCCACGGCGACGAGCGCGAGCGGGGCACGATTCCCCGCCCCTCGACTCACGTCAGATAGCCGGTCTCGCGGAGCAGCTCGATCGTTGCCTCGTGCTCCGCGCCGAATCTCGAGAGGTCGACATCCGGCCCGTGGAGATCAGCGAGCGGCGGTAGCCCCGCTTTGGCCTCGATGCCCTCGACGAGCGGATACTCGGCCTCCTCGGCCTCGTCGACATAGAACCGCTGGCCCTCGTCGGACAGGAGAAACGCGACGAATCGCTCGGCGTCCTCGGCTTGGTCGGAGCTCGCGAGCACGCCTGCCCCCGCCGCGCTGACCAGTGCTCCCGGGTCGCCGGAGCGCAGGAAGTGGTTCTCGACCGTGGCGTCCGGCTGCTCCTGCCTTACCAGATACAGGTAGTAGTGGTTGACGAGCCCGAGCTCGATCTCGCCCGCTGCCACGGCCTCGACGATCGGCGTGTTCTTCTCGTACTCGCGTACCTGGTTCGCCTTCATGTCGACGAGCCACTGTCGCGTCGCGTCCTCGCCGGCAGACAGCCGCATGGCCGTCACGAACGCCTGGAACGAGGCGTTGGTGGGTGCCACGCCGACCTTGCCCTTCCACGTCGGGTCGGTGAGGTCGAGCACGGAGTCCGGTACCTCGTCTTCGGTCAGCGCCTCGGTGTCGTAGGCGATCACGCGCGAGCGACCCGATGTGCCGACCCAGCGACCGTCCGCGTCGCGGAACTGCGCCTCGACCAGTTCGAGGGTGCTTGCCGGAAGCTCCGCAAGCTGAGACTCCACCGAGCCGAGCGAGCCCGGGTCCTGGGCGAAGAACAGGTCGGCTGGTGAGTGCTCGCCTTCCTCCGCGATCGTCGCCGCGAGCTCGGCGCTGTCGCCGTAGCGAACCTCCACGTCGATGCCCGTCGCGTCGGTGAACTTCTCGAAGAGGGGCGCGACGAGCTCTTCCTCCCGACCCGAGTAGACGGTGAGCGTGTCGTTCGAGCCACTTCCACACCCTGCCGCCACAGCTGCGAGCAGAGCTATCACGAGTGTCGTCGCTTTCACTGCATCCTCCGTATAAGGTTTACCGTAGCCGCGGTGTAAGGGTGACCTTACACATATCGGAAAGGCGGGCTTGCGCTCAGTCGAGCACCGGTACACGGCCTTCGTGAAGCCTGATCGAGACGCGCGCCCCCAGGGGCACGACCTCGGTCGACGGGCGGTGCGAGACGAGCTCGACGCCCGCGAGGCGAACGCGGTAGAAGACGTCGTGCCCGCGGAACTCGCGGCTCACGACCTCCGCGGCGCCGGTCGGATCGGGTCGGAGCTCCAGGAGCTCGGGGCGCACGAGCACCTTGGCCGCCTTGGCCGCCGAAGCGCCGTTCGTCGGGAAGCAGCCGATCGGCGTCACGACCCGGCCCTCGACGACCTCGCCGGCCAGCACGTTCGCCGAGCCGACGAACTCGGCCGTCCACTGTGAAGCAGGGGCGAAATAGAGCTCCTCGGCGCTCCCTTGCTGAACGACGGCGCCGGCCCGCATCAGCGCGATCCTGTCGGCGACCGAGAACGCCTCCTCGCGATCGTGCGTCACGAGCACGACTGTGACCCCCAGCGGTCGAATGATCTCCGACACCTCGCCGCGGAGCGATTCTCGAAGCGAGGGGTCGACGTTCGACCACGGCTCGTCGAGCAGGACGAGCTCGGGTGCGGGAGCCAGGGCGCGAGCAAGAGCGACGCGCTGCTGCTGACCACCGGAGAGCTCATGGGGGTAGCGTCGACCGAGCCCCCCCAGGG
>JAIBJO010000152.1 GCA_020029615.1 Actinomycetota bacterium
CCAGGGGGCACCAATCAGATCCTTCGGCTTCAGGCCGGAGACGAGCGGCCGGTGGCCGGGCCAGTCCCCTGCCCACTCCGTGTACGCCACTTTGCTTCCGGGCGAGCCGTGGTTGAACTGCGCGCCGCTGTTGTACGAATCCCCCAACTCGATCCAGCAGGTGCCATCGTCTCTCAGGACTCTCCGCACTTCGCGGAACACTTCGACGAGGCGGGCCACCCACAGGTCGGGGGTGTCCTCAAGGCCGATCTGCCCGTCCACCTGATAGTCGCGGAGCCCGTAGAACGGCGGCGAACAGCAAGCCATGTGGACGGACTGGTCGGGCAGCCCTTGGAGCACGTCCAGGCAGTCGCCCAGGTACAGGGTCACGTCCGGGTCGGCCAGGTACGGGTGGGGGCGGGCGGCAACAGTCACGCCGAGCTCTTCACAGGTGAACGATCTGAGACCGCCGACACGGGGTAATGGCGGTCGAGCCAAGCCTGGCCCTTCTTGGCCACGACGTAATCCACCTGAGCTTGAGAGAGCACCTGCCGCAACCTGAAGCGGGCGCCGTTGCGACGGGACTCGAGGCATCCGTGGCAGCCGGACGAACCGTGGCCGTCGACGTAGGCGAAATTGGCCTCAACGTCGTCGCCGCCCTGCGACCTGGGCACGATGTGGTGGATGCTCATGGCGTACCTGGGCCACGGCTTGCCGCACACCTGGCAGACGGGGGCCGAGTTCTTGCGGAAGCGGCGCATGGCGACCACGTCGACGATCCGCTTCTCCGGCTTCGGGTCGGGTCCGCCGTACGGGGTGCCCTCGCGGGGCGCCAGGCCGGAGTCGACGGTCACGCCGCCTCCTTCCACTCCTGCGCCCGCTCATCCCACACAAGCTCCGGGCAGTCGCACTTAGCGCCACCGTGGTCCTCGATCTCATGGACGCGCGCCCAGCAGCGGTAGTAGAGCCGCTCCACCTCCGTCTCCCCGGGCGGGTCGTGGCTCGGATCCTGCATAACGCCTTGCCTGGCCGGGTGGAAGAAGCTGCCGTCGAAGCGATCGAGCACCGAGTCGACGTGCCGCTCGACGCAGTTCGTTCGGATGGCCGTGAACTCGTCGAGCTCGACGCCCGGATCGTCGGCCATGAAAAACGCCTTCGCGCGACCCCGGGTCTCGGCGATGTAGATGCCGCAAGGCGTGTAGGTCTCTCCGGGATCGGGCGGGTCGTAGCTCATGCCGACCGTGCGGGACTCGAGCAGGCGGCAGTAGTAGGCGTGGAGGCTCACGCCGCCTTCTCCCCGGCGGGCTCGAGCAGCACGATCCTCATGCCGTTCGTGATCTCGAGCGTCATGCCCGCTCTGAGATGAGGCCCCGAAAACGTCCTCGCGGAGAACGTGACGACCTCGGTTTCCTCGTTGCCGTCGGCGTCCTGCACCACGGCAAGCCACGACTCGCTAGGCATGAACCGAGCCCGCCTTCCTGAATGCCTCGCGCGCCGGACGCAGCTCCTCTTGGACGATGGAGTACGTCGGCATGACGGGGGCACCGAGGCAGACGCTCTGCTCGAGCCTCATCGCCGCCTCTACGACGCCCCGCAGCTCGTCGGACAAACCATCGACGGAGAGCGCGACTCGGCAGGGTGTCCCGATCAGCGCACACGCGCAGAGTTCGTCCAGCACTTCTCGCCCGGGCCGCTCCGCGAGCAGCGCGTCGGCCTCGCGACGATGCCTGTCATAGATCACGCGCTGCAACGGCGTCATGTGACGCCGCCTTCGGGTGGTGAAGGGTCGTCTAGTCCGGTCTCGCCGTTGCGCTCACCCTCAGCGGGGCCGGACGCGGGTTCGATTCCCGCCGCCTCCACTAGACGGCTCGCGAGGTTCCGCGGGCCCATCCGCGACGACGGCAACGCTTGTAGCGTCGCGCCCCTGTCGCGGCCCGACAGCGCATCCTCGAGCTCGTCCAGCCGCAGCTCGTCGAGGTACGCCTCAGTGCTCTTCGCGTCGGCGTGGCCGAGAAGCTGTTGGATCTCCTCCTTGGCGAGCCCGCGCCGCCGAAGACGTGTGGCGAAGCCGTGGCGGAGCGCGTGCGGGCCGACGGGGCGGATGCCGGCGCGCTTGCAGACACGCTGTACCAGCGTCCACAGCGCCTTCTCGGAGGCCGGCCGCTTCGGGTCGCGCACCGTGCGGACCCGATGCTCGTTCGTCTCCCAGCGCTCGAGGCTGACGGTAAAGACGTGGTCGTCCGGGGCCGGCTCCAGGTCGCGGTAGACGCGGCGGAGCTCTTCGAGCACCTCGGCGTCGATCGGAAACGTCTGCCAGTGCTGGCCCTTCGTGAAGGCGCGGACGCGGCCGCGGCGCAGGTCAACGTGCTCCCAGCGGCAGCGGGTGACGGACGAAGCGCGCAGCCCGACGCCTTCCATCAGGAGCCACGCTGGCAACTCCTCGATCTCACAGGCACGACGCCCCATGAGGAGCTCGGTCGCGTCTGGACGGTAGATGTCGGGCTTGCGCTTCGGTGGCCGCCGGATGGGCGCGGCCGGGTCAGCTTCGATTAGGTCTTCCTCGAGCGCCCACCGCCAGAACGAGTGGAGGTACGAGATGCGAGTGGAGCGGGTGCTCGCGCTCAGGCGGCCGCAGTCGGCGGCGATGAACTCGCGGAGCAGCTCCGTCCCCTTCCGTCCTTCCAGGTCGGTGAGGCGCACGTCTTCGCCGGCGCGGCTCTCGAGCCAGTCCGTCATCGCGCGCAAGGTGCGCCAGTAGGAGTCGAGGCTCTTGGGGGTGGCGTCGCGCTCGAGCTGGCGCCAGGCGAGGAAGCGGTCGACGGCCTTCGCGAGCCTCATCGTCCGCTCACGATCCGGCCGGCGTGCGGGGGCGGCATCGCCCGGTGACGGTGCCAGTCGACGTCGCGCTTCAAGTTCTCGACTCGCTGCTCGAGCTCGGCAACGCGGCTGTCGCGGCGGGCGAGCGCCTCGATCGCGACGAGGTTGCAGACGATCGACCACACGAGAGCTGCGACGATATACGTCACGCTGCGACCTCCTGCTCGACGTGCCAGTGACAAAGGCGGTGGCCGGGCGGCGGGGTGGAGCGGCACGGCAGCCCGGATCGGTGCGACTTTCCTTCGCAAACGGCGGGCCCGGGTGCCCCGCCGAGGCGGCGCTTGCGGAACCAGCCGGGCGGCGCCGAGCGGTCGGCCGCGTCGATCGTCTCGGCGGTCTCGCGGCACACCTGGCAGTCGGGCCTCGTTGTGCCGCGCGTTCGGATCCGGTTCTCGGGCATGTCGGCCATCCGCAGCCCGCACAGGGTCCGCTCGGCGGTCGGGTAGATCGCGTGGCGCACACCTCGGCGGTCGGGCAGGGTGCCCATGTGGAGCTCGAAGCGGTCGAAGGTCTCGGGCATCAGCTGACGCTCACGTACCTGTAGCCGGGCGTGACGGTCTTCGCCCGCTTGATCGCCCGCGCGTACCGTTCGTTCGCGCCGGCGAGCTGGCGGGCGACGGAGCCGTTCACCTTGTACGAGACCTCCTCCGTGACGAGTGCGTCGAGCCGGTCTTCCGGGCAGCCGAGCCGGCGCAGGCCGGCGACCAGCTTCTCGACGTCCCAGGCGGTCTCGTTCTTCTCGATCAGCTTCGCCTCGTGGGCGCCCAGCCGGAGCGTCTTCGTCCCTTGCCGTTCGCCCTCCTCGAGCAGGACGCCCTCGAGGACGCGGATCGCGTCGGCGAGCGGGCCCGCCTTGAAGTCGCGGAGCGTGCGCAGGGCGGCGGCCACGTCGGCGGGCTTGGCTAGGTCGATGGCCTCGCCGGTCGTCGGAAGCGGGAAGAGAGCTGCGGGGACGGCGGGGAGGCTAGACACGCTCGACCGTCTCCGTCCCGCAGGTCGCGCAGCGATAGGTCACGATCACGGCCCGCCGGTGAGGGTCGTCACCCCGCACCGATCCCGCCGAACCTCCCGGGCCGAGCTGCTCGAGAAACGACGGGTGCTCCGTCTTCTCGACGACCCTCCAGACGTGCCGCCAGCGACAAGACCGAGACGCGACGACCGCCCCCTCGAGCCGGTACCCGTACTCGTTGCCGTCGGGGCGCATTGTCACGCCAGGTCCCTCGCGAGCAGCTCAACCTCGGCGCACCCGCGCCGGCAGCCCATCCGCAAGCACGGCTCGCCGTACGACTCGAACCGCTCCAGCAAGACGAAGGGCTCGCCGCAATGGTCGCACGAGTCCGGCACCACGC
>JAIBJO010000153.1 GCA_020029615.1 Actinomycetota bacterium
GTGGGAGCGTCGAGGCGCCACCGGGGCGTTCGCTTCGAGCCCTTCTTCTCCGATCAGGTGATCCTCGCGTGCCCGCCCGGGCACCCGTTCGCGGGACGAACGGTGACCCTCGACGAGCTGCGCGGTGCGTCGCTGATCCTCATGCAGGAGGGCGCGGGCGTCCGTCAGATCGTCGAGGACGGACTTCGGCGGCAGGGAGTGCGCCTGCGCGACCTCGACGTACGCCTCGAGCTCGGACTGCAGGAGTCGGTGCGTCGCGCGGTCGAGGCCGGGTACGGCGTGACGTTCATCTCTCGTACCGCCGTCGAGTCCGATCTGGTTGCGGGCACGCTCGCCGAAGCTCGCGTGCAGGGTCTCGAGGCGACCCGTGAGATCTCGCTCGTGTCTGCGACGGGGAGGGCCCGTTCGCGTGTCGCCGAGGCGTTCGTGGCGTTCGCCCGAGAGCGGCTCGCCGCATGATCGTCCGCTGGGGCCTCGGCGAGCTGGCCAGTCTGCTTCGCGAGCTCGGGGCCGAGCGACCCCTGCTCGTGACGACGCCCCGGTTCGCTGGCCTCGATCTTCCCGTCACTACGTGCTTCGACGGCGTGCAGAGGCACTCGCCGCTCGAGGTCGTCGCCGCCGCGACCGCGGCCTCAACCGGAGCAGACGGTCTAGTGGGACTGGGGGGAGGCAGTGCGATCGACACGTCCAAGGCCGTCTCGGCCGGCACCGGCCTTCCGCTCGTTGCGGTACCGACGACGTACTCCGGCGCCGAGTGGACGCGTTACTTCGGCATGCGTGACCCGGTTCGTCGCCTCAAGACCGGAGGGTCGGGCGCCAACACCGTCGGCGTCGTCTATGAGCCGGCGCTCACGCTCGAACTTCCGCGCGGGGAATCCGTAGGCACTGCGCTGAACGCGCTCGCCCACTGCGCGGAGGCGCTGTACGCGGGAGAGTGCGCCGACGCGTCGCGGGGAGCCGAGCTCATCGGGCGCTGGCTGTCCGTCGTCGTGTCCGACGGCGCTGACCTCGAGGCCCGGACTGGTCTTCTCGAGGGAGCGATGCACGCGGGCATGGCGCTCGCCGAGCGAGGGCTGTTTCTCGGCCACGCGATGGCGCAAGCGCTTGGCGGGCGCTACGGCCGGTCCCATGGCGCGATGAACGCGATCTGCCTCGCTCCGGCCCTTCGCTTCAACGAGGAGGTCGTTCCCGAGGCGATCGCCAGCTTCGGCCGGGCGCTCGGCACGGAGGATCCGGCGACCCGAGTGGAGGAGCTTGCGCTGCTCGGTGGCTTCACCCGTCTCCGCGACTTCGGCGTCCCCGAGACCGAGCTGGCGGAGCTCGCGGCCGACACGGCGACGAGGGCCGGCGCGCGCGCGAACCCCCGCGCAGCGTCGGCCGAGGACGTCGAGGCGCTGCTTCGCTCAATCTGGTGAGCGATTGACGGACCGGCGCCCGAGGCGGACGATGTGCTCATGATCGTCGAGTACGCGGGCCTCGTCTCCGCGTTCGCGCTCCTGGCCGCGACTCTCAGCGGCTCGTACGGGCAGAACGTCGCGGCAGTCTTTGCATCAGGTGCGACGGGCGTCACTGCAGTCGGCAAGGCGGCGCGCTCTCAGAAGGTCTCGTCCGCGGAGGCAAGAGCCGCATACAAGCGCGCGCCCTACAAGAAGCCCGCGCTCAGGTATCTGTATGCGATGGGATGGATCGGCGGGACGAAGAACCCCGGCCAGTGCGGTCTCACGCTTCTAGGTCAGGACGCGGCGAAGGAGCAGACGGTGCGCCAGGTCCGTTCCAACCCGAAGCTGATGACCCAGCTGCGCAAGCGCGCGGTGAGCGCCGGCGCCGCAGCGTCCGCCCTCGTCAAGGGCGTCGTCTCTGCCTGCGCTTGATTGCGATGGGGCTGCCATCGGCACGGCCGCCATGCGGCCGCCTCCGGGATCGTTCGCGCGATCGGAAGCCGCGTTCGCTGCGGTGAAGCCGTAGGAGCGTCAGGCGTGAGGGCGTGCTCCGGCGTAGATCGGCGACCCGATCTGCTCGGTGAGGCCGAAGTCGTCACGATGGTTCCAGATCTCCACGACCTTGCCGCTCTCGAAGCGGAAGATGTTGACAGCAGAGAAAGTGGCCTGGCGGCCTGTCGGTGCGAGTGGGCCCCATGAGCCGAGCTGCGTGCCCGACGCTGTCCAGCGACCGACGACGAAGTCGCCTTCGGCGATGATCAGATCAACGGTGACCCGAAGATCCGGGAACGCCGCACGAAAGTCGTCTGCGATCCGCTTCTGGCCCCCGGGCCCCGGATGCGCATCCGTCGGCCGCAGGTCATGGCGGATGTAATCGTCGGCGAAGACTTCGTACGCGACGTCGCTGTTGCCCCTATCCCAGACTTCCTCGTAGAAGCGACGAACCAGAGCCTTGTTCTCACTGGCTGACATGGCCTCCTCTTCTTCCTGACGGCCGATCATAGGACGCACGCCGCCGGAGTCACACCGACTGTTGTGTGCCTTGCAGCCGCGCTACTCGCGGATTCCGGGCATGAGCATGACGCGACCTAGGCCGCTTCGGGTGCGGGTTGGCGACGCCCGCCGAGCACACGGCGGAGGCTCACGATCCCCAGCACGGCGGAACCGTCCACGACGGGCAGATGGCGGAATCCGTTGTCGAGCATGATCTGAGCGGCGTCGTCGAGGGACATGTCCGGCCCAGCGGTCATCGGATCAGGTGTCATCCATTGCCGGACGCGGGCCTCGCTCGTATGCACTCTGGCGGCCATAGCCCGGAGCATGTCGCGCTCGGTCAGGATGCCGATCAGCCGTCCGAAGTCCTTCACGACGACCGCGCCCACGTTCCTCTCGCTCATCTTCTCGGCGACCTCTCCGAGGGTGTCCTCAGGAGCGACCGTGATGAACGTCGGCTTGACGATCTCGGCGACCGTGCTCATGAACGGCCGAGTGTAACCGCTATGCGGGTCGCGCGCTCGTCTCTCGCAGCAACAAAGGCGAGTCCTTGTAGATAACAATACGTAATGACAGAGATAACGACTTGCGCTACGATCCGACCCGTGCGCACATGTGCCTCCTTCGACGTGCTCGTGATCGGCAGCGGTGCCTCCGGGCTCGCCGCGGCCGTCGCCGCCGTCCGAGGCGGCGCTCGTGTCGGCCTTGCGACGAAGACCACGGTGCAGGCGTGCAACTCGGCGAAGGCTCAAGGAGGCATCCAGGCAGCGTTCGGTGACGACGACTCGCCCGAGATCCATGCCGAGGACGTCATGCGGAGCTCCCACGAGACGGCAGATCCGAAGCTCGTGACCCTGCTGACCTCGGAAGCTCGCTCGGCGATTCACTGGCTCGAGGAGCTCGGCGTCGAGTTCACGCGGTCAAACGGTGGGTATCGCCTTGCACGCTGTGGCGGCGCCTCCAGGAAGCGCCTGCTCCAGGTCGGCGACCGCACGGGGCATGCGATCACGAAGGCGCTTCGAGAGGCGTACGAGGCAAGCGCCGGAGCTGAGCTCCCGCACCACTCCCTCACTGGACTCGCGCCCGCGCACGGCGGCTGGACGGCGTCGTTCCAGACGAAGGAGAGTGTGGTCGGTATCGATGCGGGAGCGATCGTGCTCGCCGCCGGTGGGCGGTGCTTCTCGGAGGCGGAGGAGAGGGGCGAGCTCTCGACGAATCACCCGAACGCGACGGGCGAGGTCACTCGGATCGCTGTCGACGCAGGCGCCGAGACGCGCGACCTCGACGCGCTCCAGTACCACCCGAACGGCGGTGCCTGGCCGACGACGATGCAGGGCTACTCGATTCCGGAGACGACGCGCGCCTACGGTGCCGTTCTCCTCAATGCCGACGGCGAGGAGTTCACGGACTCGCTGGGCGCTCGTGACACTGTGTCACAAGCGATCTTCGACGAGGTGGACAAGGGTAAGGGCGTGCTGACTCCGGACGGTCGGCAGGCTGTATGGCTCGACACGACGCGCATCGCCCCGGAGGACGCGGAGATCTCGCTCCCGTACATGCTTCGTCGGTATCGCAGCGCCGGCATCGACCCGCTCACGGAGCCGATCTACACGTTCCCCGTGCTCCACTACCAGAACGGCGGGCTCGTCATCGACGAGGACGCCGAGACGACCCTCGAAGGCGTGTTCGCCTGTGGAGAAATTGCAGGTGGCACGCACGGAAGGAACCGAATGATGGGCAACTCGCTCCTCGAGTGCA
>JAIBJO010000154.1 GCA_020029615.1 Actinomycetota bacterium
CGTGGAGAATGCGCCTACCCGCTGAAGCTCGCTGGCCGACCCGTGCGCGAGACGCTGCGCGAACTTCAGGACGTGTTCGATCGATCCGGCGTCAGTGCGTAGCCGTCCCTCGACTCGCGCCCGAGTTGCTTGAAGCGGACTCTGGCGTGGAGAGGACGGCTTCTACCTGTATGAAGACCGCAGGCAGTCCCCCGGATCGAGAGAATCAGCGCTTTCGGTATCGAGATCTAGCTCCATGCACGAGTTAGTACCCGTATCCCACGCGAACCACGCGAACGGGTTTCGTGGCTCCGGGTGTGCATCGCTGACGTACTGAGGCGGCACGTTGCGTCCGACCTTGTACCCGTAGCGGGCAAAGAGCTTGAGTACGTGCTGCCTATCGGCAGCCGATCCTGTTCGTAGGACCGGCTTCCTTATGGAAGACACTGGCTTTGGCTTGGGGGTCGAACAGTGTTTGTCAGACACCGTGCCCACGGCGAGGGAGACATCTTCAGCGTTATCGATCCGGTGCGCGAGGTTCACTGAGGCGCACCCAATCGCTAGGTACCTGCCCGTATTCACGTTGTAGAAGCCCTCACGGCTGTTAGTGCCATCCCAGCTGACCCAAACCGTAAAGAGATCATCTCCGACGCGAGTCCACTTACTCATGGGGTTCATTTCCATCACCGAAAGCAGCTTCTCCGCCCGGATCGCGTCTTCTTCGCTCACGCTCTTCTGCGAACCGCCGCACCCAGGCGAAATCAGCAGGATGACTACGGCTCCGCCAAAGATGACCAGCAGTCGCTTGCCGTGGATGTGTTTAGGCATTGGTCCGCTACGGGCCGAGTCTATGTCACCTCTGCTCGGCGTCTTCGACCTCCCACCGGCACGCGCCTGAGGGTAACCGCATACCGGCACTAAGCTCGGATCAACATGCCCGGGAGCCGGAACGAAGCAAAGTGGGAGTCCGAGCCGTTCGATGACGAGTTCGCCGTCGGGCCGGACGAGGGCAATCGGGCGTTCTTCGGGCGGGACGTGCTTCGGGGACTGATCGACGGGATAGATGACTACGTCGAGGAGCGCCAGCCGCGCTGGAAGCAGTTTCGCTCTCTCGGGCCGGTACTGCTCGGGTGCGCTCCCTGGGTGACCGACGACGCCTTCATCGACAGGCTCGCCACGCTCGCCGGAGCGTGCGTCGTCGTCATCAAGCGCGGCGAGGAGCCGCGTGACCACCGCGACCTGGAGCAACTGCGCCGCTTGAACGAGCGCACCCACGGGCTGCCGCTTGAGGCGTTCGCCACCCTCAGCGGGCTAGCCCCGAAGGGGCGCTTGATCGGCCCATACGACCGCATCGGTGAGGAGTCCGTGCCGACCTTCCGCACCATCGGCTTCAGAAAGCAAAACCGCACGGTCATGCACGCGAAGCTCGCCCTCCTCGGGCACCTGTGGTGGCACGATGAGGGGCCGCTCGGACACGTCGAGGACGTGATCGGGTTCAAGGCGAAGCGGCTCTGGATCTCGTCTGCGAACTTCACGCGCATGTCGCGACTGAGCCTTGAGTTCGGGTACTGGACGGAGGAACCCGCGCTCGTACAGGGTGCCGAGCGGTTCCTCCTCAGGCTGATGCGCTCGTCAGAAGCGCTCGACCCGGCGTCCGATGCCTTTGAACCTGATCTCGCTCCGGTCGAGTTCGATGAGGAGGCGATGGGCGACGCGATGCGCGATCACATGGACTGGATGCGAGAAGAGGCCGAGATGAATGAGTTGGATGACGAGCCGTTCTAGAACTCGTCGGTGGCATGTTTCGCGGCGAGCGCGGAGGCGGAACTCCCGTTCGCCGAACGAAGTTCGAACGAAGTAGAGACGGCGGCGGGTGCCGACGGAGCGACCTGCCCCGCCCATCGATCTCACTTAACCGAGCCGAATCGGACACACACGGCGACACCCGGCGATCCCCTGGCCGCTCTCGTAATGAAGGGGTCCCCGGTTCGAGTCCGGGCGTCGGCTTGAGTGCGCTCGGCGTCCTCGGCGAGCCACAGCGCTCGGCGTTCGAATCGCACGACGGAAACGGACGTAGGCGTGGGCCTGCGCAGTCACAACACACGTGGGTTGCGTCATAAAGAGGTATGCAGCCTGTTTCAGACGGACGCTCCGACGCCGAGCTGATCCTCGCCTCCCGGTCCGACTCTGCTCCGTTCGGACTGGTCTATGAGCGGCACGCACTCGCTGTCTACACGTGGTGTCAGCGACGGCTCGATTGGGCGGCGAGCGATCTGACGGCCGAGACCTTTGCGCGGGCATGGCTAAAACGAGGGCGCTTTCACGAGGACGGTAGTGGCTCCGCTCTGCCCTGGCTTCTCGGGATTGCGCGAAACGTTCTTCGCGAGACGCTGCGCCACGATCGCGTCGAAACGTCCGCCCGTGAACGGCTTGGCTTGCCGCTCGAAATCGGCACCGACGAGGGCTACGGAGCGATCGAGGAACGGCTTTCACCACGCGCCACGTTGACCACCGCACTCGACGGCCTATCTCCGCACGAGCGCGACGCGCTTCAGCTTCGCGTCGTAGATGAACTGCCCTACGACGAGGTAGCGGAGCAGCTCGCCATCCGCCCGACGGCGGCACGCCGTCGGGTGTCGCGGGCGCTCCGTCGACTGGCTCTCGCGACGACGGGAAAGGACCAAGATGACTTCGCTGCCTGAAGCTCTCGTGCAGTTTCGCGCCGATCTCGAAACGGCGGGTGATCGGGACCTGGCGGTTCGGGGACGACGGCGTCGCCGTCGCCGCAGCTTCGTCGCGCTCGCTGCTGCGGTACTCGTCGTCGTAGTGGGCACGGCCTCTGCCTTTGGCACCGTCCGCGATCTGGTCCTCGGCGCGCCCGTCAAGTCGAAGATCGCCTTCCAGAGCTTCCGAGATGGGCGTTTCGACGCCTACGTGATGAACGTCGACGGGAGCGGCCAGCGGAGGCTGACGGCCAAGCCGGAGGTCGTGTTCCCGGTCTGGTCGCCGGACGGGCGGAAGGTCGCGTTCCACAGCTTCGATTGCCCACAGTGGAGCGGCAACGCCGACCTCTACGTCATGAACGCCGACGGGAGCGGGCTGCGGAGGCTGACGCGCGACCCGGCGAGCGACGTCGTGCCGGTCTGGTCGCCGGACGGGCGGAAGATCGCCTTCATAAGGTCTCATGCGCCGGCGGAAGGCAGAGGGTTCCCGGAGTCCGACGTCTACGTCATCAACGTCGACGGCACCGGGGAGCGGAACCTCACGGGCGACGGCGTGAGCGGCTGGCCGACGTGGTCGCCGGACGGGCGCAGGATCGCGTTCGCGAGCAGCGGCGGGATCGACGTGATGAGCGCCGACGGCACCGGACGACAGAAGCTCCTGCGCAACGGAGGCGGCTTTCCCAGCTGGTCGCCCGAGGGGCGGAAGATCTTCTTCCTGCGTGCGGGCAAGGCGCGCCGGCCGGGCAGGGGTGGGGGAGGGCCCGCGGTCATCTATGTCTACGTCATGAACGCCGACGGGAGCGCGCCGCGGAGACTGATCCGCATGGCGCAGGTCAACGACAGCTTTCCCTCGTGGTCACCCGACGGACGGACGATCCTCTTCGTCCGCGAGCGCGACGGCAAGCGCGACGGCAACTTCGAGATCTACGTCATGAACGCGGACGGGAGCGGGCAGCGGAACCTGACGCGCCACCCGGGGTTCGACCTCGCCCCCACATGGTCGCCCGATGGAAAGAAGATCGCCTTCACGACCAAGCGCGACGGCAACTTCGAGGTGTACGTCATGAACGCAGACGGGAGCGACCAGCGGAACCTGACTCGCAACCCGGCACCCGACCGCGCACCGGTCTGGTCGCCCGGACAGAAGTAAAACCTAGTTCAGCCCGCCCGCCTCTAGCTGTCTTGGCCTGGCCGAGGGTGCCATGCGTCAGCGTCCGACCGTGCTACGTTCGGCGGCGACACTCTGCGGGTCGCGTGCGCGCGTAAACCCGTAGCGGGTCGGGTTGTCATTAGCCGCCGACCGAGCCGCCCTCCGAGGCGGCTCCCGGCGTTCTAGGGCGTGAACCGACCGCTTGCAGGAGGGTTGCGCCGCCTCTCTAGCACCCCCTCCGAGCGACCGCTGAGCGGGGTTTGACAGAGGCTCCGAGAGGGGCGTATCGTCGGCCTCGCTAAACGTACCTACGAATCGAACAGTGCGAGCTCGAAGCATGTGGAACGGGCCAAGACTCTCAGGACGCCGTGCTCGGAGCTACGAGAGCGGTTGTCGGAGCGGGCATCGTTCTCGCTGGGATCGAGAGCCAGACGATGCCCCACGTCGGAGCTGCGAGCGCGAGGGGGACGAGAAGAAGCGCGAAGTAATGCCACCAGACCATCGGGGATGCGAGCAGAGCGGCGGTGACCGCCCATGCAAACGCACCGAGCTCGTCGCGACGCAGCCGCCAGGCGACCATCAGTGCCGCGACTCCGGCCGCCAGTGCCACGAGTTGATTGCCCGGCACGCCAAGCTGCGCGGCGAGCGCGGCGACTGAGACGCCATCTTGGTCGTTCACGTCTGCGTGATGCTGCATCATCGTCGGGTACTCGGCCAGCTCGGCGAAGCCGACGGCCGCCCATCCAGCGAGGCTCAGGACCCCGGCGACGCCGATTGCGAGGGCGAACGCGAGACGTCTCCTCACGAGGGCGAGCCAGACGGCGACAGGCCACAGGAACAACTTCATCGCGACGACGAGACCCAGAAGTGCTCCGACGAGCCAAGGGCGATCTCGCCAGCGCCATGCCAGCGCCACCGCGAGCACGAGGAGCAACGACAGGTTCGCGTACAGGAGACCTGCGACGACAGGAGGGCTCGCGCAGGCTGCGACGTAACAGCGCCAGTCGCGAACTCCGCAGAGCCACAAGCTTCCGACGACGGCCGCCGACAAGGCCAGCATCCAGAGGATGCGAGCGACCTGGTAGGGCGGAAGCGAGAAAGGAAGCGTCGCGATCGTCGCGATGGGCGGATAGACGGTGCCGTCGTCGTATCCGCCACTCGAGTAGTGGGCCATTGGGCTTCGACCGTCGAGAACAGCTCTGCCCGAGCTCCAGACGCTGATCTTGAAGTCAACGGCGACCGCGTCCTGGTCAGCGGCTCGATGGGCCAGAGCGAACGTCCATCCGGCGGCAACGATGACGATCCCGGAGATCACCGCGGTCAACGCGCAGCGCCCAACCCAGCCCGGGCGTGTTCCCAGCCCCAAAGTGAAACCTCCCCAGGTCTCAGTGTCGATCTTCCCAGCTGGGTCGAAGCTTCCTACGAGATGCGGGGGGCTGTCAAGTTTCCAGGACGGATAAGGCCGTCGTTCAGGAGCACCACCGCGGGCGGCCGCTTCTCCATGGCAACCGAGTCCTACCGTCTCTTGAGCGGCAACGATTGTTCGCGGCTCAGTCGCTCGTCGAGCCGAGCGTGAGCGAGCCAGGAGATCGCACGGCAAAGAGCCGCCACGACTCCGAGACGCCTTTCAAGTCACGAACGCCGCGGTCGTCGAACTCTAGCCCCGAGCCTGCGACGAGATCCTTCACGGTTCGCGAGACGAGAATCTCTCCAGCGCCCGCCTCCGCAGCGACGCGTGCGCCGATGTGGACGGCCACTCCCGCCACTTTCTCACCGCTCAGGTCGCACTCGCCCGTGTGCACGCCCGCCCGCACGCTGAGGCCGAGCTCGTGCGCGTCCGCCATGACCTCACCTGCGCAGAGGATGGCTCGTGCCGGGCCGTCGAAGGTCGCGAAAAAACCGTCGCCGGCTGTATCGACCTCGGTCCCGCGAAAGCGCGCAAGCTGGCGACGGACGGCAGTCCGATGTCGGGTGAGGAGTTCGCTCCAGCCGCTGTCTCCGAGCGAGAGTGCGTGTTCAGTCGAGCCGACGATGTCGGTGAACAGCACCGTCGTCAGCACGCGGTTGGAAACCAATCCTGCTGCGGGTGCTTCCGCGAGGAAACGCTCTATCTCGCGCGGTGCCTCCCCGTAGATGATGGTGCGGTCGTCACCGGGCAGCTCCATCGCCTGGGCTACCGGGATCCTCGCGGCGAGATCGAGTGACTGGTCGCGGTTCCATTGCCGGTACAGCACTAGGGTTGGCACGCGAACCGTCTGCAGCACGTCACGGATATCGGTGTCCCCGTAGCTTCGGTAGAAGGCGACGGCGGCACCGGGGCTTGCGCAGAACCGTTGGCACTCGACGTACCAGTCGACGAGCTCGTCCGCGGCGGTCGCCCCATAGGCTTCTCTCGCCTGTTGCTCGAAGTACTCCCGCTCGCCCCAGCGCTCCCGCACCTCGCGCACGAGCTCCCGCCACCGCTCCGACGTCGGACCGAACGGGTAGTCGTGCTCGCGAACGGCCCGGGCGGGCGTTCCGTAGAGGATGAGCGCCTGCGTCCGCTCGGGATAGGTCGCCGCGAAGAACGTGCAGATCTGCCCACCTTCGCCCGTTCCGAGCAATATCGCCGTCCTCGAACCAGCCGCATCCAGGACAGCGCGAATGTCGTCGATGCGGGTCTCGAGCGTGCCAAGGTCCCGGGGCCTGTCCGAAAGCCCGGTGCCGCGCTTGTCGAGGAGGATGAGCCGTGCGAACGCGCCGAGCCGCTCGTAGAACGTTTGGAAGTCCTCGTTCCACCACGGGTAGACGAGGTTGCTGAACGTCGGCACGAAGACGAGATCACGGGGCGAGTCGCCGACGAGCTGGTACGCGATCGAGACATCACCGCTCCGGGCGTAATGGACCTCAGGCACCCCGCCGCTCCGCATGGCCGCAGTCTCGCATTGATACGAGGTGCCTAGTGCGTGGGCGAAATGCTTCTGCGCCCTCGAAGCATCGGCCAAGCGTCGGACGAGCCGATTTGGCGAGTGTGCGGGAAATATCGCTTGATAGCGACGACTCCCAGTCCGCCTGCGGTCACAAACCGCGGAAACTCGTCATATACAACACATGAAGAACTGGGAGCAATGCTCCGACAGGGATCTTCTCGTCGATGCGCGCACGAACGCTGAGCCTTTTGGCGTCTTCTATGAACGGTACTTCGCTTCAGTGCTCGCGTTCTTTCGCCGGCGGGTTCCCGGCCCTGAGGAGGCATTCGATCTCACCGCGGAGACTTTCGCCGCCGCACTCTCCTCGGTTGCACGCTTCCAGCCCGGGCCAGAGCCGCCCCAAGCGTGGTTGTTCGCGATTGCGCGCCACAAGTTGAGCGAGGCGCTACGCAGCAGTCGCATCCAGGATGAGGCGCGGCACGCGCTCGCCATGCAGCCGATCCACTTGGACGACGAAGCGATCGAGATTCTCGAGGCGGCGGCAAGCGCTCCGGCGGTCGAGCTCCTCGACACCCTGGCTCCCGAGCAGCGCGAAGCGGTCAGGGCCTACCACGTCGAAGAGCGCGGCTACGCGGAGATCGCGACTGAGCTTCGCTGCTCGGAGAGCGTCATCCGCAAGCGCGTCAGTCGTGGCCTGGCTGTGATGCGAGCCCAACTTCGGAATGGAGAGTTCTCATGAGTGATCCAATCAGCGATCTGAAGCACGAGCTCCTCGCCGCGGCCGTGCGCCAACAGAGTCACGCTGCTACCGGCCGTGAGTGGACACGAGCGCACTCACGCCGGAGGTGGGTGATCGTCGCAGTCGCTGGACTTGTCCTGGTCGGCGGGCTTCTGGTCACGCCGGCGTTCGGCATCGGCGATCGCCTCCTGGGCCTGATTCAGAGCAAGCCCACACCGCTCGACGTGCAAGCTCCTGCCTGGTCGCCCGACGGACGGACGATCGTGTTCGTGAGCTGGCGCGACGGCAACGGCGAGGTCTACGCGATGGACGCCAACCGCAGCGGGCCTCGGAACCTCACGCAGAACCCGGCGAATGATGTGCGACCTGCCTGGTCGCCCGACGGGCGCAGCATCGCGTTTGTGAGCAGTCGAAGCCCGTCGTCTCGTTGCAAACCTGGACCAGGGCTGTGCGGGCTTCCCCGACGATCCGAGATCTACGTCATGAACGCCGACGGGAGCAGGAAGCGGAACCTCACGCGGCGTGCGAGCGACGACTATCCAACTTGGTCACCCGACGGGCGGAGGATCGCGTTCTTGCGCGGCCGCGGCGCCCGAGGCCACCTGTATGTCGTGAACGCCGACGGTAGTGGGCTGCGCAACCTGATGCGGATCGGGAGCCCGGCATATTCGTCCAGTCACCTGGTCTGGTCACCG
>JAIBJO010000067.1 GCA_020029615.1 Actinomycetota bacterium
GAACACCTGGAAGCCGTCCGCCGCATGGACCAGCTCGACCTCGCGTTCCGGAGGCACCACTGCGCTCTCGAGGACGAACGTGCGACCATGGCTTGAGCGCGTTCCCTTCGGCCAGACATAGACGGCGCCACCGTGCTCGTCCACGTACTCGCGGACATCTGGTCCTACGACGAGCCTCACGGTGTGAAGTTTAGGGTGCCGCAAATGCGGGGCCGCGCACGCGCAGTGGTGATCGGGGGTGGCGTCGGAGGCTGCTCGATTCTCTACTGGCTCACCCGACTCGGCTGGGACGACGTCGTGCTCGTCGAGCGCGCCGAGCTGACGAGCGGCTCGACCTTCCACTCCGCCGGGCTCGTCGGCCAGCTCCGCAGCACCCTCTCCCTGACCAAGATGATGATGGCCAGCGTCGACCTCTACCGCTCGCTCGAGGAAGAGGTCGGCCTCGAGACCGGCTGGCACGAGGTCGGATCGCTGCGCCTGGCGTCGAGTGCTGATCGGATGGAGGAGATCTCCCGCCAGGCCGGCTGGGCGAAGACGTTCGGTCTACCGCTCGAGCTCGTCTCGCCGGACGAGGCGCAACGTCTGTTCCCGCCGATGACGACCGAAGGCGTCCTCGGAGCGGCGTTCCTCCCGACGGACGGCTACATCGATCCGAGCCAGCTCACGTTCGCGCTCGCCGAAGGCGCGAGACGGCGTGGGGCGGAGATCAACCAGAGGACACGCGTGACGGGGATCCGGCTCGGGCGCGGGCGCGTCGAGGCGGTCGAGACGGATCAGGGGGACATCGAGGCCGACGTGGTGATCAACGCGGGCGGGATGTACGCGCGCGAGATCGGCGCGTTCGCAGGCGTGAACGTCCCCATCGTGCCCATGGCGCACGAGTACCTGATCACGAAGCCGACGGGCTTGCCGCTCGACATGCCGACGATGCGAGATCCGTCGCTCCTCGTCTACTTCCGACCCGAGTCCGGCGGGCTCGTCATGGGCGGGTACGAGCGCCACTGCGAGCCCTGGGGGCTAGCCGGGATCCCGGCCGACTTCAACTCGCGGCTCCTCGAGGAGGACTGGCCGCGCTTCGAGGAGCTGATGGAGAACGCCATCGTCCGCGTCCCGTCGCTCGCCGAGATGGAGGTCGTCAAGCTCATCAACGGGCCAGAGGCGTTCACGCCGGACGGTGAGTTCATCCTCGGCCCCTCCGACGTGCCGGGTTTCTGGGTGGCCGCGGGTTTCTGCGCCCACGGCCTCGCGGGAGCCGGAGGGCTCGGCCGGCTCGTCGCCGAGTGGATCGTCGAGGGCACGCCGTCGCTCGACGTCTGGCACATGGACTCGCGCCGGTTCGGTCTTGCGTATCGCAGTCGCGAGTACACCGTCGCGCGCACCAGGGAGATCTACGAGACGTACTACGACGTCAAGTACCCGGGGCACGAGCGCTCGGCCGGACGACCGCTGCGCGTGTCGCCCGCATACGGCCGACTGCAAGAGCTCGGTGCTGCGTTCGGCGAAAAGTCGGGGTGGGAGCGGGCCAACTGGTTCGAGCAGAACGGGGCGCGGGGAGACGAGTCGCTCCGTCCCCGCGGCTGGGCGGGAATGCTCTGGTCGGCCGCGATCGGTGCGGAGCACGTCGCATGCCGTGAGACGGCCGCGATCTTCGACGAGAGCTCGTTCGCGAAGATCCTCGTCTCGGGCGCCGGCGCGGCCGACCTGCTCGAGCGGCTCTGCGGCAACCGCGTCGCGCGGCAGGTCGGTCAGGTCACGTACACGCAGATGCTCAATCCGCGAGGTGGCATCGAGTGCGATTTCACGGTCACGCGCGTCGCCGAGGACCGTTTTCGCATCGTCACGGGAACCGCCTTCGGCCAGCACGACCTCGCATGGATCAGGCAGCACGTCCTCGACAACGGCTCGGTGCACGTCACTGACGAGACGTCCGCGTACGCGTGCTTCGGCATCTGGGGTCCGAAAGCGCGCGAGATCCTGCAACCGCTCACGACGGCCGACCTGTCGAACGGCGGATTCCCGTACATGCGAGCGCAGGAGCTGGCAATCGGTCGCGTGCCGTGCCTGGCACTGCGAGTCACCTACGTGGGTGAGCTCGGCTGGGAGCTCTACTGCCGCGCCGAGTTCGGCCTCGCGCTCTGGGAAACGATCTGGGAGGCCGGGCGGCAGCACGGGCTCGTCGCAGGCGGTTACAAGGCGATCGACTCGCTGCGGCTGGAGAAGGGCTACCGGGTGTGGGGCGCCGACATCACGCCCGAGGACACGCCGTTCGAGGCGGGGCTCGGCTTTGCGGTCAAGCTCGACAAGGAAGGCTTCATCGGACGCGAGGCCCTGCTAGCCCAGGGAGAGCCTGAGCGCGTCCTTCGCTGCCTGATGTTGGAGGATTCCCGAGCCATCGCGCTCGGATCGGAGCCCGTGCGCGTGGGCGACGGTCCGATCGGCCGCGTGACGAGCGGCGGCTACGGCTACACGGTCGAACAGTCGATCGCGTACGCGTACCTGCCCGCCGAGCACGGAGTCGGCACCGAGGTGGCGGTCGAGATCTTCGGAGAGTGGGTGCCGGGTGTCGTCGCCGCGGAGCCTCTCTTCGATCCGAAGGGCGAGCGGATTCGCGCATGAGCGCGTTCGCAGCCGAGGTCGAGCGAGTCTGGCCGGGCCGCGAGGCGCGTTTCGAGGTCCTCGGCGGCGGGATCACGAACCACAACCTGAAGGTCGAGGTCGACGGGGAGCGCTACGTGCTCCGCGTCGCCGGCAAGGACACGAGCCTGCTCGGAATCGACCGCAGCGTCGAACTTGCCGCGACGGAGGCAGCTGCGGCGCTCGGCATCGGGCCCGAGGTCGTCTCGTTCGTGGAACCGGAGGGCTGGCTCGTGACGCGCTTCGTCGACGGTGAGATCCCCGCGCCGAAGCGGATGCGCGAGCCGGGGATGCTCGCGCGAGTCGCCCGTGCGCTGCGCGTGTTTCACGACAGTGCTCCCATCCCGGGGACCTTCGACTCCTTCCGGGTCGTCGAGGCGTACAAGCAGACGGCGCTCGAGCGGGGCGGACGTGTTCCGGAGGCATTCGAGTGGGCGCACGAGCTCGCCGGGCGCATCGAGTCGAAGCGCTCTGCGGACACCTCGGTCCCGTGTCACAACGACCTCCTGAATGCGAACTTCCTCGACGACGGCGAGCGGCTCCGCATCGTCGACTGGGAGTACGCGGGGATGGGCGACCGCTTCTTCGACCTGGCGAACTTCTCGATCAACCACGACCTTGGCCGCAACGAGCGCGAAGCGCTCCTTGCGGCCTATTGGGGCGAGGTTCGAGTCGAGCACGTCAAGACACTCGAGCTCATGAGTTTCATGTCCGACTTTCGCGAGGCGATGTGGGGCGTCGTGCAGTCCGCGGTCTCCGAGCTCGACTTCGACTTCGAGTCCTATGCGGCGGAGCACTTCGAGCGACTTCGCCGCACGGCCGAGTCGCGGGCCTTCGTCGCAGCGCTCTCCTGAACGACGAGGGGCGCCTGGCGGCGCCCCTCGATCCTGCCGGCAGAGGACTGCGCTAAGCGGGCTCTGCCTCGGTCGGGATGTCGAACTGGCCGAGTGTCTCTTCCTCCATCCGCTCGAGCTCTTCGTCCGTGCCCATGCGGACAGGCCCCTTGAACCAGTTCTTCGCGGAGAGGACCCACCAGCCGCCGAACAAGAGCAGGGCTCCGCCGACCCAGAGCGGCGCGTAGTTCACGGCCTCCCAGGTGAACCCTTCCTCCCACGGTGCGCTGATCGAGAACGGCGGCATGAGGAAGACGATGCTGATGAAGCAGACCCAGACGATCGCAATCGGGTCGATCCACTTGTAGTGCTTGCCGAGCGTCCACGCGCCCGGCTCGAAGCTCTCCTTCATCCGGTATCGGAGGATCACCGGCAGGATGAAGGCGATGTAGAGGCCGATGACTGCGACGCCGGTGCCGACGTAGTACCCGACGAAGAAGTTGTAGAGCGTCGGCAGCATGAGGGCGGCCGCGAGGACGACGATGGCCATCACGGCGTAGTGCGGCACGCGGTTGCGGCCGACACGGCGCCAGAGCTGGTGACCTGGGACGGCGCGGTCGCGCGAGAACGCGAACAGCATCCGCGAGGCCGACGTGACCGACGCAGTGAGGCAGAACATCTGCGCGATGCAGCAGATGAACAGGATGAACGTCCCCCAGCTCTGACCCATCGCGGTCACCCAGGCCACAGGGACGATGTAGAGGTCGAGCTGCGGCTCGACGGGCAACGCCCGCGTCACGGAGACGAGCAGGATGAAGCCGAAGAAGACCGAGGCGACGACGGACATGTACATGCCCACTGCCGCGGAGCGCGATGCCTTGTGCGTCTCCTCGGCGACGTGCGCCGACGCGTCGAAGCCCGTGATTGTGTATTGGGCCATCAGCAGCCCGGTCAGGAAGACGTAGAAGAAGACGATGCCCGAGGTCGTGCCGCCTCCCCAACCGGTCTCGTTGACGGTGTCCGTGAAGATGGAGCTGAGCGAGCGATGGTCGTCGGGCACGAAGAAGAGAACGACGACGATCACTCCGACTCCGATCATGTGCCAGTAGGCCGAGACCGTGTTCAGCAGCGCGGTGATGCTGACCTTCAGCAGATTGATCAGCAGCGCCGCGGCCAGGACCACGGCATACGCGAGGTACACGTACTCCTTCGTGTTCGGGTAGTCGAACCAGTAGTTGAGGAGCGCCGTCGAGAAGATCGCGAGTCCGTAACCGATCGCGGCGGTGACCGCGATCTGGCCGACGAGGTTGAACCAGCCCGTGAACCAGCCCCAAGCAGGACTCCCGAGCTTCGAGGCCCAGTAGTACAAGCCGCCTGCCGTCGGGAACGCCGACGCGATCTCCGCCATGGAGAGTGCGACGAGCGTGCTCATCAGCCCGACGATCAGCCACCCCCAGCTCACGGCAATCGGTCCGCCCTGCAGGTACGCGATCGAGTAGGAGGTCAGACAGCCTGCGAGGATGGAGATGATCGTGAAGCTGATGGCGAAGTTCTGGAACCCTCCAACGGCGCGGAAGAGCTCCTGCGCGTAGCCGAGCTTGTGGAGGAGCCTTTCGTCCTCCGAAGTGTGATAGCCGGGCGCCGGACCAGTACTCATAAGCCCTCCTCGAGGTCGCCTGCCAATCTCAGGCCGGTATTACGTTCACCCGAGCGTTGACATGTCAACCGAGCGGATGACGCACTAGGATCGGGCCGATGCTGTCACTGGCCGAGCTGAGGGCGGAGGTCGAGTCCGGCGCGATCGACACCGTCGTCGTCGCGTTCACCGACATGCAGGGCCGGCTGCTGGGAAAACGGCTCCACGCGGAGTTCTTCGTCGAGGAGATCGAGGCCGGGCATGCCGTCGAAGGCTGCAACTACCTGCTCGCGCTCGACATGGAGATGGACCCGATCCCCGGGTACGAGATCGCGAGCTGGGAGCGGGGCTACGGTGACTTCGGGATGCAGCCGGACCTCGCGTCGCTGCGCCGCATACCGTGGCTCGAGGCCACCGCTCTCGTGCTCGCAGACGTCCACTGGCACGACGACTCGCCCGTGCAGCCGTCGCCGCGGCAGGTGCTGAAGGCGCAGATGGACAGGGCCGCCAAGCTTGGCTTCACGCCGATGATGGGCTCCGAGCTCGAGTTCTACCTCCTGCGCGAGACCTTCGAGGAGGCCTGGGCGCAGCGCTACGAGGACCTCACCCCCTCGGTTCCGTACATCCTCGACTACCACATCCTCGCGTCCACGTACGACGAGGATCTCATCCGGCAGATCCGCAACGGGATGCACGGCGCCGGGATCAAGGTCGAGACTTCGAAAGGCGAGGCCTGGCCGGGCCAGCACGAGATCAACTTCCGCTTCTCGGACGCACTGACCATGGCCGATGGCCACGTCGTCTACAAGAACGGCGCGAAGGAGATCGCCCATGCCAACGGCTGCTCGATCACGTTCATGGCCAAGCCGTTCGAGTCGTGGATCGGGAACTCGTGCCATATCCACGCGTCGCTTTTCCGCGACGGCGAGCCCGTGTTCCGCGACGCCGAGGCGGTCTTCGAGCAGTTCCTCGCCGGGCAGATCGCGTGCGCGAAGGAGCTCGCGATCTTCTTCGCTCCGACGATCAACTCGTACAAGCGGTTCGCCGCCGGAAGCTGGGCACCGACCACCCTGGCCTGGGGCCTCGACAACCGCACGTGCGGCTTTCGAATCGTCGGCCACGGAGCGTCGAAGCGGGTCGAGACCCGCATTCCCGGCGGAGACGTCAATCCCTATCTTGCGTTCGCCGCGATCATCGCGGCCGGGATCCACGGGATCGAAAACGAGCTTCCGCTGCCGCGAGGGCTCGAGGGCAACGCCTACGAGTCCGACGCCGAGCGCTTCCCGTCGAGCTTGCGTGAGGCGATCCTCGCGCTCGAGCTCGGAACGACGGCGCGTGGCGCGTTCGGCGACCAGGTCGTCGACCACTACCTGAACTACGCGCACACCGAGCAGGCGCTCTATGACAAGGTCGTCACCGACTGGGAGCGCGTGCGGTACTTCGAGCGCGGATGAGGGCGGTCCTCATCGCGCAGATCCTCCCGGCGGTGCACGGGATCTACGCGATGCTGCGCGCGCACGGGCATGAGCCGGTCGCCCTACTCATAACGCGCGGCGATGCGGAGCGCTACGGCGAGCTCGAGCACGTGCTTCGCAACGCTCCCGCGGATCTCGACGTCGTCATTCCCTCGTCGCGCGAGCGGATCGCCCCGCTCCTGCGCACCTACGAGCCCGATGTCGCGTTCTGCGGCGGGTTCCCGTGGAAGATCCCGGCTGACGCTCTGGCCGTTCCGAAGCGCGGCATCGTGAACGGCCACCCGTCGCTGCTGCCGAAATACCGCGGTCCGAGCCCGGTGGCCTGGGCCGTGCGCAACGGCGAGACCGAGATCGGCTTCACGTTTCATTACATGGATGCCGAGCTCGACACCGGGAACGTGCTCGCCCAGGCGCCGATTTCGCTCGGTCGCGAGTACGGGTGGGACGAGCTCGCTCCCAAGATCGTCTCGTCCGCGGAGGTGCTGTTCCCACAGGTGCTCGCCCGGCTCGAGGAGGGTGATCCCGGCGATCCGCAGGCCGCTGGAGGCGAGTACCACACGTTCTTCGAGCCGGAGTACGCCTGGATCGACTGGTCGCAACCCGCGGCCGAGATCGAGCGCCAGGTACGGGCGTGGAGCTTCCACTCGGTCGTCCCGGGCGTGCGCGGCGCGCTCACCGAGCTCGACGGTGAGACCGTTCGGGTGCTTCGGGCGAGCCTCGAGCCGGTCGAAGGACGCGCGACGGAGTGCGCTGACGGCACACTTTGGATCGTGGAGACGGAGGCCGCATGAGACCCGTCATCGGGATCACCTCGTACGCGCAGGACGCGCGCTGGGGTGTCTGGCACCTTCCGGCGGTCCTGATCCCGCTCGCATACGTCGATGCGGTCGAGAGCGCAGGTGGTCGTGCAGTCGTCATACCGCCGACGGAGAACGGGGTCGAGGAGACGTTGTCTGCCCTCGACGGTGTCGTCTTCTCCGGAGGCGTGGACGTCGACCCCTCGAGGTACGGCGCTGACCCGCACCCCGAGACCGATACGCCTCAATTGCGGCGGGACGCAGGTGAGATGGCGTTGCTCGAGGCTGCGCTCGCGCTCGACATGCCGGTGCTCGCGATCTGCCGTGGTTTTCAGCTGCTGAACGTTGCTCGTGGCGGCGATCTCGTCCAGCACCTTCCCGAGGAGGTCGGCAACGACATCCACAAGCAGGTCCCGGGCAAGTTCGCCGTCCACCCGGTCGAGGTCAAGCGGGGAACGCGGCTCGCCGCGATCGTGGGCGAGCGCTCCGATGTCACGTCACACCACCATCAGGCACTCGGGAGGCTCGGCGCCGGGCTCGTCGAGACGGCGTGGGCTGCGGACGGGACGCTCGAGGCGGTAGAGGACCCGTCCCAGCGCTTCACGGTCGGCGTCCAGTGGCACCCTGAGTCCGGAGAGGATGCGGCGCTCTTCGAGGCGCTCGTCGAGGAAGCTCGAGCGTACCGAGCCGCTCATACGCAGTAGGCTCCCCGCCTCTCGTCCTAGCTAGGAGGCAGGTGTGTACTTCGCGTTCGCCGTTATCTACATCGTCCTCGAGGTCTTCTTCATCGCCGACGTCATTCGCAACAAAGCACTCAACGGGCTGGGGAAGGCGCTCTGGATCCTCGCGCTGCTCGTCGTACCCGTCTTCGCGTGGATCGTGTACGGGATCTGGCGCATGCGGCAGAGCCGCGGCCTGTAGAGGCTGTCGGTGCTTGAATCCAGGCCGTGACGCTCACGGTTCTCAACCCTGCGACCGAAGAGCCGATAGCCGAGCTGGAGCAGGCTGGTGTCGAAGACGCGGACGCTGCGGTAGCGCGGGCAAAAGCGGCGTTCCCGGTGTGGAGCGCTGTCGCACCAGGCGATCGGGCGCGCCTACTCCGGAGGCTTGCGGTGCTGGTCGAGGAGCGGAGCGAGGAGCTCGCGCAGATCGAGTCGCGCAACGTCGGCAAGCCGATCGCAGGCGCGCGCGGCGAGATCGGCATGGTCGCGCAGGTGTTCCACTTCTACGCCGGAGCGGTCGACAAGCACTTCGGCGAGACGATCCCGGTCGCAGGCGGCGTCGCCGCCACGTTCCGCGAGCCGCTCGGCGTCGTTGGGCTCATCGTGCCGTGGAACTTCCCCGCGAACATCGCGAGTTGGAAGCTGGGGCCCGCGCTCGCGTGTGGAAACACGATAGTGCTCAAGCCCGCCGAGCTCACCCCACTCTCTGCGATCCGACTCGGCGAGCTGTGCCTCGAGGCCGGGATCCCCGAGGGCGTCGTCAACGTCCTCGTCGGGAAGGGCTCGGTGGTCGGGAAGCGGCTGATCGAGCACTCCGATGTCGCGAAGATCGCGTTCACGGGCTCGACCGATGTCGGCCGACTCGTCATGCAGGGCGCCGCCGGCACGATCAAGCGGGTCACGCTCGAGCTGGGCGGCAAGTCCGCGAACGTCGTCTTCGAC
Organism: Actinomycetota bacterium; assembly: GCA_020029615.1. Classification (GTDB taxonomy): domain Bacteria; phylum Actinomycetota; class Thermoleophilia; order Gaiellales; family Gaiellaceae; genus GMQP-bins7. Next base: position 9,040 of record JAIBJO010000067.1, read on the forward strand.
GACGCAGACCTGGAGCGGGCGGCCGCCCAGGCGCCGTACTCGGTCTTCGACAATGCGGGCCAGGATTGCTGCGCGCGCTCGCGCATCCTTGTCCAGAAATCCGTCTACGACGGATTTCTGGATCGATTGATCGAGGCGACTCGGAACGTTCGCGTCGGGGATCCGAGCCTCGAGGATACCGAGATGGGTCCCCTGATCTCTGCAGAGCATCGCGCGACTGTCGCTTCCTATCTGGATGGTGTTTCTATCGCTTTCCGGGGCGAAGCCCCGGAAAGCGAAGGCTTCTGGTACCCGTGCACGATCGTCGAGGCGACGAACGACGACCGCATCGCACGAGAAGAGGTCTTCGGCCCGGTCGTCGCCGTGATCCCGTTCGAGGACGAGGCCGACGCAGTACGCATCGCGAACGACACGCCCTACGGCCTCTCGGGCTCGATCTGGACGCGGGACGGGTCTCGCGCCCTGCGGGTCGCGCGCGGCATCGAGGCCGGTGTGCTCTCGGTGAACGCGAACACGTCGGTGCGGGTGCAGACGCCGTTCGGAGGCTTCAAGCAGTCGGGGTTCGGCCGCGAGCTCGGAATGCACGCGCTCGAGGGCTACTCCGAGGTCAAGAGCGTGTTCATCTCGACGGAGGGCTAGCCATGGGTCGACTCGACGGAAAGGTGTGCGTCATCACGGGCGCCGGCGGCGGCATGGGTCGCGAGGCGGCGATCGTGTTCACGGGCGAAGGCGCCAAGGTCTGCGTCGCCGACCTCGATCTCGAGCTGGCCGAGGAAACAGTCTCGGAGTGCCCCGGCGACGCGTTCCCACTCCGCGTCGACGTCGCGGACGAGGAGGACGTGAAGCACATGTTCGCCTCGACCGTGGAGCGGTACGGGGGCATCGACGTCCTCTACAACAACGCAGGCATCTCCCCCGCAGACGACGCGTCCGTCGTCGACACGAGCGTCGACGCCTGGCAGCGGGTGCAGGATGTGAACACGAAGGGCGTCTTCCTCTGCTGCAAGCACGGGATCCCGTACCTGCTGGAGCGGGGAGGAGGATCGGTGATCAACGTGGCCTCCTTCGTCGCCATTCTCGGCGCAGCGACATCGCAGATCTCGTACACGGCCTCGAAGGGCGCGGTCCTGGCGATGTCCAAGGAGCTCGGCGTGCAGTTCGCGCGCCAGGGAGTGCGAGTGAACGCCCTCTGTCCGGGCCCGGTCGAGACCCCGCTGCTCCTCGCGATCTACGGCGACGATCTGTCGGCCTTCAAGCGTCGCCAGGTGCACTGGCCGACGGGCCGGCTCGGGAAGCCCCGCGAGATCGTGAACGCGGCGCTCTTCCTCGCGAGTGACGAGTCGTCATTCGTTACCGGCGCGACGTTCGTCGTCGACGGGGGCCTCACCGCCGCCTACGTCACGCCGGAGTAGACGCGCGGGATGCTGTGGGCCGGGCATGCCCGTAGGGGCGAGGCATGCCTCGCCCTCCGGCCGGAATGCGCGCTGCTACGCGCCGACGACCTGAACGAGCCAGCGCCGGTCGCGCTCGCGGTCGAGCTCGAGGAAGAGCACCCGCTGCCACTGGCCGAGGCAGAGCTCGCCCTCGCGCACCGGGATCGACTCACCTGCCGGGCCGAGGAGCATCGACATGCAGTGCGCATGACCGTTGCCGATCTCCATGTCCTCCTCGCATACGTTCTCGGTGCGGCGGTCCCAGTCGTCGTGCGCGTAGTAGTGCTCCGTCGGAACGAGTCGCTTGAGGAGCACCGCGAAGTCCTCGAGGAATCCGCGCTCCCACTCGTTCACGCGCACCGAGCACGTCGTGTGCGGCGAGTAGACCGAGCAGATGCCGTCGACGATCCCGCTCTGGCGCACCGCCTCCTGCACGTCTTCCGTGATATCGGTGACCGTCAGTCCGCCGGCGGTGCGGAGCTGGTGCTCGAGCTGGAACGTCTTCACGACTCCGACATTCTGTCAGCCGCGGTTCGCCTGGGCTCGCCGGAACCGTCCGGAAACCGGCGCGCCCCTCGCTTTTCCGCCCGCGGGCATCGGAAAAACTACGGAGTGGGTCTGCGGCGCAGCGCCGATGACCGAGTACCGGCTCGAAGCGAGCCTTCACGGAGCGATGCCCGATCTCTCACGGCGAGAGCTCCTGAAGCGCGCAGTCGCCCTTGGCTCCGGCGCGGCCCTCGCCGAGCTCTTCCTCCCGGCGCAATTCCTCTCGAGCGCGTCCGCGCAGGGCGTGGCTCAAGCCATCGCGATCGCGAATCCCCTCGCGCAGATGCCCGATCGCGGCTGGGAGCGGATCTACCGCGACCAGTTCGCCGAGGACGACTCATTCGTCTTCACCTGCGCTCCGAACGACACCCACAACTGCCTGCTCCGCGCGCACACGAAGAACGGCGTCATCGTCCGCATCTCTCCCACGTACGGCTACGGGAAGGCGAGGGACCTCTACGGGAATCAGGCATCCCATCGCTGGGATCCGCGCATCTGCCAGAAGGGCCTCATCCTTGGCCGCCGCATCTACGGCGACCGCCGCGTCAAGGCGCCGATGATCCGCAAGGGTTTCAAGGAGTGGGTCGACTCCGGGTTCCCGCGGCGCGGTGACGGGACGCCCCGGTCCGACACCTCGAAGCGCGGCTACGACGAGTGGCTGCAGATCGGGTGGGACGAGGCGCTGAGCATCGCCGCGTGGACGCTCCGAAACGTCGCTGAGACCTACAACGGAGAGGACGGCGCCGAGAAGCTCCTCGAGCAGGGGTACGAGCCCGCGATGGTCGAGGCGATGCACGGTGCCGGCGTGCAGGCGATCAAGATGCGCGGGGGAATGCCGTTGCTCGGGATCGGGCGGGTCTTCGGCTTCTACCGCTTCGCGAACATGCTCGCGCTGCTCGACCGCAAGCTCCGCCCGGACGCGTCGGACGATGAGATCGTCGGGAGCCGCGCCTTCGACAACTACGCCTGGCACACGGACCTGCCGCCGGGCCATCCGATGGTCACCGGCAGCCAGACGGTCGACTTCGACCTCTTCGCCGCCGAGCACGCGAAGCTGCTCGTGCTCATCGGGATGAACTGGATCTGCACCAAGATGCCCGACGGCCACTGGATCGGCGACGCACGCCTGCACGGGACGCGGGTGGTCGTCATCTCCGCCGACTACATGCCCACCGCCAACAAGGCAGACGAAATCGTGATCCTGCGGCCCGGCACGGACACGGCGTTCCTCCTCGGTGTCGCCCGCGAGCTGATCTCGAAGGGCATGTACGACCGCGAGGCCGTGATCCAGCGCACCGACCTGCCGCTCCTGGTTCGCGTCGACACCGGGGAGCGCCTCGCCGCTGGGGACGTGTTCCCCGGCTACCGCAATGCCCGGCTCGAGAACTACGTGACACTGAAGACCGAGGAGGAGCTCGCGGCGCCACCTGCGCCGCCGTTCACCGCGGGCAAGCAGGTCGTGCCGACCGAGCTGCGGGACGAGTGGGGCGACTACGTCTTCTGGGATCGCGAGACCGACGAGCCGGTCGCCGTCTCGCGCGACGAGGTCGGCGCGCGTTTCGCCGGCGATCCGGCGCTGAACGGGACCTTCGACGTGAAGCTCGTCGACGGCACGACCGTGAAGGCTCGGACCGCGTTCAGCCTCCTCTCGGAGTACCTCGACGAGAACTTCGACGTGCAGACGACCTCGGAGGTCTGCAACGTCGACCCGCAGGCCGTGCGCAGCCTGGCCCGCCAGCTCGCAGAGAACAAGGGCAACGCGCTCCTCGCAGCGGGGCTCGCTCTTCCAGGCGATGGGACAGTGGATCGCCGAGAACCCGTTCGACCAGGAGCCCGACTTGACGAAGCCGGGGCGCGTGAAGCGCTACTACAAGGCCGAGTCGGCGCACTACTGGAACTACGGGGAGCGGCCGCTGCGCTCACCGGACGAGATCATCACCGGGAAGACGCATATGCCAACCCCGACGAAGCTCATCTGGTTCGGCAACTCGAACTCGCTCCTCGGCAACGCGAAGTGGTCGTTCGACGTCGTGAAGAACACACTGCCGAAGCAGGAGGCGGTCTTCTGCAACGAGTGGCACTGGACGAGCTCGTGCGAGTACTCGGACCTCGTCTTCCCAGCTGACTCATGGGCCGAGTTCAAGCTCCCCGACATGACGGCGAGCTGCACCAACCCGTTCCTGCTCGCCTTCCCGACGACTCCGATCGAGCGGATCCACGACACGCGCTCGGACTACGAGATCCTCGCGGGCGCCGCCGCCGCGCTCGCGGACGAGATCGACGAGCCGCGGATGCGTGCCTACTGGAAGGGTGTCCTCGACGGAGACCCGACTCCGTACCTGCAGCGCGTCCTCTCCGGCTCGAACGCCACGCGCGGCGTCCTCTTCGACGACTTGCACGAGAGCTGCAAGGACGGCGTCCCGCTCCTCATGAATGCGCGCACCTACCCGCGCCACGCGGGCTGGGAGCAGCGCCAGGAAGACAAGCCCTGGTACACGCCTACCGGCCGGCTCGAGTTCTACCGACCGGAGCCCGAGTGGCAGGCCGCGGGCGAGTCGCTTCCCGTATGGCGTGAGCCGGTCGACGCGACCTTCTACGAGCCAAACGCGATCCTCGCGAACCGCCGGCACCCCTCGATCAACCCCCGCAAGCCCGAGGACTACGGCGTGCCGGAGTCACAGCTGGACGTCGAGACCCGCCAGTACCGCAACGTCGTCAGGACCTGGCAAGAGCTCAAGCTGTCGAAGCACCCGCTCACGGAGAAAGACCCTGCGTACCGCTTCGTCTTCCAGACGCCCAAGTACCGCTGGGGCGCACACTCGACGGCGGTCGACTCCGACTGGATCGCCATGCTCTTCGGGCCGTTCGGCGATCCTTACCGCCGCGACCCGCGCACGCCCTGGACCGGTGAGGCATACGCCGAGCTGGGCCCCGGCGATGCGAAGGAGCTGGGCGTCTCCGACGGCGACTACATCTGGCTCGATGCCGACCCCGAGGACCGCCCGTACCGCGGCGCCTCCTCGGACGACGAGTACTACGACGTCGCGCGCGTGATGATGCGGGTGCGCACCTACTCCGGCATGCCGCGCGGCGTGATTCGCACCTGGTTCAACATGTATGCGGCGACGCCGGGCACCGTCCAGGCGCAGAAGGACGACCCGGGCGGACCGGCCCAGAACCCAGCCACGGGCTACGTCGCGCTCTTCAGGCACGGCAGCCACCAGTCGGGCACCCGCGCGTACCTGCGCCCGACGCAGATGACCGACTCGATGACGCGGAAGGCGTACTTCGGGCAGCAGATCGGGACGGGCTTCGAGGCCGACGTCCATTCGCCCTCCGGAGCCCCGAAAGAAGGCTTCGTGAAGGTCGAGAAGGCGGAGGACGGAGCTCCGGACGGCGGCAAGTGGCGACCCGTCGAGCTCGGTCTCCGCCCGGAGGCGCCGTCCGACGCGATGAAGGCCTACCTCGCCGGCGAGTTCGTCTCGAGGACGCGGAAGGAGGCCTGAACGTGGCGAAGGTGCGCAACTGGCAGCTCGGGCGCGACATGGAGTACCCCTACGTCGCGGATCGCCCGGCGAAGCAGTTCACCATGATCATGGATACGAACAAGTGCATCGCCTGCCAGAGCTGCACGATCGCCTGCAAGAGCACCTGGACCTGGGGCAAGGGCCAGGAGTTCATGCTCTGGAACAACATCGAGACGAAGCCCTACGGCTTCTACCCCACGGGCTGGGACGTGAACGTCCTCGAGCTCCTCGGCGAGCAGGAGTGGGACGGCGACGACGTCTATACGGGGCAGACGGTGTTCGAGGCCGCGCCGGCGGGCGAGCGCGTACTCGGCTGGGCGCCGGCGGAGGAGGACTGGTCACACCCGAACATCGGCGAGGACGAGCCCACGGGAAGCGCCGATGAGACCACGTACATCCCGGACAAGCCGCACTCGCTGATGTGGATGTACTACCTGCAGCGGATCTGCAACCACTGCACGTACCCCGCCTGTGTCGCCGCGTGCCCGCGCGAGGCGATCTACAAGCGTCCCGAGGACGGGATCGTGCTCGTCGACCAGACGCGCTGCCGCGGATACCAGGAGTGCCTCACCGCGTGCCCCTACAAGAAGACGATGTTCAACCTCGAGACGCGGGTCTCCGAGAAGTGCATCGGCTGCTACCCGAAGCTCGAGCAGGGGCTCCAGACCCAGTGCACGACGGCGTGCATCGGGCGGCTGAGGCTCACGAACTACCTCTCCGCGCCCGATGAAGTCGATCCGCGCAAGCCTGCCGACTTTCTCGTCCATGTGCGAATGATCGCGCTGCCGCTCTACCCGCAGCTCGGGCTCGAGCCGAACGTCTACTACATTCCTCCCGTCCACGTCCCGACCAAGTACTTGACGCAGATGTTCGGGCCCGGCGTCGAGCGCGCGGTCGAGATGTACCGCAACGCGAAGGACGACCCGGAGCTCCTCGGGCTGCTCATGCTCTTCGGCTCCACCGAGCGGATCTGGCACACCTGGGACGTCTCGGACGGAGTCGCCCGCGCGTACGACGAGGACGGCGAGGAGGTCGTGGCCGTGCCGCTGCGCGAGCCGACCTTCACCCGCCCCTTCGAGTTCGCCACCGAGGTCGCCGGCGAGCCCGTGACGGGGTTCCGCCACAACACGTGAGGAGCGCGAAATGGCCCAGGCGAAGATAACGCGCAAGGACGCCCTCCTCTACGGCGGGGCCGCGGCAGGCGGCTTCGTGGTCGGCGGCGCGGCCGTGACCGCCGTCGCGGTGGCCGTCGAGAACGAGAAGGCTCCGGTCGCGGGCGCTCCGATCGTCGCGCGCTACGTCGACGGCGACCTGCCCGAGACGGATCCCGGGTCCGACGCGTGGGGGGACGCCCAGCCGACGCTCGTTGCGCTGGCCGCGCAGCAGATCGCGCAGCCGTTCCTCGAGGAGACCCTCGTCACCGAGCTCGACGTGCGCGCGCTCCACAACGGCTCGAGCGTCGCTCTCCTGCTCGAGTGGGACGACGACTCGGTCGACGATCTCGACGGTATCCGCCGTTATCACGACGCGGTGGCGGTGCAGCTGCCGACGGCTCCCGGCGCCGCGCCCGTCCTCACCATGGGCGCCCCGGGGATACCCGTGCACATCCTCCAGTGGCGCGCGACGTGGCAGCGAGACATCGACTCGGGCGGGAAGACAGGCGTCGACCAGATCTATCCCGAGGTGATCCACGACGTCATGCCCGACGACGTGCTGCCACCGAGGACCGCGCAGCTCTACTGGGTGGCGCGCGAGGCCGGCAACCCCCTGGCGCAGGTGAGGCGGACGACGCCCGTCGAGGAGGTCGTCGCCGAGGGCTTCGGCTCCGTGACGCACCTTCCGAAACAGACCGCCAGCGGCCACGGCGTCAATGAGGACGGTCGCTGGCGTGTCGTCGTCGCGGTTCCGTCGGCGCGAACAGGGGTGGGCGCGCCGCTCGAGCCGGGGAGCTCGTGGCCCGCGGCCTTCGCCGTCTGGCTCGGCTCGGAGGAGAACCGCGGCGGCCGGAAGCACATCGCGAACTGGCAGACGCTTGTCCTCGAGGCGAAGGCGTGACGACAGCCACGCGCGACGGGGCCCGGCTCGCCGCGCTCTGGCGGCTCCTGTCGCTCGGCTTCGCTCCGCCGACCGAGGACACACTGGCGGAGGTCGAGGCGCTGGCCGATGTGCTCTCGGAGGCGGAGCCCATCCCCGAGCTCCACCGCGTGCTCGAGGCCGTTCGCGGCGTATGGCCGGCCGACGCGTCCGCACAGTACGCATGGCTCTTCCGCGGCACGGTTCGCGTCGCCCCCTACGAGGGGAGCTACGAGATCGACCCGATCCAGCAGGGGCGGCAGATGGCCGACGTCGCCGCCTTCTACAGGGCGTTCGGCGCCCAGGCGCACGGGCCGGTCGCGGAGCGACCCGACTTCGTCGGGTGCGAGCTCGAGTTCCTGGCGTTCCTCGAGCTCCGGCGCCTGGGGGCCGCCCAATCGGACGAGGACGAGAGCCACGTGCGGCTGCTCGACGACATCGGTGACTCGTTCTTGCGCGATCACGCCGGTCGGTGGCTCCCGGCATTCCTCGCCGACGTTCTGGCAGCCGCGGCGGATGCGCCGCTCTACCGCGAGCTCGCGGCGCTCGGGCTGCGCGTGGTTCGTGACGAGCTTGCGCGCCGGGGCATCGAGTCGTCGCTCCCGAAGCGACCTGCGCGGCTCTCCGTCGAGGCGGACACGTTCGAGTGCGGCAGCGCAGCCCAGTTCGCCACTGCCCCAGACTCGTGATCGGCCGAGCGTCGAGAGTGCTGCTGCACTTTCGGCGGGAAGGGCAGTACTCTGGCCGAGACGGGCCCGTAGCTCAGCTGGTTAGAGCAGCCGACTCATAATCGGTTGGTCCCTGGTTCGAGTCCAGGCGGGCCCACTGGACGCCGCATAGCTACGCGCTTTCACGACTCTGCCGCTTCGTCGGAGTGCCCACTCCGTGCCCAAACGGTCTACGCCCACTCCTCGGTGACTGCCTTCTCGACGAGGAGCTCCTGCACGGCGGCGGTCCTGTCGTTCGTCATCGCGTCCCTTCTTCCGCCGCTTCTGCAGCTGTCGTGATGAACGTGTCGAGCGCCGACCGGGCCCGATCGAGAGCGTCCGGGAGCATGTGTCCGTACGTCTTGTCGATCATCCCCGGCGACGTGCCCATGAGCCGGGAGAGCTCGAAGAGCGACACGCCCGCGGCGATCGAGAGGCTCGCGTATGTGTGTCGCATCGCGTAGAGCGACCGGTGCTCGAGACCTGCGGCCCGCAGCGCTGGGCTCCAGTCGCGATGACGGAAGGGCGAGAGCGCTAGCGGGCGTCCTCGCGCTCCAGGGAAGAGCACGCGGGTATCGAGGCGGGGGAGATGCTCGTCGAGCGCCTCAGCCGCTCTCGCGGGCAGGGGAACCGCCCTGAGAGATCGGCTCGTCTTGCCGTAGGGCTTGACGACGCCGTCGACGACTGTGCGCCGAACGGTGACAACGCCCGCACGCCGATCGACGTCCGCGCGCTCGAGCGCGATCCACTCGCACGGCCGGAGTCCCGTGAGGGCTGCGAAGACCGGAAGCGCCTTGAACGGGCGGGGGAGCTCCGCGGCGACGGCATCGAGCTCTGGGAGCATGAACGTCTGCACTTCCGTGCGCTTCGGCTCGGGGTTCGGGACGAGGCTCGCCGGGTTCTCGTCCAGCAACTTCGCCCTCACCGCGTAGTGGAGCACTTGACGTAGTGCCTTGTGGATGCCGAACGCACTCCGCGCCGGCAGCGCCTTCCGCCACGCCCCGATCTCCGTCGGGTTCAGGCGGTCGATCCTCACGTCCCGCCATCCAGCCTCGCCGTTGAGCTTCGGCCCCTCGACGGCGTAGCGGAGACGGTACTTCAGTGCAGCGATCGACGACGCTTCGGCCACGTGCTGCGCCGTGAACTCCTCGGCGAGTTCGGCGAGTGTCGGCATGTCTCGGCGCCGAAGCGCGGCAACATCGCCGCGCCTCAGAGCCTCCACGTCGCCAACGCGGGAGTCGAGCCACTCCCGCGCCTCGGACTTCGTGTCGAATCCGCCCTGGAAGCGACGAGCGCCCGTCTCGTCGTAGAACCGGGCGCCCCACGCCTTCCCGCGGCGGACGGTAGAGCCGCGTTGTCTAGCGGGCATCGTCGCGACCTCCCTGGATCAGCGTTAGCGCCGCCCGGAGGCGGCTCCTTGTCAGGTTGCCGTTGCCCCACGTCCCCCCGGCGAGCATGTCCGAACTCCGGCGATGCTCGCGCGACTGACGAAGCTCGGCGAGGATCGCCCAGAGCTCTGCCATCTCGGCGTCAACGCGGGTACGACGCTCAGTTGACGACTCAACTGGCATCGGCCCGCCCTCCCTCGATAAGCGTCAGGCGCGGCCGCTCCCCGTCGGGCGGATACCGCCGCTCAAGGTCGTCGGCGAGCTGCTCCAGCTCAAGCAGCCACGGCGGGGTTGTGTCCCTGACATGCTCGAGAAGCGCCTCAGCGCGCTCCCGCAGCTCGCGTGCCGTGGGGGGTGCGCTAGCTGGCATCGTCGCCACCCCCAACGATGAGCGTCAGCCGCCGTCTGTCGGAGTGCGTGAAGCGCTCTTGAATCTGGTCTAAGGATGATCCCGAACGCTCGTCCTCAATGTCCGACTGGAGCTCCGCCGACGCTTCCATGAACGCAGCGTGGGCCTCCCGTAGCCGCTCCCAGACGTCAGCGGGCATCGTTGCCGTCGTCATTTGACGGCTCTCCTCTCAGCGCGAAGGCCCCCGGGCAACGCGACTGCACCGCGCGCCCGGAGGCCGCGCATATTCTGTCGACAAGCTCGGAAGGTGACCGGTGCAGTCGGCCATGGACCGATCATGCCACGACCTCCGGTTGTCGTCTACCCCCGACCTCGGGCCCGACCCTCTGCGACTCCAGCCAGTCAAGCACTTCCGACTCCCGGAACCTGACGACACGCCCGAGCTTGAAGCCGGGGAGGCGCCCCGCCTCGAACCAGTCGAGCACGGTCGACGTCGAGAGTGCCAGCCGCTC
>JAIBJO010000010.1 GCA_020029615.1 Actinomycetota bacterium
GGAACGCCGGCCTCGCCGGCGACCGCGCGCGCGAGCAGCGTCTTGCCGGTCCCCGGCGGCCCGAACAGGAGCACGCCCTTGGGGATCCGCGCGCCGAGCGCCTGGAACTTCTTCGGGTTCTCCAGGAACTCCTTGATCTCGTGAAGTTCCTCGACCGCCTCGTCCGCGCCGGCGACGTCCTTGAACGTGACCTTCGGCGAGTCGGGCGACATCCGCTTGGCGCGACTCTTGCCGAAGCTCATCACCTTCGACCCGCCGCCCTGCATCTGGTTCATGAGGAAGATCCAGAACCCGATCAGGAGGACGAACGGCAGGAAGTTGATGAGCAGCGCCCACCAGGCCGACGACCCGGTTCCCTTCGAGTCGAACCTGACGTTCTGCCGCTCGAGGAGGTTCTGGAACTCGGTCGCCGATTGCGGAGTGGGGTAGTTGACCTTGACCTTCCGCCCGTCGACGAGCGTGAGGTTGATCTGCTGCCGGGTCGGCGTGAACAGGACCTCGTTCACACCCCCCTTCTTCACCTCGGCGATCGCTTCGGAGTATGTGATCTTGCGCTGCTCCGAGCGGCCGGGCAGGAGCGTCTGACTCGCCAGGTAGACGAGCAGCACGATGATGATCAGCGGGAAAAGTGCGCTTCGGAAAAAGCGGTTCACGGCAGTTTTCGCAGGGTAGCACCCTGCTTCTTCGACACCCAGGGGGCTGGCCCCTGTCCCTCGTTATAGCCGGATTGCGGATCTACGTGGCGTTCGGCACGAGGTCCGCGTGCAGAACCGCGACGTATGGCAGGTTGCGGTACCGCTCGGCGAAGTCGAGCCCGTACCCGATCACGAAGCGATTCGGTATCTCGAAGCCGACGTACCGCACCGGCACCTCGATCTCGCGGCGATCCGGCTTCGTCAGCAGCGCGACGACCTCGAGCGAGTCCGGCTTGCGGGCGCTGAGGTTGCGCACGAGGTAGGAGAGCGTGAGCCCCGAGTCGATGATGTCCTCGACCACGAGGACGTCTCGGCCGGCGACGTTGATGTCGAGATCCTTGAGGATCCTGACCACGCCTGAGGAGTCGGTCGCTGCGCCGTAGCTCGAGATCGCCATGAAGTCGATCTCGCACGGCACGGTGAGCTCGCGCATGAGGTCGGCCATGAAGAACACCGCGCCCTTCAGGACGCCGACGAGCAGGAGATCGCGGCCCTCGTAGTCGGCGGAGATCTCCGCTCCGAGCTCGACGATGCGTGCCTGGAGCGCATCCTCGTCGATGAGGATCTCGCCGACGCCGCGTTCGAGCTCCGCCTGTGTCATGCGCCCCTATCTTTCCATGCTCTGACGGCGCCTTCCCAGCCTGGCGCGTCGACAATTCCCGGGACCGAGACCACATCGTTCCCCAAGACGACGAGCGGCCACTCGTCGCGCTCGAGCATCGGCACCTTGGCGTCCACGAAGAGATCCTGCACCTTCTTCCTGCGACCTGCGAGCCGGTCGCCTGGGCGGCGTGTACGCACGGACAATCCAGAGCACGCGCTCTCGAGCTGCCACGGCCCGAACGTCACGCGCCCCTCGAGGCGGATCTCGTCGTACACCCGCACGGCACGGACGCCGGCCCCGAGGTCGATCGACTTCGTTCCCTCGGTGGCAGAGAGGAGCTCTGAGAGCGCACGCTCGAGCGCCCTCGGCAACCCAGGTCGCGTCTCGGCAAGCGCCAGAAGATTCTGATCGGCCGCTGGATGGAGCTCGCGGAGTCGTGGCAGGATCTCACGACGGATGAGCCCGCGCTTCGTGTCCGCGTTCGACGAATCGACTCGAAACGGGAGGCCGTGCACGCGGCAGTATGCCTCCGTCTCCTCCCTCCAGAGGGACAGGAGCGGTCGAACGACCCCATCTTCACGCTTCGCCTTGATCCCCTTCGTCGTGCCCGACGCGACCAACCGGTAGAGGATTGTCTCGACCTGGTCGGAGGCGGTATGACCGGTCGCCCGGAGGCCGAACTCCTCGGTCGTCCGATATCGCACGTTCCGCAGATCTGCCTCCGTTCGACCTTCTGGCTCAGAGCCACTTGGCTCGAGGATCACCGCATCCATCCGCTGCTGGCAGTGACGCGCATCTTCGTCGGACTCCCCACCGCGCAGCCCGTGGTTCACGTGGACTGCAGAGACTCGGTAGCCGAGCGCTCCGAGAACGTGCCATAAGCAAGTCGAGTCGGGCCCGCCGGATACCAGGCACGCGACGTCTCCCCCCGGCGAGATCAGATCACCCCGACGGATGGCCGATTCCACGCGAGCCGCGAGAGAGGTCGTCATGCGGCCATTGTGCCGTTACGGCGCGCCGATCATCGGCTCGGGCGATCGCGGAAGCGTGGCGAGCGACTCCACTCCTCCAGGAGGATGGCTGCGGACTCGACTTCGCGTGCGGTCAGCCTGAACGGGCTGCCGTGCTCCACCGGCGCCATCAGCGACGCCGGTGGAAGGCCCTGCGCCGCATCGACGGAATACCGCAGCGCGAGAGCGTGCCCGATGTGGAGAACGACGGGCTCGGGAACCTTCAGCAGTCGGCGCAGTCCCCGTGCGAAGCGAGCGGCAGCGTCGGCGCGGCTCTCACCCCCACCCCGAGCACGCTCGGCAGGCGATCGGGATGCTGCCCACGCTCGATACTCGTCGAGCGGGCCGTCGTCGAACGCTCCGAAATCGATCTCGTTCAGCTCGGCCACCACCATCCGCCGAGCGCCGCGACCATCCAAAGCAAGCTCGAGCGTCTCCTGTGTCCGTGCGAGCTCGGTGGCCACGCCGAGCCCTATCTCCTCGGCCTCGAGCAGCGAGGCGAGCCCACGACCCTGCTCGATCCCCTCTGGCGTCAGCCCTTCGCCGGGCACCGCGCACGACGCGATGCGATCACGATTCGAACCGGCAAACCCGTGCCGAGCGAGCAGCAGGCGCTCCATGAGTCAGAGGAGAATCGAGCGGTAGTCGAGTACGTGCTCCATGCCGATCTTCTCGTACAGGCCGATCGCCGGTGTGTTCTCGGCACGCACCCAGAGACACACGGTCGGCACCCGCTCGAGGAGCAACCGACAGAGATCCGCGAGACCACGCGCTCCGTACCCGGCACGCCGTGCGGAAGGGTCCACCCATACCTGCTGGAGCTGCACCGCGTCCGGCGTCCACGCCGAGGCCTCGGCCTTGAAGAGGATGACGCCGTCCTCGATCCAGAGCCACGACCTACCCTCCTCGATCTGCGTGCGCGTCCGCCAGCGAAAGCCCTCGGGATCACGACGCATGGGATCGATTCCGATTTCCTGCTCATGCGCCACCGCGCACGCGGGCAGGAGGAGCTCGAGGTCCTCGAGTCGTGCCTCCCGAAGGCCGGTCTCGCCCGAAGTCGGAGGCGTGCGGATGACGAAGACCGGCTGCCCCGGACGGTTCTCACGTGGGCTCGGGAGGCGCGATCGCACCTCTTCCCAGAGCTCCGAGACAGCGCGCTCCTCCCCGATCAGCATGCGCGGCGCCGCCCGAGCGACGTCGCGGGCGAAAGCTCCGCAGCCGTCTCCCGACGGCACGACGTTGACGCCCATGTGGCAGAGCGCCAAGAGCTCCCCGCCGTCGGCCCGGGCGACAAACCGCCCGAGCCCGCGCCTCGCGACGTCCTCGAGGAAGACCCGCTCGACGGGATCGCGTGAGCAGAAGCGCAGGATCTGGTCCCGCTTCGGCTCGGTGAGCTTCACACTCAAGGCGTCGGAAACTCTAGAGACGGTTGGGTACGTCGAGCAGGCACGGAATCCGTAGGGTTCCGCGTGTGCCGATCCACCTGCGCGCTGAGCCCGGGGACTATGCCGGGGCCTGCCTTCTGCCCGGCGACCCCCTGCGCGCGAAGTACATCTCCGAGACGTTCCTGACCGACGTCGTCGAGGTCAACGTGGAGCGTGGCCTCCTCGGGTACACGGGACGCTGGGAAGGCAAGCCGGTGTCAGTCCAGGGAACCGGGATGGGCTGCCCGGGAGCGACCATCGTCTTCGAGGAGCTCATCCAGCTGGGCGTCACGCGACTCCTGCGGGTCGGCACCTGCGGCGGGCTTCAACCCGACCATTCGCTCGGCGACCTCATCGTCGCCATCTCGGCCGTTCCGGCGGATGCGACGGCGACGCATCTCGTCGGCGGCGAGGTGCACTGCCCTACGGCGAGCTGGGAGCTGATCCACGAGGCGGTGCACGTCGCCAAGCACTCCGAGCAGGTGCTCCGTGTCGGGCCTATCGTCTCCAGCGACCTCTTCTACAACCCGGACCAGAGCCAGTTCGAGCGCTGGTCGAAGCGCGGGATCCTCGCGGTCGAGATGGAGGCCGCGGCGCTCTTCACGCTGACCGCGCTCCGCGGCGTGCACGGCGGCTGCCTCCTCACGATCAGCGACATCATCGTCGAGGGCGAGTTCGTCCGCATCTCGGACGAGGAGCTGCGCGCGGCGGTCGACCGCATGACGAGGATCGCGCTCGACACGGCGACTTCGCATTGACGGCCGGAGGCCGCCAATGCGTTAGAGAGCCCCGTTAACCTTTTCCGATGCAATCGGAAAAGGCGGTCTTTCTCGTCAACCCAGCCTCTGCTGGAGGCTCGACAGGGAGACGCTGGCCCGAGATCGCCCACCGTGCGGCGGCACTCGGTCTCGCCGGAGACGCGCTCATCTCGGAGGAGGCCGGGCACCTGGCGAGCCTCGCCGAGGAGGCACTGGCCGGGGGCGCCACGCGACTGGTCGTCGTCGGCGGCGACGGCTCCGTGAACGAGGTCGTGAACGGCGTGGCCGAGCGAGGCGGGTTCGAGCTGGCAGTCATTCCCCGAGGCACGGGCTGGGACTTCGTCCGCACGCATGGAATCTCGCGAGACCTCGAAGCCGCGGTCGACGTCGCCCTCAACGGCACCGTTCGCGAGATCGACCTCGGTCTCGTCTCATTCCGTACCTGGGCGGGAGCCGAGGGACGGGCGTACTTCGCCAACGTCGCCAGCGCCGGCATCTCCGGTGCGATCGCGCAACGGGCGAACGAGGCGTCGAAGGCGCTCGGGGGGAAGATCTCGTACTACTGGGCGACACTTGCCGTGTTCACGCGCTGGCAGACCGGCGAGATGCGCGTGTCGGTGGACGACGAGATCCGAGGCGGGAGGATGATCGACGTCATCGTCGCCAACGGCCGGTACCTGGGTGGCGGAATGATGATGTGCCCAGAGGCCGAGCCGGACGACGGGTTGTTCGACGCACTCGTGATCGGCGACGTGACGAAGCGGGATCTCCTTTTCGTCCTCCCCAAGACCTACCGCGGGAAGCACCTCCCGCATCCGCGGCTCGAGCTACTGCGCGGCCGGGTGATCACCGTGGACGCCGACGAGCCGCTCCCGATCGAGCTCGACGGCGAACAGCCCGGGACGACACCGGCGCGCTTCGAGGTGGTGCCTCGAGCGCTGCGACTGCGCGTGCCGCAGCCGACCTAGCGGCGCACGGTCGCTACGCGGCCGGCTTCTTCGGCGTCGAACGACTCGGCGCGGACTTCGCCTTCTTGAGCGCCGCAAGCTCCTTCTCGAGCTTCGCGACGCGAGCCTCGAGCGCATCGATCCCGCGCACCTTCTTCGTGAGGTCGTCGACGCGTGCCCGAAGGTCGTTGACCGCGGTGAGCGCGCGCTGACCGCCCGGAAGCTCCGAGAGGCGCTGAAGCGCCTCCTCGCCGGCGTCGGCGAGGCGAGCCATCAGGTCCTTCTCCCCGGGCTTCGCGGCCCGTGCCTCCGAGGCTTCCTTCGAGATCGTCTCCGTCATGCTGCAAGTCATAGCACTCCCGGCGCAGCGGCGTGCGAGCGACCACTCGAAACGAATCGCCGCCCATGGCAGACAGTCGCGGAGTCATGCTGCGATCTAGAGGCTTCTCCGACGCTCCCCGCCCGGTTTCCGTCAGCCGAGCTCGTCCACCACGGCGGCCAGGGTGTGGCCCGCCGCCGCGTCGATCTTGAGCACTGCGCGGTCGTCGAGCGCGGTCGGGCCGCGATTCACGATCGCAAACTGTGGCGCCTCGAGCGGTAACCCGGCGACCGGCCAGACCTCGAGCGACGAGCCGACGACGAGCACGAGCCCGGCCCGACGCGCGAGGTCTGTCGCCCGGTCCATGGCCCCGAGCGGAAGCAGCTCTCCGAACAGCACGACTCCGGGCTTGAGCACCGTGCCGCAGCGAGTGCAGAGCGGAGTGGATCGGACCTCGAGCTGCGCGAGCACGGTGTCCGCGGGCTCCGTCGACAGGCAGCCGGGGCATTGCGCCGAACAAATCGAGCCATGCACCTCGATCACGTTGCGACTCCCGGCCCGCGTGTGCAGCGTGTCGATGTTCTGCGTGACGATCGCACTCACAAAGCCTCGCCTCTCGAGCTCGGCGAGCGAGTGGTGTGCGGCGTTCGGCACAGCAGCGCGAAGGACGTCGATGCGGTCCCGGTAGAAACTCCAAACGCGCCGGGGGTCACGCCTGAACGCCTGGATGGATGCGACCTCGAAGGGGTCCACATCGGCCCAGATGCCCGCGTCGGAGCGGAAGTCCGGAATCCCGCTCTCGGTGCTCACTCCCGCGCCCGTGAGGACGACGCACGGCTGGCGCTCTCGGATCAACGCGGCAAGCGCGACGGCCGACACGCGCGGATTCTAGGGTTGCCTCCATGGACGGCTTCTCCTTCTCCACCGAAGTCCGCATCCGCTTCGCGGAGACCGACGCGCAAGGCGTCGCGCACCATGCGTCGCTCGTCGTCTGGCTCGAGGTCGCGCGCGTCGCCTATCTCGCCGCGCATGCAGGCGGCTACCAGGCGATCCGTGATAGCGGCGTCGAGGCCCTGACGACCGAGGTCTGCGTCCGGTACCACCGCCCTGCCTACTTCGACGACGCGCTGAGAGTCTGGGCGCGGTGCTCGGACGTGCGCGGCGCTCGGTTCAAGTACGAGTATCGAGTGGATCGGGCGGGCGAGCTCGTCGCGGACGGGTACACGCTGCACGCCACCGTGGATCGCGAGACGTACCGCCCAATCCGCGTCCCGGTGTGGTTGGCCGAGGCGGTGGCTAGGGCTGAGGCACCGGCTGCGTAGCGCCGGCCTTCACCGGTGGCTTCGCAGTCTCGCCTATCGGCGGTCCTGGCTTCGGCTTCGGAACCTTGGTGCCTACTCGCACGATTCGCGTCTCGCCCTTGTACGACGTCGTCCAGATCTCGTCGTGGATCAGGGTGCCGTCGGCGCCGTACACCTTCCGGGTCACTGAGGTCCGGCTCGGGGGCGAGCCCTCCTCCTCGACCACGGACTTGCCCTTCGGAAGGGTCCGATCCTTCACGCGCTCGATCGGCACCCGCCCCGTGACCTCGAGCGTCCCCGGAGAGCTCTCGACGCGGCGATCCTCGCCTCCGTAGATCGCAATGCTGATCCCGTCGCCCTCCGCGAAGCCCTTCACGAGTATCCAGCTCTTCGTGTCGTTCACGAACCTGAGGTCGAGTGACGGCCAATAGACCGTGGCGTCGCGCCCGAGCTGGTAGCGACTGATGTAGAGCGAGTGAGGGTTCCGCTCGCTGATCCGCAGACCGGCCTCCCAGGCGGCGTTGAACGCAGTCGTCGCGACCTGTGACGTGCCGCCGCCGACCTCCTCGGCGAACTCGGTGCCGATGATCACCGGCGCGGGCCGGAAGCCGCGCTCCACCGTACGCTCGCCGATCGCGGTATTGAGCGAGAACGTGCCGCCCGGCCGTACGAGCGTCCCGTCGAGCTCCTTCACTCCGAGCTGGAGATTCGTGATCCGATCCGCAGTGCCCGAGTAGTACGTCTTGTACGACGACATTCTGCGGTCGATGCCCATCGCCAGCGCCTCACGTGTAGTGAGCGCGGGCTTTGCGCGTACGACCTGCAGTTGCGCGACGCGGTTCGCAGGCCGCAGGGCCGCGCGAAGCAACGCCTGGGCGGTCGCCGTGACGTCGAGCTCGAGACCGTCGTACGCGGGGGTTACGCGCACCCGCTCGCCCCAGACTGCGAACCCGGCGTCGTGCGCGGGCCTGCCGACGCGCCGCGAGAGCTCTGCGAAGTACGCGTCGGCATCCGCTCCGGCGAACTCGATCCGCGTAGCACCATCGCTCGGCAGCTCGAGCAGCGCCGCGAGTCGCTGCCGCGGAATCCGCCAGCTCCGACGGGCTCCTCTCAAGACGACCGGTGCCGCCACGACTGCACGTGCGCGACGTGCAGCGGGCGCGAGCATGTCTACGGTGACGTCCGGACGGGCAATCACGACCGGAAGCGCCACCGTCCCTGAGGTGCGATCGAGGTCGCCGAGTGCTCGCACGATGACCTCGGCGGCGGCATCTCGCTGGAGCCGAGCTCCGGCGCGCTCGGAGATCACCTCGATCCGCTGCCCGCGACGGACGAGCGCGGCGCTCCGAGCCTCGTCGTCCACTTGGGCGGCGATCTTGTCCAGTGCGAACTCGAGCGCGGCGTCAGAGGCGGCGAGCCGCGGGAGCACCTCCGCTCCGAAGAAACGCGTGTGCAGCCGGCGAAGCCCCCTGAGCGGCCCGAAGCCGCCCCCGGCGCGACCGGCCGCAGCGACAGCAGCACTCCAGTCGGGCTCGACTGCGAGCTGGTTCGCGCCGAACGAGAAGGTCGCGTCGCCAGCAGTGAACGTCACAGGTTCCGCGGAAACCTTCTCGAACTGCGCCTCGAGCCTCGCGACGGCGGCCGCCCTGGAAAGCCCGCCGACGTCGACCCCCGCAACGTGGGTCCCCTCCGCGAGCTCGCGGCTCGAGCCCGCAAAGGCCAGGCCGATCAGGACGGCCAGCGCAGCAAGAGCCGCCATCCCAGATACGGACACGACCAGGGTCGACCGACTGCGGCGGCGACGGCTGCTCGTGGACGAAAAGATCGGGCTTTCGGCACGCACGGGATCGGGAATCTTACAGCCTGCTTGGGAGCGCTCATCGCTGGCGATCGCTCGCAATCAGTGGAGAACCACGCACGCTTTTGTTGACTATTCGGTGAACACCTGTATGAATTTCCGCAGTAGAATTGTCAGTGGGTGGTGGGTTGGGGTGCCCCACCGGGGCAGGGCTCAGAAGACGAAGAGCTCGATGCCGCCGGAGACGTAGAGCCCGACTCCCGTGATGTAGCCCGCGAGGTCGGAGCACAGGAACGCGATCGCGTTCGCGATGTCCTGAGGCTCGCCCGGGCGCTTGAAGACAGTCCGCGCGGCGATCCGCTCGTTCATCACTGCGCTCGCCATGTGAAAGGCCTCGGTCCCGATGATTCCCGGCACGATTGCGTTGCACGTGATTCCGTGCCTGCCACCCTCCATCGCGAGCGTCCTCGTCAGGCCCAGGATTCCCGACTTGGTGGTCGAGTAGCTCGCCTGCCCGAACCCCCCGAGTGTGCCGGCGACCGAGGCCATGTTGACGATCCGGCCCCAGCCGCGCTCCTTCATGTGCGGCCACACCGCCTGGGCGCAGTTGAAGCCGCCGGTGAGGTTGACACTGAGATCGCGTTCCCAGAGGTCGGGGCGCTGGTCCGGGAACTGGCCGACGTGGTCGAGCGTGCCCGCGTTGTTGATCAGCATGTCGACCGAACCGAGCTCGTCGACCGTGCGCAACACCGCCGACTCGACCTGCTCGCGATCCGTCACGTCGCAACGGACGGCAAACGCGCGGCGGCCCAGCGCGCGGATCTCCTCGACCGTCTCCTCCGTGTGGACCATGCCACCTGTCCTTGCCGCAGTCGCAAGCGCGCCCCAGCTGTCGGTCTCCTCGGAGAGCTCGGACTCGACGAGGATGTCGGCGATCGCGACATCTGCGCCGGCCCGCGCGAGCGTCAACGCATCCGCGCGTCCGAGCCCGCGCGATCCACCGGTAACGAAGGCGACGCGGCCTGACAAATCGATCTCGATCGCCACGCGACCGATCCTACGCCGAACAGGGTGGTAGAAGACACGGATGCGCCGCGTCACGGTGACCGAGCGTCGCCGCCGTCTCGTCCAGCGCCACCTGCTGGGCCAGACGGCACGCGTGTCATCCGTCGCAGACGTCGCCGCGGCCCTCGTCGCGCTCCACTCGAGCGATCCGGCGACTGTCTTCCTCTCTGTCCATGCCCGGACGACCGGGCTCGACTCCGCTGCGATCGAACGTGAGCTATACGACGACCGCACGGTCCTGCGCATGCTCGCGATGAGACGGACCCTCTTCGTCGTCCGACGAGCCGCACGCCCGCTCGTCCAGACGGCGTGCGCCGACGACGTCGCCGCACGCGAGCGAACGAGGCTCGAGAGGTGGCTCGCCGGGACTCCCGGTATCGACGACGCTCGCGACTGGCTGACCGCGGCAGAGGCCGTCGCCTTCAAGTCGGTCGAGGCTGCCGGCGAGGCGTCTACGGCAGAAGTCGTTCGCAGCGTGCCTCTCCTCGCGACCAAGATCGAGGTCGGCACCGGTCGCTGGGCCATCGCTCAGAGCGCCGGCTCACGCGTGCTAGCGCTCCTGGCCGCACAGGGGCGGTTGCTTCGCGGCCGTCCGCGTGGAAGCTGGATATCGGGCCAGTATCGCTGGGTACCGGCGAAAGCATGGCTCGGAGAGGAGCAACCCATGCCGTCCGTCGCGGAGTCCCGCACCGAACTCGTGCGGCTCTGGCTGCGAGCAAACGGCCCCGGTACGGAGCTGGATCTCCGTTGGTGGACCGGGCTGCCCGCCCGAGTGGTGCGCGACGTTCTCGCGGCCGTGGGCGCCGTCGTCGTCGACCTCGGCGCGACTACCGGCTACGTGCTGGCCGACGATCAGTACAGCCCCGAGTCCGCAGCGCCGTCGGCCGCCCTGCTGCCGACGCTCGACTCGACGACGATGGGCTGGAAGGAGCGGGGCTGGTATCTCGGGACGCACGAATCACGCCTCTTCGACCTGAACGGAAACGCGGGCCCGACGGTGTGGTGGGACGGCCGGGTCGTCGGCGGCTGGTCGCAGCGCCGCGACGGCGAGATCGTCCATCGACTCCTCGAGGACGTCGGCTCCGACGCTCGATCCGCCATCGAAGCAGCGGCTGAGCGGCTCGAGACGTGGCTCGGGAGCACACGCCTGAGGCCGGGATTCCTCCCGCCCTTTCAGCGAGAGCTCAGCGCATAGCTCAGTCGTCCCGGGGCAGGAAGATCTCCTTGGCGATCACGAGTCGCTGTATCTGCGAGGTGCCCTCGTAGATCTGGAAGAGCTTTGCGTCCCGCATCAGCTTCTCGACCGGGTACTCCTTGATGTAGCCGTAACCGCCGAATACCTGCACGGCATCCGTGGTCACTTTCATGGCCGTGTCTGCGGCGAACCGCTTGGCGAAGGCCGACTGGAGCGTCGCCCGCCTTCCCTGATCGTGGAGCCACGCCGACTGCCACACCAGCAGCCGCGCCGCTTCGATCTCGGTCGCCATGTCGGCGATCATGAAGTTAACGCCCTGGTGCATCGCAATCGGGACGTCGAACGTGACACGCTCCTTCGCGTATGCGACTGCATGCTCGTACGCGGCCTGCGCCACCCCGACGGCGCCGGCGGCGGTGCCCGGTCGCGTGAAGTCGAGTGTCTTCATCGCAATCTTGAAGCCCTCGCCGTCCTCACCCAGCCGGTTCGACGCGGGAACGACGACGTCAGTGAGCGCGAACGCAGACGTATCGGTGGCACGCTGGCCCATCTTGTCGAGATGCTTCTCGACCTGGACGCCCGGAAGGTCCATGGGAACGACGAATGCGGAGATGCCCTTGTGCCCCCTGTCCGGATCGGTCTTCGCGAAGACGACCGTCCAGGCCGCGTAGCCAGCGTTGGTGATGAACGTCTTCGAGCCGTTCAGGAGGTATTCGTCCCCCCTGCGCACGGCGGTCGTCTTCATGCGCGCGACGTCCGACCCTGCGTCGGGCTCACTGAGGCCGAACGAGCAGAGGATGGGATCCCCAAGAAGCGGCGACAGCCACCGCTCCTTCTGGTCGTCTGTACCCGCGATGATCACGGGCGCCGCCCCGAGACCGTTGGCGCCGATCGACGTGCCGATGCCCGAGCACCCCCAATTCAGTTCCTCGCCCACGAGCATCCCGTCGAATGCGGGCAGACCGGACCCCCCGAACGACGCGGGGACATGGAGGTTCATCAGGCCGACCTCATGCGCCTTGGCGATCACGTCGACCGGGTGCGTCGCGTGCTCGTCGCAGTCGGCGGCTCTCGGCCGAATCTCCTTCTCGGCGAACTCGCGCGCCAGGGCGCGCAGCTGCCGCTGCTCTGACGTGAGGGCGAACGACACACCGCCGGCAACGGCTGTCTCAACCTGGGTCATCGGTAGTTCGCTCCGGTTCGATTGACTAGTCAGTCAACAGTCTAGGCCGCGCGCTGACACGCGGTCAAGCCCCGCAGGCTGGTCTCGTAGGATGTGATGCATGGCGACGACCACAGAGCTTCCCGCCCTCGATCCCCTCGACTTGCTCGCGATCGATGCGCTCCTCGACGACGAGGAGCGTGCCATCCGGGACACGGTCCGACAATTCGTACGAGAGAACGTGCTCCCGGAGGTCGGGGACTGGTTCGAGCAGGGGATCCTGCCTCGCGAGCTCATCGGAGAGCTCGCGAAGCTCGGCCTCTACGGGATGCACCTCCACGGGTACGGTCTTCCCGGAGCGAGTGCCGTCGCGTACGGCTTGACCTGCCTCGAGCTCGAGGCGGGCGACGCGGGTGTCCGAAGCGCCGTCTCCGTCCAGGGATCGCTGGCGATGTTCGCAATCTGGCGCTGGGGCTCGGAGGAGCAGAAGGGGCGCTGGCTGCCGGCGATGCACACGGGTGAGGTGATCGGCTGTTTCGGCCTTACGGAGCCGGATGCGGGCTCCGACCCCGGGGCGATGCGGATGCATGCGCGAAGGGACGGGTCGGACTGGATCCTGAACGGCGCCAAGATGTGGATCACGAACGGCACGATCGCTGACATTGCGGTCGTGTGGGCACGCACGGACGACGACGCGATCCGTGGTTTCATCGTCGAGCAGGGAATGCCGGGCTTCTCGGCACCCGAGATCCACAAGAAGCTCTCGCTGCGCGCTTCCGTGACGTCGGAGCTCGTGCTCCAGGACGTGCGCGTGCCGGACGACAACCTCCTCCCCGGCTCGAGCTCACTTCGGGGGCCACTCTCGTGCCTGAACGAGGCGCGTTTCGGGATCGTCTTCGGCTCCGTCGGCGCCGCTCGGGCGTGCTTCGAGTGCGCGCTCGACTACGCGAAAGACCGAATCGTCTTCGGCAAGCCGATCTCGGCCTACCAGCTCACGCAGGCGAAGCTCGCGGAGATGGCGCTCGAAATCAACCGCGCGACACTGGTCGCGCTCCACCTCGGTCGCATGAAGGACGCGGGAACGCTTCGCCCGGAGCACGTGAGCCTTGGGAAGATGGGCAACGTCCGCGGTGCGATCGAGGTCGCGCGAACGGCGCGCACGATCCTCGGCGCCAACGGCGTGACGCTCGAGTACCCCGTCATCCGCCACGTGAACAACCTCGAGTCCGTCCTCACCTACGAGGGCACGCACGAGGTGCACACGCTCGTCGTCGGCCAGGCGCTGACCGGCGAGAACGCATTCCGCTAGTCCTCGCCGTCCCAGTAGTCGAGAACCGGTCCGGGGCGGCTCAGGAGGATGCGCTCGCCGGCGGCGCTCCTGGCGCCCACCTTGCCCGAATCCGGGTACTCGACGAGGTCTGGTGCGTTCATCGAGGAAAGCATGAGCACGCGAATCGGCTCGTCGTTGGCGTTGCGAACCTGGTGGAAGCCGGCCTTTCCACGCGGGAAACAGACGACGTCGCCTTCGTCGAGCTCCTGCTCACCGTCCGGTGTGCGCAGTGTCGGGCGGCCGCGAACGACGATCAGCCACTCCTCGTTCGCGTGATGTGTGTGGTACGGCCAGAGGCGATCACCCGGCTCGAGCTCGTACAGGCTCCCGCCGAGGAGCTCGGCGCCGATACGAGCACCGACCCAGGCGTCCTTGCTCCGCCAGCCGACTCGTTCTTCGACCCGATCCCACTCGTCAGCGTTCAGATTGAAGACGCCCACACGGATGAGCCTAGACAGCAAGTCCGCGCAGCGCTACCTCGATCGCCGTGCTCTCGGCTCTGGCGACATCCTCCTCCCCGTCCGGGAGCTGGCCCAGCACCCAGCCGGTGAGCACCTCCTCGAGCCCGCCGTAGACCAGCCAGCTCGCCAGGCGCGCGTCGACGTCACGTCGGAACATCCCTGTCGCCTGGCCCTCCTCGATGACCCGCTGGATGATCGCGAACGCCTCCCCCACATCATCGACCTGCGCCTGGAGCTCCTGGCTCCGCGCGACCTCCCGAACCATTACCGTGACGAGGGCGGGATTGTTGCGCCACGTCCGCAGCAGGATCTTCGCAATGCCCACGAGCTTCTCCTGGGCCGGTTCGTCCGCAGCTTCGACAGCGCGAAAACGCGCGATGAGCTCCCCCCAGTTCTCGACGAAGATCGTGCGCAGGACATCGTCCTTCGACGCGAAGTAGTGATACAGCAAGCCGTGCGCGACGCCCGCGTCCTCGGCGATGTCGCCCACCCGGGCTCGGTGGTAGCCATGGTCCGCGAACACGCGGATCGCCGCGTCGAGGATCTGCTTGCGTTTGTCTCGGTGGCCGATTGAACGGTCAGTCAACGACGACGAGGATAGAGGTACGCTGCGCCCGCGTGCAACCGCTCGCGGGGACACTCGTCGTCGACTTCACCCGCTACCTCCCGGGCGCGTACGCCACCCGCGAGCTCACGCGCCTTGGCGCACGCGCTGTGCGTGTCGAACCGCCTGAAGGCGACCCGATGCGAACCACAGCCGCGACGTGGGACGCAGCGCTTCGCAGAGGCACCGAGTCCGTCGTCTGCGAGCTACCTCGCGATGCGGTGTTCGCGAGAGCGCTCTGCTCGGGCGCCGACGTCGTGCTCGAAGGATTCAGGCCCGGAGTGGCCGCGCGGCTCGGGGTCGGGCCTGACGACGTCCCGCAGACCACGGTCTACTGCTCGGTCACGGGCTTCGGAGATTCCGAAGCGCATCGATACCGGGCGGGCCATGACGTGAACTACCTCGGCTGGAGCGGGGTGCTGGAGGACACGGCGCCCGAGCTCCCGCCGATCCAGGTCGCCGATCTCACGGCCGGAGCGCTCGGCGCGGTCACGCAAGTCCTCGCGGCACTTCTGGAACGTGCCCGAACGGGCCGTGGGGCTCGGATCGTCGTCTCCATGGCCGCGCGCTCCCACGACCTCGTCGCCCACCGGCTCGGGGTCGAGCCCATCCCGCGCCTCCTGACCGGCGGGCTCGCCTGTTACCGCATGTACGCGACTCGGGACGGTCGTCACCTCACTGTCGGCGCGCTCGAGCCGAAGTTCTTTCGTCGGCTATGCGAGCTCGTCGATCGGCCGGAGCTTGCCGCACTGCACTACGACGAAAACCAGGAGGGACTCGCGACGGAACTGGCGGAGACATTCGTGCAGCGCAGCATGGCCGACTGGCTCGCGCACTTCGGTGACGAGGACGTGTGCGTGGGACCGGTCTGGACACGCGCCGAGGCTGCGAGTGTCTTCGGTGCCGTCCCAGAGGCCGAGTCGCACGTGGTGCCGCTGGGAGCACATACCGGCACGTGGCGGAGGGAGCTCGGGCACGCGTGAGGCACCTTGCGGCTCTGGCCACGAGGTGAGCTCAGATGACCGTCAAGCCGAGTGCAGCGGGGAGCGCGAGAAGAGAATCGATCCGGTCCGGCGCCTCGGGCCGGACACCGTCGCGATCGAGGAGGATCGCGCGGATTCCGAGTGCCCTAGCCCCCTCGATGTCGTCCTCGTAGCTGTCGCCCACCATCGCGACCTCGTCGGGTGCTGCGGCAAGTGCTTCCAGCGCCGCAACGAAGATCGAGGGGTGCGGCTTCACTCGCCCGTGCGCCTTCGAGCCCACGATCGCGTCGACTGCGAGATCGTGGTGCGACGCGAACTCGTCCAGGTCACGCTGACCGTTCGAGATGAGTCCGATCTTCAGGTGGTGCCGGCGGAGCTCGGCGAGCACGGGCAATGCGTCCTCGTAGAGCGAGAAGTTCTCGTGGCGCTCCCACTCGCGCACCATGTCCGTCGCGCAGGCGCGCGCGTCACCCGGGTCGCCGCCCATGCGAAGCACGATCTGCTCGGTGAAGGCGATCCAGATCTCCTCGTCGTGGACGAGCTCGTGGTTGCGCTGCAACGTCTCGATCGCCGCGGCTCGTGCGTACGAGTAGCGGTCGGGATCGAGCGTCAGCCCGTGTCGCTCCCCGACGCGCCTGTACCCCTCGGGCCCGAGCTCGGGCCCGGGCCGAAACAGCGTGAAGTCGACGTCGAAGAGAACAGCCCGGAGCACGGGACAGAGAATAGGTCGCGATCAGAGCGAACCGAGTAGTCGGCCAGGCCGGAGGCCGAAGGGCGATTCACTCGCCCGCAGGCCTGGCGAACGCGTCACTCGCACCCGACGCCAAGGGAAGGGGGGCAGGCGGGGGGAAACCGCAGGTTTCCCCCCGCCCGAAATCGGGGTGCCCAGATTTGAACTGGGGGCCTCTCCGACCCGAACGGAGCGCGCTACCAGGCTGCGCCACACCCCGAGCGCGGCATAGGCTACCGGCTGCCAATAGGCGTGGCGGAGCCGTTGCACGGGCCGGTGGACCCGCAGTATGCTCAGACCGTGACGGAAGCTCTCGAGAGGCGGGACGGTTGACCCGCCCGACAAGAGAATGACCAGAGCCCGACTGCGCAAATCGTGCTGGCGGGCTTTTTTGTTGCCCGAAGGAGGTACCGATGGCGAACCACCTGACGCCTGAAGAGCTCGCGAAGGAGCTCGGGATGGACCGAGACGAGGTCATCCGCATCTGCGTCGAGGAAGGCGTGCCGATCTACCAAGGCAAGATCGACAAGACGCTGTTCCAGGCGTCACACGAGGCCGTCGCGGCGGGAGCTTCGTCAACGCAGTCCTGACGCGCGCGACGAGTCGGCGCGACGCGCGGTGTCGCCGAAGCCGATGATCGAGCTCGATCACGTCGTGGTCGCCGTGCTCGACCTCGACGACGGATCGCGCGCCCTCGCCGAGAAGCATGGGCTCAGCACGCTTCCAGGTGGTCGCCACCCCAGCTGGGGGACGGCGGCCAACCGGATCGTGCCGCTCGGTAGGGCTTTTCTCGAGCTTGTTGCAGTCGTGGACGAGCGGAAGTCGGCGCGGAGCGCGTTCGGACGCTGGGTCTCGTCGGGTGCGACTGCTACCGGGGCTCCGATCGGCTGGGCAGTGCGCCCGGTGAACCTCGACGTGACCGCGAGCAGACTCGGGTTGGTCGTGCAGCACGGCTCGCGCATCAAGCCGGATGGTCGCGTCCTACGCTGGCGCGCGGCAGGCATCGACGAGGCCGCGAGCGACCCTTCGCTTCCGTTCTTCGTCGAATGGGCCGCTGCCTCGACCTTCCCGGGCTCGCTTCCAGCCGGCACGACGCCGGCAGCCTCGATCTCGCGCATCGATCTCGAGGGAAACCCCGAGCAGCTGAGACACTGGCTCGACGACCACTCGTCCCTCCCGCTTCGCGTTCGGCCGGGCCGCAGCGCAGTCAGACGGGTGGTCCTCGCGTCCGCAGCCGGCGAGATCGCCCTCGGCGGCTAACGGGCCTTGCTTCGCGCCCTCGACTTCGCGCGAGCGGCAGGCTTCTCGGCGTCGGCCGGCTTGCCCTTCGCTGCAGCGACGCTCGCCTTCAGCGCTTCCATCAGGTCGATCACCGGCGCCACCACCACGGGCTCGGGCACCGCGAGCTCCTCACCGCTCATCTTGGCCTCGAGCAGGGCCTTGAGGTCGCGGCGATACTCGCTCACGAGCTCGGATGGCTCGAACTCGCCTTCGAGAGTCTCGATCACCTGACGAGCCAGGTCGAGCTCGGACTTCTTGACCGCAGTGCCTTCGACGGCTTCGGAGATCTCCGCCTGCGAGTGCACGTCCTCAGCGAGAAACAGCGTCTCGAGCGCGAGCGCGTCACCCTTCGCACGGACGAGGCAGAGGCTCTCGCGGCCGGAGCGGATGAAACGCCCGATCCCAGCCGTCCCCGTCTGTTGCATCGCTTCGAGCAGCAGGACGTACGGGCGGCGCTGCGCCGTTCCCGATGCGGGCACGAGGAAGTACGTGCGATCGAAGTACACGGGATCGACGGTCTCCTCCTGCACGAACCTCGTGATCTCGATGGAACGCGAGTCGTCGGCGCGCTCGATGGCCTCGAGGTCCGAGTCCTCCACGATCAAGAACTGCCCCTTCGTCACCTCGAATCCGCGGACGATCTCGTCCTGCGTGACCTCGCGATCGTGAGTCGGGCACCACCGCTTCTGCTTGATGGGCGTAGAGCACTCGCGGTGAAGCAGCCGAAACGAGACGTCCGACTGGCGCGCAGCAGGCTTCGTCGCCGGAGCGAGGCCGACCGGGATCGAGACCAGGCCGAAGCTGAGCGAGCCGTTCCAGGTTGTGCGCATGTGCTGAAGGGTATTCCACAGGAGGTGCCATGCCGAAGCCTGGCACCGGTTGTCTGGGACCAAGGAGGTTCGACCTAAAACCGCGAACACCTTCCGGGCTAAGCTCAGAAAAGTGGCCGAGACGGTTTCCGCCGCACGCGAGCCTCGTCGTTCGGATCAGAGCCGGACGATCGCCCGGCTGTGGCGCGACGCGGTCGGCACGCAGCGCTCGGGGGCTGCTTACCTGGTCGAGACCGAGGACGGTTGGCGCGAGGTCTCTTGGAGCGACGCCGACGAGCGCGTGCGCGCGTACGCCAACGGGCTGCTCGCACGAGGTGTCCGCAAGGGCGACACATTCGCGCTCCTGGCGCGAAACACGCTCGACTGGGCGCTGCTCGACTTCGCGCTGGCGCACATCGGCGCCGTAGGGATACCCGTATACGCGTCGAGCTCGGCGCGCGACGTCGGCTATCTCCTCGCTCATTCGGAGGCAAGCGGGATCGTCTGCGAGGACGCCGGGCAATTGGCGAAGGTCGAAGACGTCGCGAGTGAGCTCCGTTCCCTGCAACACGTGCTGACGTATCACGATCTCGAGAGCCTTGCCACGCACGGGCGCAACTTCGCGACTGCCAACCCGGGCGCGCTCGACGAAGCCACCGATGCGATCGGCGAGGAGGACCTCTTCACGATCATCTACACGTCCGGCACGACCGGCCCGCCGAAGGGCTGCATGCTCTCGAACCTCAACTACTACGAGATGGCGAGCGTCGTCGACCGAATGGAGACGACGTATTACCGCGAGGACGACGTCATGCTCCTCTACCTTCCACTGGCGCACAACTACGGGAGGCTGATGCTGCTCCTAGGAGCGCACGTCGGCTTCACCATCGCGTTCCTCGCGGATCCGCTCCGTGTCGCCGAGGCACTCCCGCAGGTTCGCCCTATGTTGCTGCCGAGCGTTCCCCGCGTCTACGAGAAGGTGCACTCGGCGGTTCTCGCGCGATTCGACGCGGCGACGGGCACCAAGAGACGCCTCATCGACTGGGCACTCCCCATCGGCCGCGAGGTCAGCCACCTCGAGAGCGAGGGCAGGCCCATACCAGGACCCCTACGGGTGAAGCACCGCATCGCCGATCGACTCGTGTTCAGCAAGGTCCGTGCGCCGTTCGGCGGGCGTCTCCGCATGCCTGGCTCGGGAGGGGCTCCTTTGGCCAAGGACATCATCGAGTTCTTCGACGCGATCGGGCTTCGCATCACGGAGGGCTACGGGCTCACCGAGTGCACGACCGCCTGCAGCACGAATCGACCCGACCTCTATCGCTTCGGCTCCGTCGGGCAGCCGTTGCCGGGCTTTGAGATCCGGATCGCCCCCGACGGCGAGATCGAGATTCGCTCGGACACGGTCTTCCAGGGGTACTACAAGGATCCCGAGGCAACGGCTGCCGTGCTCGGCGAAGACGGTTGGCTCAAGACCGGCGACATCGGCGAGCTCGACGGGGACGGCTTCCTCCGTATCACCGATCGCAAGAAGGACATCCTGGTCACCGCGGGCGGAAAGAACGTCGCTCCTCAGAACATCGAGAACGACCTGAAGATGTCGAAGTACGTCTCCCAGGCACTCGTCGTCGGCGACAAGCGCCCCTATGTCGCAGCGCTCGTCACACTCGAGCCGGACGAGATCGTCCGCTGGGCGACGGCCGAGGGCATCGAGGGCGACGTCGCCTCGCTGGCCGACGACGAGCGGGTGCGTTCGCTGCTCCAGGAGGTTGTCGACGAAGCGAACCGCGAGCGCTCACGCTTCGAGCAGGTGAAGCGGTTCGCGATCCTCCCACGCGACTTCACGATGGCCGAGGGCGAAATCACGCCGACGCTCAAGCTCCGGCGACGCGCCGTGCAGGACCACTTTGCGGCCGAGATCGAAGGGCTCTACGCCCGGCCGTACACCGAGCCCACGCAGGATTTCGGAGGCTAGCGCCCGGATTCGTCTAGAGCCGTCGGCCGCCGACCCAGGTACCGGCGTACCACGAGTCGTACAAGCTCGAGATCTTGACGACGTCGCCGGTGTGGGGCGCGTGCACGAACTGGCCGCCGCCGATGTAGATCCCGGCATGGCCGAGCCCGTCGAAGAAGACGAGGTCTCCCGGCTCGAGCTGCTCCCGTGCGACCGGGGTCCCGTAGCCGAACTGCGACGCCGCATGATGGGGAAGCGACACACCCACCTGCGCGAAGACGTACATGATGAAACCGGAACAGTCGAAGCCGGTGGAGGGGCTCGATCCGCCCCATACGTACGGCACGCCGAGGTACTGGAGCGCAATGGGCACGACGTGTGAGTAGCGGGCCGCCGGGACGTCCGCGACGTATGCCGGAGCGACATACGCGTCGTCGTAGCTCGCCTGCGCACTGTCGGCCTGCGCCTGCGCCTGAGCAGCCAGCTGCGCGGCCTGCGCACGAGCTCGTGCCTGCTGTGCCAGCGCTGCCTGGCGGGCTTGCTCTTCGGCCTGCAGCTGGGCTATCTCGTCCTTGACGGACGCGAGGAGTCGCTGCCGTTCGGCAAGGCGACCTTCGATCGATGCCTTCTGTGCGGCGCGGTCGGCGACGACTCTTGCCTGATCGGCACGTGCGTCGCGCAGCTGCGCGCGGCGCGTCTCGACCTCCTTGCGGTACTTCTTGACGGCCTTCAGGATTCTTGCGTCCTGGCTCGACACTCGCTCGATCGCATCGAGCCGGGCGATGATGTCGTCGAGGCTCCGCGAGCCGAGGATCACCTCGAGCGTGGAGTCGCCTTCCCCGTAGACGTAGAGGTCACGAAGACGCTGCGCGATCCGCCCTTGCGCGACGACGAGGCTCCTGCGTGCGGCGACGAGGTGCTTCCCGTTCGAGACGAGGTCCTGGTCGATCCGATCGAGCTCGATGTTCGCGTAGTTGTACGCCTCGATCGACTTCGCGAGACTCGAATCGAGCTGCTGGACCTCCGCCATGACGGCCTGCGCCTGCTCACGCTTCGATCCGATGGGGTCTGCTGCCGCGGGTCCAGCGGCGAGCAGCAGCGCGGCGGACAACGCCGCGAGCAATACGGCTATCGGCATCCGTCCGGGTCTCGGGCCTCCCCTGTCAGCCCCTTCTTGGTCCCGAACCGATCCGCCGGTGGCGGTCTGGCCCGTCACAAGTGCCGCACCCTAGCAGCCTCGACGGATGGCTGCAACCTTCAACAAAAGCCAAAATCTCTGCAAAACAGGGCTTCGCCTGCTCGCACAAGCCTCGGCACTGTGGTAGGGTCGGCACTTCGTGGCCAGGGGAATGCGAAGGTGGGGACCTGTGCTCGTCACGGTCCTGAGTGGAGTTGCAGTGGTCGTTGGGAGTCCCGCATCCGGCCAACCGACCAGCCACGCTCCGTACCGCCTGAAGGTCGACGCGGTCGCGTACTACCTGCCGGGCAGAACGGCGCTCGGCGTGCCTGTACGCAAGGGGGTCGTAGCCGTCGACCCGAAGCTGATCCCGCTCGGGACGAAGCTGCACATCCCGGGCTACGGGCCTGGTCTCGCCGCAGACGTCGGGACGGCCATCAAGGGCCGGATCATCGACCTGTGGTTTCCAAGCACCGCATTGGCTCGCAGCTGGGGCCGCCAAACGGTGACGATCACCGTCTACCGGTAGCGCCCGCCGTCGTCGGCTGCCTCCGGTACACAGTTCCCTCATGAGATGTGTGCAGGTCGGCGTCGCCGGGCTCGTCGCCGCTGTCGCGCTGCTGGCGGGTATCGCAACCACACACGCGGCGACACCTGGTCTCGCCGTCTCGCTCGATCGAGCTCTCGAGACACCGGGCATCGCCCCGGGTCGAACCGCCGCGATCGCGCTGGACATCCGCACCGGCGAGACCGTGTACTCCTCGAACGCACGTCTGCCCCTCCTTCCCGCCTCGGCCGAAAAGCTGGCGGTCTCCTTCACGGCGCTGCGCGAACTCGGTCCGCGGTACCGCTTCCGCACGGAGCTCATGGGCTCCGGGACGCGCTCCGGCCGGGCCTGGTTGGGCAACCTGTGGCTCGTCGGGCTGGGCGATCCGACCCTGACACGTGCGGATCTCGATCGGTTGGCGCGTAGGTTCGCCGCAACCGGGATCAGGCGAGTCGAAGGCCGTGTCTTCGGGGATGACACGCACTTCGACGCGCGACGGGACGCGCTCGGGTGGAAGTCGTCGTACCTGGGCATCGAGTCGAGGCCGCTGTCCGCGCTGTCGGTCGCCGGCGTTCCGCTCATCGGCGCGAACGGCTCCGCGATCGCGGCCGCTCGTGCGCTCGTGACCTCCCTCGAGCAGCGTGGGGTCGACGTCACCGGTCGAGCGGGCGCCCGCCAGGCACCGGCCCACGCCCTGTCGATCGCGTTCGACCTGTCCGAGCCGCTGTCGTCGCTCCTGCACCGCGTCAACGCCGACAGCGACAACTTCGTCGCCGAGCTGCTGTTGAAGGAGCTCGGCGCGACCATCGCCGCGCCCGGCTCGACGACGTCGGGAGCACGGGTCGTCCGGAGATCCTTGGTCGCGGCGGGTGTGCCGCTCGCAGGAGTCCGCATCGCTGACGGATCGGGGCTCTCGCGCTTCGACCGGTTCACCGCTCAGGCCCTCGCAGCCGTCCTTCGAGCGGGAGCGACGGATCCGACGACTCGAGGCTCCTTCTTCGAGTCGTTCGCGGTGGCGGGGATCTCGGGAACGCTGGAGAAGCGGCTCGACACGCGCCCCACCCGCGGCCGCGTGATCGCGAAGACGGGAACGACGCTGCGCGCGTCCGCGTTGGCCGGCTTCGTACGTCGAAGGTACGTGTTCGCGATCCTCCAGAACGGCTCGCCGGTCCCGTACTGGTCGGCGCGCGCCGCCCAGGACCGATTCGTGACGGTGCTAGCGCGTTCCTAGATGCTTGATCGGAAATTGGCGCGCAGTCGAGGTCGGTCACGACCAAGCCGGGCGTCCGCACGTACGCGTCGTGCAGGCTTGCAGCCTGTGCGACGCGCGCGGGTGGCGATCCGGCGCCGTGTCGTGGCCGTCATTCGGCCCGCGTGAATTTCCGATCAAGCATCTGGCTCTAGCAATCGGGCGAAGTCCGCCTCCGCGAGGACTGGCACGCCGAGCTCATCGGCCTTCGCAGCCTTGGAGCCCGGGGACTCGCCGACGATCACGGCGGTCGTCCTCTTCGACACGGAACCCGTGACTTTCGCGCCGAGCGCCTCGAGAGCAGCCTTCGCCTGCTCGCGAGACCACGCCTGGAGCGTCCCGGTGATCACGTACTGACTGCCGCTGAGCGGGCCTGCGGAAGGCTGCTCGTATTGGGCGGTCGCAAACTGGAGCCCCAGAGCTCGTAGCTCGTCGACGAGCACGCGGTTCTCGCCGTCGGCGAACCATTCCGCGATCAACTCGGCACGATCGGGGCCGATGCCGTCGATCTCCTCGAGTTGCTCCAGGGAGGCCCGCATGAGTGCGTCGACGGTGCCGAAGTGCAAGGCGAGGCTGCGGGCGATGACCCAGCCGACCTTCGGAATGTTCAAGCCGAACAGAACGCGGGAAAACGGCTGTTCCTTGGACTGCTGGATAGACGCGAAGGCGCGGGTGGCAGAGATCTCGGCGAAGCCGTCGAGCTCGGCGAGCTGGCCGGCCGTGAGCCGGTAGAGGTCGGGAAGCGAGCGGACCATGCCCTCGTCCCAGAGCTTCTTGATCGTGTTCGCTCCGACGTTCTCGATGTCGAGTGCACTGCCGACCCAGTGATAGAGCGTCTCCAGTCCACGAGAGGGACAGGCCCGGTTGGGGCAGCGATGCATGACCTCTCCGTCGGGCCTGACCACCTGCGCCTTGCACAGCGGGCAGCGCCTGGGCATCCGCCAGGGCTTCGTTCCCGACTCGTGCTCCCCGGCGGGCCCGACGACCTGTGGGATGACGTCGCCGGCACGCTGGACGATCACGAGATCGCCTTCGCGGATGTCTTTGCGCCGAATGTCGTCCTCGTTGTGCAGCGTCGCGCTCGACACCGTCACGCCGCCCACGTGGACCGGCTCGAGCTCGGCGAGGGGGTTGAGCACACCGGTACGGCCGACGCGCACGTGGATCTTCAGGAGGCGAGTCACCGCCGAGGTAGGCGCCCACTTGAACGCGCGCGCAAAGCGCGGCCGGCCGTGTAGGGAGCCGAGCCTGCGCTGCTGGTCGAACGAGTCGACCTTGATCACGATCCCGTCGATCTCGTAGCCGAGGTCTGCTCGGCGCGACTCCCAGGCGACGCACGTATCGGCAACGGCCGCGATCGCCTCCAGGCGCTCGGCACTCGGGTTCGTACGAAGGCCCCGTGCTCGGAGCCACTCGAGCGTCTCCCACTGGGTCGCGAGCTCTGCCCCTTCGAGCACGCCGATGCCGTAGGCGAAGATCGAGAGCGGCCGCTCCGCGGTTACGGCCGGGTTCAGCTGTCGGAGAGAGCCCGCAGCCGCATTGCGTGCGTTCGGAGCCGGCTTGCGTCCCGCAGCGACCTGCGCATCGTTGAAGCGGGCGAAGCCGTCGAGTGGGAAGTAGACCTCTCCGCGCACTTCGACCAGAGCGGGCGGCGCCGCGCTTCCCTGGTCGAGCATTCGCAGCGGGATCGCTTCGATGGTGCGAAGGTTCACGGTCACGTCCTCCCCACGCTCGCCGTCGCCACGCGTCGCTCCCCGGACGAGAGTCCCGCGCTCGTAGACGAGCGAGACCGCCGAGCCGTCGATCTTCGGCTCGAGGACGTAGGCCACGGGCTCGTCGGTCCCGAGCCGCTTGCGCACGTCGTCGGCCCACCTCTCGAGCGCCTCGCGTGTCGTCACCTTCTCGAGCGAGCCCATCGGCGAGTGATGGTCGACCTTGCGGAAGCCCTCGGCCGGCGGCGCCCCGACCCGCTGGGTCGGTGAATCGGCAGAGACGATCTCCGGGTGTGCTTCCTCGAGAGACCGGAGCTCGTCGAAGAGCACGTCGTAGGCGACATCCGGGATCTCCGGGTCGTCGAGGACGTGGTAGCGATAGTTGTGATGCTCGATCAGCCTCCGAAGCTCGGCCGCCCGTCGCTCGGTCGACACCGCCTCAGAGGACACGGAGCAGCTCCGCCGCAGACCTGACGAACGCGTCCGGAGCCTCGGCGAGAAGACGCTCGTCGGGATGGATGCCTCCCCATCCGACGGCGACGGCGTGCACACCAGCGGCCTTTGCGGCCCTGATGTCGAACGGGGAATCGCCCACGTAGGCGGCGTCGGCGGAAGTGCCCCCGAGCCGCTCGACGGCCAGGAGGACCGGATCCGGATCGGGCTTGTGACGGCTCGTGTCCTCGTGCGCGACGACCACCGCGAACTCGGCTCGAAGCGCCGGGAACCGTTCGAGCGCCAGCTCCACGGTTCGATGACGCTTGGCGGTCACGATCCCTAGCCTCCGGCCCTCCGCCCTGAGTGACGGGAGGAGCTCGAGGAGCTCGTCGAACGCCTCCAGAGTGTCGTGGAGCCCGTCGTTGTGCTCCTTGTACGCCTCGAGCAACGCATCGGCGTGCTCGGCGTCGATCGCCTGCATCTGCGCGACGATTCCCTGACCACCGATCGTCAGGCCGAGCTCCTCCGGGGGTATCTCGCGGCCGAGCACGGTCCGGACCGAGTGCTGCATCGAGGCGATGATGATCGGCCCCGAGTCGATCAGGGTGCCATCGAGGTCGAACAGCACGATCGGGAAGCGCATGCGGCGATCGTAGCCACGAGCCGCGGTCTGGCCCTACAGGGCGTTGGCGCGGACAGACGCGTCAGTAGTCGACGCGCTCGAGGTACAGGCCCCACGGCGGAGCACTAAGGCCCGCCTCTGTGCGAGGCCGACCTTCGAGAAGTGCCTCCATTCGCTCCGGGCCGTCGGCGCCGGCCTCGAGCATCGTCCCGACCAGCGTCCTCACCATGTGCCGGAGAAAGCTGTCGGCGGTGATGGTGAAATCCATTCGAACGCCTTCGCACTTCCAGCGCGCTGCACTGACATTCCTCCGGAGCACCTCGTGTTGCGTCTCCGTCGGCGTGAACGCACGGAAGTCGTGCTCTCCGACAACGACGGCCGCGACCGCCTGGAGCGCAGCGGTGTCCACGGGCCGCGGCCACCAGAGCACTCGTCGCGCCTCGAGCGCAGGTCGCGTGGCGCTGGCGACGACCTTGTAACGGTACGAGCGCGCCCGCGCAGAGAACCGCGCATGGAAGCCCTCCGACGCTTCCGAGGCCTTCAGCACCGAGACGTCGGCCGGGAGCGCTGCGTTCAGCGCCTCGGCTACCCGGTCGGCGGGAGGTCCGCCTTCGGCGTCGAGGCTCGCGACCTGACCCGTTGCATGCACACCGGCATCGGTGCGACCCGCCACTGCGAGACCGTCCCAGCGCGGGAACACCGCATCCAGTGCATCGCGCACGACACCCTCGATCGTCCGCAGACCGGGCTGGCGAGCCCAGCCGTGGAATCCGGTGCCGTCGTACTCGAGCGCCAGCTTGAGCGTCACGACGTGACATCATGGCGCGCGAACCGCGACGACTCGATGCTGCTGCCTGAGTGGCGCCGCTGGCACGTCCGGAGACGAGAGCGGGCTGGACAGAGAGTGCTCCCGCCTACGGACCGAGGGCGAGCGCCTCGTTCGCCGAGCTGACCGTCAGACCCGGTTCCGGGCCGCCTCCGATGACGAAGAGGCGTCCGCCGAGCGCGGCAACGCCGGCGCCGTGGCGCGGGGTCGGCAGGTCCGGAAGCGGCACCCAGCGCCGCTCGGCGATCCGGTAGGCGAGCACGTCGGCGATCGTTCCACCCGGCTCCTCCCCGCCCGCGGACAGGACGAGGCCGTCGTAAGCAGCTGCTCCCGTGCCGCCGCGTGCACTCGGAACGGGCGCCAGCCGTTGCCAGGACTTCTGCCCCGGCCGATAGGACTCGAAATGCAGCAGGTTCGTGTCCAGTCCGGAGGTCCTGCCGCCGACGGCGTAGACGATCCCCTGATAGGCGGTCACGCCGAGATGCTCGCGCGCAGTCGGCCCGACCACGACCGACCACTGCCGCGACTGTAGGTCGAACGAGAGCGCATTTCGCGCGAGACGACCGCCAGCTCCGACTCCGCCCGCGACGACGATCCGTCGTCGAGCGATCCCCACACCCGCAGCCGCACGTGGAAAGGGCATGCGAGGAAGGGCACGCCAACGCATTCGCTCGAGGACGAACGCCGTCCGCAGCGGCACGCCCTGAGCCGTGTAACCACCGAAGGCGTAGAGGCGCACTCCGTCCGCAGCCGCCATTGCGTGATGGACGCCGACCGGAAGATCGGGCAGACGGCGCCAGCGGTTGAGCTCGGGCGAGTACGCATCCACTCGTCGAGACGCGCCCCGGTCGAGGGTGAGGCCTCCGAGAACGACGACCTCACTCCCGAGCGCAGCTGCAGCGACCTCGGTGCGCGGGACAGGCATCGCCGCACGCATCTCCCAATCCATGACTGCCGCGCCGACGGTCGCGGCTGCGACGCACGGGACGAGGACGGCTCCGAGAGTCGCCCGTATCACGTCAGGCCGGATCCACTTCGAGCGTCAAGCCGTCTATTGCGCGGACCACGATCGTCGTTCCAGCGTCGCAGCCCCCGGCGCAGCGCGCTTTCCAGATCTCGCCGTTCACCTTCACCTGGCCCTCGGGCCACAGGGAGCCGACCGCGACACCGGTCTTCCCCACCAGCATCCCCACTCCCACGGAGGCCTTGCGCCTCTTCGACCACCAGAGGAAGAGGGTGGTCTCGGCGATGTCGAAGATCGCGCCGACGGCGATCGCCACGAGCCCCCACGGGGACGGGAGCACGAAGATGGCGAGCAATACGCCGATCAGGAAGAGCACGCCGCCAGCGTACTCCCGAAAGGATGTGCTCTAGGCCTCGCTGGAAGCCGATTCTTCGCGCTGCGCGCGTGCGGGTGCAAACGGTGTGACGGCTGGCTCGTAATCCACGAGCTCGAGGTAGACCATCTCGGCCGCATCGCCCTGGCGCTGGCCGAGTCGCACGATGCGCGTGTAGCCACCGGGCCGCTCCGCGAAACGCGGCGCGACGTCGGCGAACAGCCTGTGCACGACGTCGTTGGAGCGAAGCGCGGCGAGCGCCTGCCTCCGTGCGTGGAGGTCGCCGCGCTTGCCCAACGTGATCATCTTCTCGGCGAACGGCTTGACGGCCTTCGCCTTGGCCTCCGTCGTGGAGATCCGGCCGTGCTCGATCAGGGCACCCGCAAGATTCGAGTAGAGCGCCTTGCGATGGGCGGTGTCCCGCCCGAGCTTCTTGCCGGATCGCTGGTGCCTCACGTCAGACGAGCTCCTCGCCCTTGAGTGTCAGCCCATGGGCCCCGAGCGCCGCGCGGACTTCCTCGATCGACTTGCGGCCGAAGTTCGGGATCGCAACGAGCTCGTTCTCCGACTTCGAGGTGAGATCGCCGATCGTCTCGATACCGACACGCTTCAGGCAGTTGTAGGAGCGGACGCCGAGCTCGAGCTCTTCGATCGGGAAGTTCTCCATCCCGTGCATGACAGGCGCCTCGGCGGCCGCTTCGGCGGTCGTCTCGCCAAGCCCCTCGATGGCGTCGAGATCGGTGAAGATCATCAGCTGGCGGACGAGGATCTCGGCCGCCTGAGCGATGGCGTCGCGAGGGTCAAGCGACCCGTCGGTCGTCACGTCGAGGACGAGCTTGTCGTAGTCCGTCCGCTGCCCCACGCGAGCGGCCTCGACCTCGTAGGCGACGCGCCGCACCGGGGAGAAGATCGAGTCGATGGGGATCACGCCGATCGTCGTCTCGGGCCCGCGGTTCAGCTCGGCGGGCACGTATCCCCGGCCGCGACCGATGGTGAGCGTCATCTCGAGCTTCCCCTTGTCGGAGACGTGGGCGATCTCGAGCTCCGGATTGAGGATCTCGAGGTCGGCCGGCGCCTCGATGTCGGCAGCCGTCACGAGACCCGCGCCTTTCTTGGCGATGTAGACCTCGATCTCCGGCGATGCGCCGTGCAGGCGGACGATGAGGTTCTTGAGGTTGAGGATGATGTCCGTCACGTCCTCGCGAACGCCGTTCAGGGTCGTGAACTCGTGGGCGACGCCCTCGATCTTCACCGCGGTCACGGCCGCGCCCTCGAGCGAGGAGAGGAGCACGCGACGAAGCGAGTTCCCGAATGTGTGACCGAAGCCGCGGTCGAGCGGCTCGATCGCGAAGACGCCACGATGGTCGTCGGCGTCCTCGTGGACGATCCTCGGAGTCTGAAACTCCATCAGGCTGGTTCGTGTGGCCAAGGTGATCCTTTCGTGTTCCGGTTCATCAGGGCGAGGCGAGCCTCGCCCCTACTTCGAATAGAGCTCGACGATCAGTGATTCCTGGACGGGGGCGTCGATCTCGTCCCGCTCCGGCCACTTGAGCACCGTGCCCGTGAGCCCGTCGTGGTCGGCCTGCAGCCAGGGAGCGACTGCTGCCGTGAGATCGGTGGCGTCCCGAACGAGCTGTTCCACCGGGCTCCCCGGCTTGAGCGAGACGACGTCGTTCGGGCGGACGCCGTAGCTCGGGATGTTCACGCGGCGGCCGTTGACCTGAAAGTGCCCGTGCCGCACGAGCTGGCGCGCTTGTGCTCGCGAGCCCGCGAAGCCGAGTCGGTAGACGACGTTGTCGAGCCTCGTCTCGAGCATTCTCAGGAGGTTCTCGCCGGGAGCGCCGAGCCCGCGCGCCGCCCG
The DNA here is from genome assembly GCA_020029615.1 of Actinomycetota bacterium. Classification (GTDB taxonomy): domain Bacteria; phylum Actinomycetota; class Thermoleophilia; order Gaiellales; family Gaiellaceae; genus GMQP-bins7. The sequence goes on from JAIBJO010000010.1 coordinate 30,194, forward strand.
CTCGTAGGTCGAGCGGAACTGCCGCTCGAGCAAGCCGTAGTAGCGGCGAGCCTTCTGCTTCTCGCGCAGCTGGAGCAGATACTGGCTCTGCTTGATGCGCCCGCGGCCGTGCTCGCCGGGCGGATAGCTCCGGCGCTCGACGGCGCACTTCTCGGTGAGGCAGCGCTCGCCCTTGAGGAACAGCTTCAGACCCTCGCGACGGCACAGGCGGCACTTCGGTCCCAGATCTCGCGCCATGGCCCTAACCCCTCCGTCTCTTCCGTTGCCGCACTCCGTCCAGCCGCGAAAAGTGCTGCGCACTTTTCGCGGGGAAGAGCAGCGAGGACCAAAGATGCATCAGACTCTCCGTCTCTTCCGTTGCCGCACTCCGTTGTGCGCCTGGGGGGTGACGTCCTTGACGCCGAGGATCTCGAGCCCGGCCGCTTGCAGCGAGCGAATCGCCGTCTCCCTACCGGAGCCCGGGCCCTTCACGAACACCTCGACCTTCTGCAGCCCGTGCTCCATTCCCTTTCGCGCTGCGTTGTCCGCCGTAACCTGCGCCGCGAACGGGGTCGACTTGCGCGATCCCTTGAAGCCTGCGGAGCCGGCGGACTCCCACACGATGACGTTCCCGTCGCCGTCGGTCAGCGTGACGATCGTGTTGTTGAACGACGTCTTGATGTGCGCCTGCCCGATGGCGATGTTCTTCTTGACTCGGCGTCTCGTGCGACCCCGAGTCGCGGCCTTGCGAGGAGGCGCCATCAGTCGCCTCGCGAGCAGATCGAGGCTGCACGCCGCGAAACGCGAGCAGCGTAAGGACGCAGGGAGCGCTCGTACCGGGAAGGTACGGGTGCGACCGACGACGCGACGATGCGAAGCGTTGCAGCGCGTGTGCAGCCCCGACGTGCGAGTGAGTCGACTGACATCATTTGGCTGCCTTCTTGCCGCGTCCGACGGTCTTCTTCGTGCCCTTGCGGCTGCGCGCGTTCGTCTTCGTCCGTTGTCCTCGGACGGGGAGGCCGCGACGATGCCGGATTCCGCGGTAGCTGCCGATCTCCGTCAGCCGCTTGATCGCCTGCCCGCGGTCGCGTCGAAGGTCGCCCTCGACCTCCAGCTCGGAGTCGATGTAGTTGCGGAGCTTCGTGACCTCCTCGTCGGTGAGGTCACGCACCTTCTGGTCGGGATCGAGCTCGAGCGCGCGGATCGTCTTCTGCGCCGTCGATCGGCCGATGCCGTAGATGTAGGTCAGCCCGACCTCGAGCCGCTTCTGTGTCGGAAGGTTGACGCCGGCGATGCGTGCCACGTTGCTCAGCCCTGCCTTTGCTTGTGACGAGGATTCGTGCAGATCACGATCGTGCGGCCGTGCCGCTTGATCACGCGGCAGCGCTCGCACATTGGCTTGACGGATGGGCGTACTTTCATCTGGCTCGTTACTTCATGCGGAAGGTGATTCGGCCGCGGGTGAGGTCATAGGGAGAGAGCTCAACCTTGACGCGGTCACCGGGGAGGATGCGGATGTAGTGCTTTCGCATCTTCCCGGAGATACGAGCCAGAACGCTGTGACCGTTGTCGAGCTGCACCCGGAACATCGTGCTGGGGAGCGCTTCGACGACCTCGCCTTCCACCTCGATCTTCTCTTCCTTGACTGCCACTTCGCGCGCGGATAGACCTTTCGGTAGACGGATTGATGACTGCGTCGGTGCCAGAATTCATTCTGGCTCCGACACCGTTACAAAGGGCGCGAACAACCGCCCGCGCCGCGGCGGGACATCGTAGCAGAGACGCTTGGGTTCAGACCTCCACGCCGCCCGGCACCCCGACCCGGGGAGTGAGGATGCGGGGGCCGTCGGCGGTAATCGCGACCGTGTGCTCGAAATGGGCGGACATCGAGCCGTCCTGAGTGCGGATCGTCCAGCCGTCGTCCATGACGTTGACGTCGGGGGAGCCCATCGTGATCATCGGCTCGATCGCGATCGTCATTCCTTCAGAGAGTCGCGGTCCGCGGCCTGGAGCGCCGAAGTTCGGGATGTGCGGGTCCTCGTGGTAGTGGCGTCCGACGCCGTGACCGACAAGGCTTCGAACGACGGAGAACCCAGCGCGCTCGACCACCGTCTGAACGGCGTGCGAGACGTCACCGACGCGGTTCCCGACGACGGCCTCCGCGATACCGGCCTCGAGAGCGTTTTGAGCCGTGTCGAGCAGGCTCTTCGACTCGGGCTCGACCTCGCCTACACCGAACGTGTACGCGCTGTCCGCGATGTAGCCGTCCAGGGTCACGCCGACGTCGATCGTCACGAGATCGCCCTCACCCACGACGAAACCGTCGGGGATGCCGTGGACGACCACGTCGTTCGGGGAGATGCAGATCGCTTTGGGATACCCCTTGTATCCCTCGGACGTCGGAATCCCGCCGCGTTCGCGAATGAACGTGCCAGCCGCGGCGTCAAGCTTCTCGGTCGTCACGCCCGGCGTGAGGAGGGTGCCGACGTACGCGATCGTGTCGGCGACCAGCGCGCCTGCTGCAGCCATCTTCGCGATCTCGCGCGGGCTCTTGCGGATGATCATCGGCCCGCCGCGACGCCCTCGAGCGCGTCCTGGATTGCGGCGAAGACGTCGTCCATCGTCTGCTCACCGTCGACGATCACCTCGATCCCCGCAAGCGCATACCGATCGACGACGAGCTCGGTGAGCTCGTGGTACAGGCGCAGCCGGTTGCGGATGGCCTCGGGCGAGTCGTCCGCACGGCCTTCGGCTGCCGCACGGGCCCGGAGGCGCCCGGTTGCGACCTCGTCGGAGACCTGCAGCAGGATCACCGCGTCGAGCGGCTTGCCGATGTCCTCGAGCATCGAGTCGAGCGCCTCGGCCTGCGCCATCGTGCGTGGGAACCCGTCGAGCACGAAGCCGTCCTCCTCGGCGAGCCGCTCGCGGATGAGGCCGACCATGAGGTCGTCGGGGACGAGGTCGCCGCGCTCGAGGATCGGACGGACCTGCCCACCGAGCTCGGACCCGTCCGCGACAGCGGCGCGGAGGATGTCGCCCGTCGCGACATGGGGCACATCGTAGGCCTCGGCGATCCGCTTGGCTTGGGTTCCCTTGCCGGACCCCTGCGGGCCGAGGATCAGGATTCTCATGCGGTCGCTCGAGGGCGAGGCAAGCCTCGCCCCTACTTGAGGAAGCCTTCGTAGGAGCGCGCCATCATCTGCGACTCCATCTGGCGCATGGTGTC
>JAIBJO010000011.1 GCA_020029615.1 Actinomycetota bacterium
CCAGGGCGCGAGACGGGCGAGGAGTACCTGCGTTTCCACGCTCGGCTCTACGGTCACTCGCGACCCAGCGCGCAGTCGGTCGCACGCACGCTGCTCGACAAGGTGGGCCTGAGCGAGCGCGGGAAGTCCCTGATCGCGACGTACAGCCGAGGCATGCGCCAGCGCCTGGGCATAGCCCGCGCGGTCGTCAACGATCCGCAGGTCGTCTTCCTCGACGAGCCGACGCTCGGGCTCGACCCGGCAGGCCAGCGGCAGATTCTCGCGACTGTTCGTGGCATCGCCTCCGAACGTGGGGCGGCCGTGCTCCTGTGCTCCCACCTCCTCGCCGAAGTCGAGGAGAACTGCTCGCGCGTCATGATCCTCAACCGAGGGCACGTCGTGGCCCAGGGAACGGTCGCCGAGGTCGTCCGTCAGGCTGCGGCGCCGAGAAGCATCCGGCTCCAGGTCACGGGCGAGCATGCGGAACGCGCTGTCACCACCCTCGGCGGCACGACGGGGGTCGACCATGTCGAGCGATCCGACGGCCACGGCGGGTGGCTGAAGGTCGAGTTCTCGCCGACTGCCGAGGTCGGGGAGGCACAGCTCGACGTCGTCCTACGGCGACTCCTCGACGCGGGAGTCGAGCTCCGCTCCTTCGAGCTCGAGGGCGCGCGGCTCAGCGACGCCTTCTTGGCCATGACCGAGGCCGGCTGACGATGAACGAGCTCGCGCATCCGGCACAGCCGACATCGTCGAGGTCGACGCCCGGCTGGCTCGTCGTCCTCCAGCAGGAGACCCGCGACCTCTGGCTGGGCGGGCGAGGACTGGTCCTGAGCTTCGCATTCAGCCTGCTCGTCGGGATAATCGCCTACCTCGTCGCGACCAATACCGATCTCAACTTCCTCGAGCAGCGCGAGTCGACGAGCTTGACCCTGCAGGTGGCAATCGCGGTCGGTGGGATGCTGACGCTCCTCGTAGCCGCCGACTCCGTGAGCGGCGAGCGCGAACGCGGGACGCTCGAGACCCTGCTCTTGACTCCGGTCTCACGGCGAGGGATCGCCGCCGGCAAGCTGCTTGCCGCCCTCTCCCTCTGGTTCGCGGCGTTCCTCATCACCATCCCGTACGTGTGGTTCCTCGGCCACGGAGTGGGCATCGTCGACGAGACACTCGTCGCGGGATTCGGCGTGGGGACCCTGATCGCGGTCTTCCTCGCCTCGCTGGGCCTCCTGGTCAGCTGCTTCGTCGCCTCGAACCGGGTCAGCCTCTCGTTGAGCCTGTTCGTGCTCCTCGCCCTCCTCGCCCCGACGCAGCTTCCCGCCGGGGCGCAACAGGCATGGGCGGGCGACCTGCTCCTGCGCGTCAACCCGCTCACGGCGGGCGAGCGCTACGTGAGCAAGATCGTCGTCTCGGGACACGACTGGAGCGACGACGTCTCATGGCTTCTGTCGCCCGTGATCGGCGCGGCCGTCTTCGGAACGGCAGCAGTCCTCGTCGGCGGCCGGTACATCCGTCTTCGAGGAGGCGTCTCCGGATGATCCGACGCGGAGTCGCGGCCCTGACGCCGGTCGTCATCCTCGCCATGTCGATGGCGCCGGCCTCGATCGCCCAGCAGTCACAGACGGTGACCGCCCAGCCACAGAGCGTCTCCGTGACCGTGGCACCCGAGCGGATCGCTACCGAGCTCGGTGGCAAGTTCGCCTTCACGTCGACGATCACGAACAACGGCGCAACCGACGCGCAGGGGCTGATCGCCCATCTGAACGTGCTCAGCCTGCGGAACGGCGTCTACGTCGACCCCGAGGACTGGTCGTCGAATCGCACGCGGTACCTCGACCCGATTCCACCCGGCCAGTCACTAACCATCACCTGGCGCATGCAGGCCGTGAACGACGGCGACTTCGGCATCTACGTCGCCGTGCTCTCCGAGAGCGGCACACCGGTGCCGCCGGTGACAGGCCCGACCATACGTCTGGACGTGGCCGAGAGGATGACCCTGAACGCGGGCGGCATCGTCCCGCTCGTCCTCGGCATCCCGGCGGCACTCGGGCTGTTGGCGCTCGCCGTCCGGCTCCGCCGCCGCGGGTAACCGTCCCGGGGACCGCAGGGGCTCGTCTCAGCGGCAATCGCCGGCGCCAGTGTCCGAGTAGCCTCCGGACACGGGGACGAACCGCCAGTCGTACCCCGCCGGGCGAAGCGTGAGTTGGAGCACACCGAGGACGCGCGACTGCCCGGCCTCACGGCGCTCGTCGCGCGAAAGCGCGTACAGGCTGCGGCCCCCCGTCCCGACGACGAACTCACGAATCCCCCCTGCCGGAGCCGGTGCCCCGTCCGGAGTCAACCGCTCATAGCGTTGATAGTTGTGGTCGTGGCCGTTGAGGACGACCTCTGCCTTCGCCGCGTAGAGCAGTCGCCACACCGGGGTCGTGTACGTGAAGTCGTCGTACTTGCCCGCCGTGAACCGCGGCTTGTGCCAGTAGGCAAGCGTGCAGCGGGCCGTGGAGGACGCGAGGTCGCTCCGAAGCCACTCGTACTGTGCAGAGCCCTCGGCCATCGAGATCTCCGAGTTGAGCGAGATCAGGTGCCACCCTCCGAGGTCGAACGAGTAGTACGGCGCCGGAGCTCGAGGCCCGAAGTAGCCGAAATACCCCGATGCGCCCTCCGTGTGGTAGTCGTGGTTGCCGGGGCTCGGGCGGGTTCGCGCCCGGTGAGGACCCCACGTCGGCTCGTAGTAAGAGTGGAACTCGGAGAGAGCACCGTCCGGGTAGGCGTTGTCGCCGAGCGTGAGGACGACACTCGGCGCGATCCTGTCGAGCACCGACGCCGTCTGGTCGTCCCCGTCGCCCTGCCCCGCGATGTCGCCGGCGGCGGCTACGACGAAGGTCCGGACGGGAGGAGCCGGTCGGTCGACTGCCTCGCAGTTCGACGCGATCTGATCCTTCTTGTCGACGACCGCCTGGTCGCGACCGGAACCGCAGCGGACGGTGTCCCGCTCGTCGTCACGTGCGAGCAGCCGATCGTTCCCGGCCGCTCCCTCGAGGAGGTCGCGTCCCGGACCGCCGACGAGGAGATCGTTCCCGTCGAGACCGTACAGGCGGTCGTGCCCGCCCTTCCCGTAGAGCTTGTCGCTGCGGTCGGTGCCGCGAAGGACATCGGGGCCGTTCGTCCCCGTGACACTCTTGGCGGTGGCCGGGATCACGATCACGAGCCCCGCCAGGAGCGCCGCGGCAAGCAGCCGAACGTCGAGGCGCCTCACTCGAGCTCTCCCCACTCCACGTATTCGAGAGCGTATCCGGGACACCGACGGAGAACTCGATGGACCTGTGGCCTCTCAGCCTGAGCGTGGTCGGCGCCCGACCTTTCGGTCGGGCGCCGGCCCCGTCAGGGCCTTCACCAGGCTCGGGGGGGTTAGGGGGGAGCCTGGGAAAGCCTCCTGGCTAACCGCTCACCTGACCACAGCTCTTGCCTGCTCGCAGGCAGGAGCTGACGAGCGATTCCAGCTTTGACTGCTGCCATGTGTTCCAGAAGTCGGCATGGGGCGTCAACGTCCCGTCGGACAGCTTGTAGCCCGAGCCACTTGCGCCGGGTGGGAACCGGACGTGCAGGAAGATCTCGGGAACCTTCACCGGATGCGACGACGGGCAACTCGAGCCCGTCGGGTAGGTGACGTGGCTTCGATGGTTCGACGAGTCGGTGGTGACTCCGTTCCAGCAGTTCGGGAACTTGACGTGCAGCACCATGATCCCCGACCCGCAGCTGACGGGCGTGGCCTGCATGTTCGAGGCATCCTGCTCGCAGCTCCAGCCGACGTTCGGCGGACCGGTGCCCACTCCACCGGCGATGAGGCGGAAGTCGGGCGGGAATGCCGTCGTCGTCCCGTACTTCACCGGGTTGTTCCGGTAGTAGACGAGCGCCCTCCTGGGCGTCACGTACGAGCCGTTCGGCGCGACCAGCGTCGGGACCCAGTAGCCGGCGGTGTCCCCGGAGAACGCGCACGTCGTTCCTGCGGCGTTCGCCGACGCGTACGTCGAGTTGGAGTCCACCGAGCGGTTGCCCAGGAAATCGTGCATGTGCGCCGAGGGAGTTCCCGACGGCCCGGGAGCGACGATCGGGTCGACCTGCTTCCGATGCGAGAACGGACAGTTCACGATGAACAGGGCCTTGGCGGTTTCGGTCGACGGCGGCGGGTAGGTCGCCGCCGTTGAGGCGAGGGCGACCGAGACGCCGGCCGTGAGCAGTGCTAGCGCAGCAAGCGTGAGCTTGAGCTTCATGTCTGACCTCCTTTGCTGAGCGGTGTTGCGGTTCACCGCCCGACGTTTGACGTCGGCGGTGCCGGCGCTGCTCGTGAGGCAAACACCTCGGATTGGGTACTTCCTTCGGCTAGCTCGTTCGAGCCGCGTCCACCGAATAACCCACGACGCAACACCCCGCAGGAGCCTCCCCAAGCCCCTCCGTCAGTCGCTGTCAGTTGTCCGGCGACCGTACTACCCCACCGCGCACCGGTTGTCAGGCTTTGCGAACTCCTTACAGATGACACACAAACGCCATACCGGATTTCCGCAACGTGCGGGCAACTCTGCGCGTTTCGAGATTCGTTCGAGTCTCGCCGCGTTCTGCGTATCGTCTGGTGTGTGCGATCGACGCCTCCCGACGGCACCCACTTCGTGGTCTTCACCACCCAGCGCAACGGCTCGACGTGGCTGATGAGCGTCCTCAACGGGCTCGACGGCGTGTCGGCGCAGGGCGAGCTGTTCCTCCCTAGACCGCGCTCGCCGGAGACGCGCTGGGACTCCGATTTCGCGCTTCCGCGCTACGTCGAGTCCAATAGGCAGTATGGCCCGGTCCGACCGCTCTCGGTCTTCAAGTACCTGACCGCGCTCTATCGGCGCGGCGGGACGGTCGGCTTCAAGCTCATGTACTCACAGCTCCGCCGCTACCCCGAGATCCTCCCGTACCTGGTGAAGAAACGAGTACGCGTCGTTCACCTGGTCCGCCGGAACCACCTCGACGTGCTGATCTCGTTCGCCGTCAAGCGGGAAATCGGCAAGGCTCACATCCTGTCGCCCGAGGATCGACCGTCCGAGGTGCGGGTCGAGCTCGACACGCGATCGCTGATGCGCGACATGCGGAAGCTGGAGCTGAAGCACGCCGTGGGGCGTCTGGTGCTCAGGCTCGCGCGCCTGAACCACATCGAGGTGGCGTACGAGGACCTCGTGGCCGACCACATGCAGTTCGTACACGTTCAGGAGTTCCTGGGTGTCCCGGCCGGCCAGGGCGTGCCACGGTCGAACATCCTGAAGACCAGGACAGCCGGGCATCAACAGGTCGTCGCAAACTACGACGACGTGCGCGCCGTGCTCCGTGGCTCGAGGTTCGAGCACATGCTCGAGTGAGCCCGGCCTCGCAGTGAGCGCGCGAGGCGCGCCGTCGGCTACGAGCGGGCGGCGGGCAGCGGCTCGAACCAGCGCGAGAGATCACGGTCGATCAACTCACCGAGCCGAAGGATGTCCTCCCGGTAGTAGTCGAGGAGCGTCGCCCGGAGATCGGGCGGGAAGCTCGGGGCCGGCCTCAGGTTGCGTTGACGAAGCCGCTTGGCGGTCTTCTCCAGGGACGCCGGCAGCACGGCCTTCACGCCTCGGATCACCCTCGGCTGGTAGAGGATCCGGTTGAGAATGGCGCTCCGCGGAACGTTCGCCGGGTTGTGGCGGACGGTCGTGTCGGGAACGAATCCGGTGTCGACGCCGACGAACGCGAAGAGATCGCGGAGGAGGTCCGACGGGCTCTCCGTGAACTCGTCGAAGAGATAGACCTTGATCTGCGTGCTGTCGAAGGCGTCGTAATACCGCTTCATCCGCTCGTAGTAGAAGCCCTCCTTCACGTGGCTCGAGTCGGCCGTCAGCTCGGTGTGCGCGTCGCCGACCGTCTCGCCGCGCCGCGTCCGCATGAGGAAGCCGGAGAACGCGCGATCGGCCGGGTTCCGAAGGCTCGCGACCAGCTTCACGCTCGGGATGGCACCGTGGATTCGGCGTGCCGCCGTGGGGCAGCGGAAATACTGAGGCGACACCTCGCCGACGGCCTGCTCGGTCGTGACCCCGTCGAAGAGCGTCTCGTACTCCTCGAGCATCGTGACCTTGAAGTGCCGTAGGAGGGGCGGCTCGCCCTCGTCGTGCCAGCGCCAGTCCTTCGCGTCCTCGTAGCCGAAGTAGTTGGGTCCCTTGTCCGGGCACATGAAGACCTGTGGGTGTTGGTCGAGGTAGCGGTAGATCGACGTGGTTCCACCCTTGGCCACACCGATGACGATGAATGTCGGAAGCGTCATTGTCCTTCTCCACGTCGGGCTCGCCGAAACGGCGAGGAAGCGCCGCTGCTACGCGTCACGCGTGTTCTACCAGCGCTTGCGGCAGGCCCCTCGTCATGACCGCCGCATCAGGAGCTTCTTCGGCCGGCCGAAGCCTCGAGAAGGAAGTGAACGCCCTACGAGGTCGCGAACCTCGTCGGCCAGCGGCGGCGCGGCCAGGCGTACCGTCACGTAGTAGACGGCGGAGCCCGCGGCGCCCGCGACCGTCAGGACGACGAACGCCCGAGAATCGTCGAGGAGGACGCGGAGGCCGAGCATCGTCGCCGCCGCGAGGATCGACCCCGCGACCGGCACGCGCAAGCTCCTCCAGTACTCCAGGAGCCCGATACCCACCAGCCGCCTGACACCCCAGTAGTAGAGCGGCGCGACGATCCAGCCGACGAACGTCGCAGCCACGGCGACGGCGACGAGGCCGTACTGGACCGCCACGAGGAACGCGGAGACCTTGAGAGCCGCTGTGATTCCCACGATGACGAACAGCCACCCGGGCTTGCCGAGCGCCTTGATCGTCGTCCCGTTCAGATACGTGAGCACCTGGATGAGGCCGAAGAACGCCAGGATCTGCATGACGGGGATGCTCTCGGCCCACTTGGGACCGAAGAACAGCTCCACGACCTGCGGCGCCAGCACCGCGGCGGCCAGGAAGACCGGGAACGCGACGAGAGCCGCGAACGACGTGCTCTTGTAGAACGCGCGACGCAGGCGGGCGGGCCTGTCCTGGAGCCGTGAGTAGAGCGGGAACGACACGCGGTCGATCAGGCTCGAGGTGACCTGGATGAGCACTCGCAGCATGCGGTACCCGATCGTGTAGAAGCCGAGCGCCGCGGGCCCCAGGAACGCTCCGATCAGGAGCTCGTCGGCCCTGCGGGTGAAGTAGATCAGGAGGCGAAAGCCGACGACGCTGCTCCCGAACGAGAGCAGCTGTCGGCAGTGGGAGTAGCTGAAAGCGAGCCGCGGGTGGAATCCCGTGACGCGCCACAGGACGAGTGTCCCTGTCGTCACCCCGACGAGGTTCTGGACGACGAGGCTCCACACCCCGAAGCCGAGCAGCGCCGCGGTGACCCCGAAGATGCTCCCCACCGTGATGGCCGCCAGGCTCCGCAGCGTGAGCGAGCGGAACTTCAGCTCGCGCGTCAGGAGGGCTCGTTGCACCAGACTCGAGCTTCCGATCGGGATCGCCAGCGCCAAAGCGGCGAGGACAGGGGCGAGCTCCTCCTCGCCGAGCACGCTCGCGATCGGCACTGCCAGCGCGACGAGGAGCAACGCCACCGCGAACGCGAACGCGAGCCCGGCCCAGAACGCCGCATCGAGATGTTCGCGCTCGAGCTCTTTTCGCTGGACGATGGCGTCGACCATGCCTTCCTCGGCGATAACGCCCGTGAAGCCGACGAAAACCGACGCGAGTGCGACGAGCCCGAAGTCAGCCGGCTCGAGAAGGCGGGCCAGGACGGCGAAGACGACGAAGACCGCAAGCTGGCGGCCCCACGCCCCGGTCGCCGTCCAGAACACACCCTTCGCGGCGCGCGTTCGGAGGTCCGACGAGGCCTTCGGGTCGGCGTCGTCGACGCCGCGCGTGACGTCGAACTCGTCTCCGTTGCTCACGATCGTCGTCCGAACCGCGGATCTCGCTCACTGCGTGGCCGCATCGCGGGGTCGGGCGCATCCCGGACCGCGTCCGGGCCCGTCGAGATCGCGAGCTCGCCCTTCCTCCCCCACCCGTCCTCGTTCACTCTCCTCACCGTACCCGCGTCGCGACGAAATGGGCGGTCCACCGACGCCGTCGAAGCACGGCCGGGGCCGGCCCCAGTCGCCCTATGCCCTCCAGCTCGCGAGGTCGACGCCGAGCAGCTGCTCGAGCGCGTCGAACTCGTCGTCGTACGCTGACGAGAGCTCGGCCCTGAGGTCGGGGTCGATCCGCGGCATCGGCTTGCCACGTGAGATCACTCGCTGGACTCCGATCCGTCGCGCCAGGTCGACGGCCGGTTCGAGCCCCAGGCGGCGCAATCGTCGGCCCGTCTTCACCGCGACGCCCGAGATCGGACCGAGCGAGGGCACGCTGCTTCTGTTGACCTTCTCCTCTCCCACGTGCGCCGGGAACTCGTCGGGGCCGAGGTCCAGGAAGCTCGAGAGCGTTTCTCGCGTCGTGTCGACCTCGGTGACCATCTCCTCGAAGAGCAGTGGCAGGATCCGCTCGCGTTCGAACGTCTGCAGATAGCTCTCCAGAAAGCGACTGTAGAAGCCGCGCTCCAGCACGCTCGGGCGACTCTCGACGAACTCGGTGAAGGACCCCCGATAGTTGGCTCTCTGCATCGTGAACCCGTACGTCGAGTACGCGCGGTCGACGGGATGCCTCAACACCACGAGCAGCTTGACTCCGGGCAACGTCGCGGCGATCCGGTCGGGACAGTCCTCGCAGAACAGGTACTGGGGCGAGATCTCTCCGATCGCCCGGTATGCCAGGGCCTCCTCCGCAGAGCAGAAGAACGCCTCGTACCACTCGATGCCCTCCTCGAAGTGGCGGTCGAAGAAGCGGAGCTCCTTGCGACGAGCGGGCATGTAGACGCCGGGATGGCCGGCGAGCAGCGTGTGCAGCCACGTCGTCCCTGCTCGTGGGACCCCGACGCCCAGAAAGGTTGGAAGAGTCATGTCGCGGACCGCACGCGTACCCTGCTCTGACTGTAGTGTCGCCGCAGGCCGTACGCAACGATCGGGCCGGCGTCGCGGATGGCTCGTATCGACATCTTTTCGAGCGTAAGGTGAGGTGATGGGGCGAGGGGGAGCACCTGCGGGGAGGCCGGTGGTCGCTGCGCTGATCGCGTTCTGCGCGGTCGCGGTACCGGGAGGAGCGTTGCTCACGTACGCGGCGGCCTCGGGGTCCTCTTCCGAGGGCAACGAGCCCGGAATCGCCGCGCCTCCGGCCCTCACGCCACCAACCGCTCCGAGCCAGGGCGGCGCATCAGCGGGCTCGTCCGTACACGGGGGGAGGTCCGGGATCCCGTTCGGGCCGCCGAAGCTCCCCGTGGCGTTGTACGGCGGCGTCTTCACGGGCACGAAGCTCACCGTCACCCCCGAGTCCATTCTCGCCGACCTCCGGAGTGCCCGCTCGAAGTCGATGCACGTCTTCGTGATCACGGTCGGCTCCCAGCGCCACTACAAGACCGAGGACGGCGACTTCGACATCGACCGCTGGAAGTCTCTCCTGGACGAGTACCGAGGCATCGCCCTCGACGAGTTCGTCGCGGACGGGACGGTCATCGCCCATCAACTCGTCAGCGAAGCCAAGGCACGAAGTCAGTGGAACGGGACCGTCATCCCCAATCACGTGCTCGACGAGATGGCGCGGTACAGCAAGGAGATCTGGCCGACGATGCCCACCGTCCTCCGTACCGATCCCTCGGACCTCGAGGAGCACGCCGCTGCCTTCGGCACGCCGTGGCCGGGCTGGAGGTGGAGGCACCTCGACGCGGCATCGGCGCGGTACCTCACGCGCAAGGGCGGAGTCGCCGACTTCGCCGCGAACGAGCAGTCCTCCGCTCGCCGTCAAGGTCTCGCCCTCGTAGTGGGGCTCAACGTGCTCAGCGGCGGCGACGGATCGAGCGGCGTCCCGAGCCCGCGCCCCGGACGGTGGGCGATGTCACCCGATGAGCTGCTCGAGTACGGAACGGCGCTGCTCCTCGGGACCGCGGCCTGTGCGTTCGAGATGTGGCGCTACGAGACGCCGGGCTCGGCGTTCGAGGACTTCCGGTACTTCCGCAGGCCCGAGATCAACGCGGCCGTTGCGGAGCTGGCTGCCATCGCCTCCCGGCGCCCGGCACGCCGCTGCCGGGCGTAGGCGCGTCGATCGGGGCCGAAGCGAGCTCCGCAGCAGCCGGCGATCTCGATCCGGCGACGGCGGCGGTCGCGACGCAGAGGGACAGGAAGATCCAGATGGACTTGCTCTCCTCCAGCGACAGCGACATCGCCCCGATCGCGAGGACGCTCACCTGCGTGGCCCAGTACCAGGCGCGCCAGCCCGTGAGACTGCGAATCCTCTTGACGACAGTCACGATCATGACCACGAAGATCAGGAACCCGACTATCCCGGTCTCGACGAGCACCGAGATGTACGTGTTGTGAGCCTCCTTCTCGATGCCCTTGAACGTGCGCACGTTGTCCAGATCCTCGGAGACCGCAGCACGATGCGCGTCCAGACCAGAGCCCGTGAGCGGTCGCTCGAGGAACGCGTGGCTGGACGCGACCCATATGCCCCAGCGTCCACTGAGCGCACTGCCCTCGCCTCCGAGCTGGGTTGCCGTGGTGGCGGTCTCGATCCGGGCCAGTGGCCCACGTGGGGCGTAGACCACGAGCACGACGATGGCAACCGCGAGCGTTGCCAGTGCCGCGAGTCGCTGCGACGTCGTCGCGCGTCGCAGCGACCAGAGGATGAAGATCGCCGCCGGGACGAGTGCGAGCGTCGCGCCGCGCGTCCCGGTGACGGCGACGGCGAAGAGGCCGGTCGGGACGTACGCGAAGTTCAGCATCCGCCTTCCGTGGCTACGCTGCAGGTGAGTCGGACCGGCGGCCAGATACCAGGCTGCCGGCACCGCGATCGCGACGATGAGCGCGATGCCGTCCACTTCCGTCCCGATCCCCGTCAGCCGCTCGTGCTCCGGGAACCTCGCGTCGGGCGTCGACAGGAACTCGAGGATGATGCTCGTGCTCGTGATATAGGCGCCCAGCACGTACGCCTGCAACGCCGTCTCGATCGCGCTTTCGCTGTCGCAGAGATCCCAGATGACGAACGTCATGACGAGAAGCTGCGCGTACGTGATGAACCCCGACGTCGACGCCCCTGCGTCGATGCTCCAGTAGAACGTCAGCCCGCTCCAGAGGACGAGCAGGAAGTACGTCTTCTGGAACGAGTCCGGGTCGCGGAGGCGTCCGCGCAGAAGGACGGACCCGGCCCATACCACCGCCATCGCGAATCCGATGGGCTTGCTCACCCGGCCGAGCTCACCGAGCTTGATCGCGTTCTCCCACGGAACGGTGAAGACGAATGCGATGGTCAGCCAGTACGCGAGTGCTCGCATCTCACACCTGATTATCCGCCGCCGGAGCCCTGCGTCGATCGAGCAGCTTCTCGACAGCTGGTCGGGTGCGTCGCCGACGATAGAGCCACAACGTAGGCCGGTACAGCCCGTGGCGCTTCATGCGCGACAAGGTGAGGTTTCGACGGTTGAACGACTTCCGCGACCTGGTGCGGTAGTCGAGCACCGCGTCGTCGAGGCCGGCGCCGTACTCGCGTGCGAGGCCCGGATACAGGTCGCTCGAGACGTACTCGTAGAGGGCGAGGTCCGCCTGGTTCGCGTCGGCGAGCAGTTGCCGCGACCGAGGGTCTCCCAGCAACGAGGCGGCGATCGAGCCCCTCCGGGCGACGTTGACAGGCGAGTACGAGATGTCGAGATCGGTTGCTCGGAGCGCCCGGAGGAGGATCATCGACTCGTCGAAGCGCTCGGTGAGCCCGACGAACATGGCTCGCTCCTCGATGACCCGGATCGCGTCGTCGGCGCGCTGCGTGCCTGCGATCCGCTGGGTCTGCGCGTTTCGGAGCCACTCCTGCCGTATCCAGTCCTCGAAGACCAGGTGCTTCTTCTGCCGATGGTCGACGTGGTACTGGAAGCGCGACGCGCACAGCTTCAGAGGGTCTCTGAGGATCGTGAAGTAGGCGACGTCGGCGCCCGCCTCGCTCAGGTCCACGTAGCCCGTGATCCGGTGCCCGGCGACGCTCGCGAGATCGGGGTACAGCCGACGGAGACGGTGAAGATCGGCCCTGGAGAACGGGGGGTCGTCTCGTGCGCCGTGCCACGGCTCGACGTCGCAGTGACGGACGCCGTACGTGCTGCGGAGCATGTACCGCACGGTGCTGCCGGCGGTCTTGTTGATGTGAATGAAGACGAGCATCGAGCGTTTCGTTCGGATCTCCTTATCCCCTCGGGGTCTGGCTTAAGCCAGACCCCGAGACATGCAGCCTCTGCCATTCGAGGCACACTGGAAGGCTGGGGTCTGGCGGAAGCCAGACCCCAAGAACGCCTGTTCCACATCCGTGGGACGCCACTGCGAGATCGTCTCGAGACCCACCGATTCCCGTTCAGGACGCAACGAGCAGCGGGACGTACTCGTCGACGACGGCGTCGATCCTGTACGGGCTCCAGCTCTCAACGGGCGGGCGTTCGAGCTCGCCGTCGAGCGCAGACTCCATCGCCGTCGCCAGCGCCGCGACGTCCCCGACCGGGACGAGCGTCCCGTACCGACCGTCGGCGAGGATCTCGCGGGGCCCGCTCGGGCAGTCCGTGGCGATCACGCGCGCTCCGCAGCTCATCGCCTCGATGAGCACGGTCGGGAGCCCCTCCCACCTCGAGGAGAGGATGAACGCGGCCGAACGAGCCATGTAGGCATACGGGTTCGGCGTCGCACCCGGCAACGAGACGTCGGCAGTGAGCTCGAGCTCTGCGACGAGTGCTTCGAGCCGGCCGCGCTCCGGTCCTTCTCCGAGGATGACGAGCCGTGCAGGCCGTCTCGAGCGCACGTGAGCGAACGCGCGGAGGAGCGTCGGGAAGTCCTTCTGCGGCCGAAGTCGTCCGGCTGCGACGAACACAGGCTGGTCACCGTCGAACACGTCGGTCTCGACCGGGGCGCTCGCCAGGTCTCCGATCTCGGGGGCGACGATGGGATTGGAGATCACGCGGAGCTTGTCGCCGGGAAGGGTCAGGAAGCGCGCCAGATCCTCGGCCACGCCTTCCGAGACACCGACGACGTAGTCCGCCCAGGGATAGAAGCGCCTCACGAGCCTGGGCATCATCCGGTCGCGCCGAGACTTTCCGTTCAAAGCGGCCTCCGAGAGCGTGTTCTGCTCGATGACCACGACGCGGCCGGGGTACCTTCCGAGCTTGCGCGCCAGGAGCGCCACGACGTTGGCGTGGTCCAGCACCGAGGCCAGCCCCCGCGGCTTCTCACGCCGCAGGTAGCGCACGAGCCCGGGAAGCGAGGTGGCCACGCGACCAGCGCCGAGATCGACGAGCCGCACCTCGGGCGGTATCTCCTCGAGGCGCGGGCCCTCCGCAGTTGCGAGAACGAGGTCGACGTCGAACCCGCGTCGGACGAGGCCCTCCGCAAGCTTGAGCGCGCCGCGCTCTGCTCCCCCACCGGCCATCGAGGGCGCGAAGATCGCGATCTTCGTCCGGCCGTTCTCGGGCGACGGCCCAGCCTCCGGTGTTCGCCGTCTCATACGTCGTTCGAGCGGGCGACGAGCGCGGGCGCGCAACGCGTCACGATCACGGCGCGACCGGCTTCTTCGACTTGGGGCGAGCCTGCTCGACGACCGATTCCGCCCGATCGCGCATTCCCTTGGCAATGCTGCGTCCCACCTCCTGGCGGGAGGGCGCGAAGTTGTAGACGTAGCCCACCGGACGGACGCCGAGGAGCTCGAGTCGATCGCCGACGTGCTTCAGTCGTCCCGCCTCGCTGCGGTGCGGCACGACGACCACCACCGTCCCGGCGCTGCGCAGAAGCGCATCGGCGTAGGCGATGTGCAGGATCGGCGGCACGTCGATGAGAACGACGTCGAACTCATCGCGGATCGAGTCCAAGGTGGCGAGGATCTGCTCGGCGCGGAAGACGTCGTTACGTCGTCGCGTCGCGGTGCCGGGCCCGAGGAGGCTGAGCGTGCCACCCGCGCCCGTTCCCATGACCCGCTGGATGGTCTCCGGCGAGGCGCGGTGCCGGAGCATGTTGGTGAGGCCCTCCGCTGTTGTCTCGGCGCCGTCGACGGTGATCGCGCGGCCCAGGAGCAGGCGGGTCAGGCCCTGCTGCTCGACGTCGGTGTCCAGCGCCAGGACGCGGTAGCCCTCCTGCGCGGCAGCGAACGCCGTGTTCGCAGTGAGCGTCGTCGTGCCGTCGCCGAAAGCGCCGGCGACGAACGCCACCGAGCTAAGATCGGAGCCGGTGGGCGTGAAGCGGCCGCTCTCGTCCCGCTTCCGCCCGGCGCCGGGTTGCACGTCCTTCGCCGTCGCGCGAGGGGGACCGACCACCGACGACAGCAGCCGAAACGCCTCCGCGGACTCCGTCCCCGGAGAGTGGAGCACAGGCAGCTTCGACGTGACGCGCTCGTGCGTGAAGTCCGGGATCTCCGCTATTGCAGGGGCCCGGAGAACCGCCTCCGGCTCGAGCCAGCTCGAGAACGCCTGCTTCCGCGCGTCGAGCCAGTACGCGAGCCCGGCGCCGGCGAGCGCTCCGAGCACGACTGCAATCGCAAGGGCGGAGAGCCACGAGACGCCCTGGGCCTTTCCGAGCGCCGCGGGAGAGAACAGATCCACCCCGTCGCCCGCAAGCTTCGCGTTGACCTGGATACGCGTTCGTCGGGAGCGCAGCTCGCCGAGCAGCGACAGGAGCTGCGCTTGCTTCCTCGCGCGGACCGCGGCGCTGAGCCTGCTGCCGCCAGTGCCGGACACAGCTGCGAGCGACTTCGATGCGTCGGATATCGCCGTATCGAGCCTCGCCAACGACGCCCTTGCGTCGGAGTCGAGGTCGGCGCGAATGAGCTCGCGATAGGCGCGCACGACTGCGTTGGCGGCGGCCGAAGCCTCCTTGGGGGTCTTCGCAGAGGTGTTGACGACGATGTAGTTCGAGTCTGCGTTCGTGCGAATCGTCGTCCGTTGCTGGAGATCGCGCGCATCGACCCGCTGTCCGCCCGACGCACCGAGCAACGCGCTTGCGCGCGTGGCGACGGCGGCCGACTTCAGGATCGCGACCTGGTCGGCGACGTAGCGAAGCTCGTCTCCGGCCGGCCCGTCTCCGAGCGCCTGCGAGCGCGGGTCTTTGAGGACGAGCCCGGCCTCGGCTCCGTAGTCGGACGGCCTGAGCGCCGTGAGCAGGAGCCCTACCGCCGCGAAGGCCAGGACGGAGACGAGTACCAGCCGTCGATGGTTCGAGATCGAGCCGAAGACGTTCGGCTCGGCAACGCCTCCGGGCTCGCGCTCGGTCGACGAGCGCCGACCCTCACCCGGTTGCCACGCTCCGCCGGGGGCTCCGTTCTCGGTCACGCCCCGCACCTCGTCTTGTCGACCGACGCCCAGAGTGCCTCAGGCTCCTCCGAATAGGAGATTCCGCCGCTTGTGAATGAGTGCCCAGACTGCAAGAAAGTACCCCTGAACGGCCGAGATCGCTGTCCGGCCGCTTCCTTCGCAGAGTATCCGTGGGCGGTCGCTTTCACAAGCCGGAACCAGGTTGGCGAACGTCCCGACTCGCGCTGAACGCCAGGACCGTCGCACCGTTCACAGCGCGGCCCAGATGACACGACGGATCTCAGAGGTGACTTCGTCGAGCGCCCTATCCGTGTCCACGCGGCGTACGACGGCTCGGTCGAAGCGGAGGTTCGAGCTCCGCGCATGCCGCGACAGCAGGTAGCTCTCGGGCTCGAACTTGCCCCTGCGTCGGTTCCGCTCGAGCGCGACTTCCAGAGGCGCCGTCAGATAGACGACGAGGTCGGGTGGCGGGATGCGGCGATAGAACCGCGACTCGACAGCTGCGAGCCGGCGGCGCACCGATCCGGTCGGGGCCGGGGCATCGTCGTGGCTCAGCTGCGCGCCGTCCAGAGCTCCGCGCTCGACGGACGGGTAGCGGTCGGAGAGGATGATCGAGCCCTTCGCTGCGCTCGCATGCGCGCGCGTGAGAAGCGCGTGGCGATCATGCGCGAGGAGGACGGCCCGAATACCGAAGAGGATGGGAAAGTGGCTTCCGGTCCTCGTCTCCGCGACGTCGGAAAGTGGCTTGGCCGTCACCCTCGTGGACCGCTGCTCGGGGAAGAGCGAGCGTAGCGCCGGGAGGAGCAGGTTGGGAACGACGGTCAGCAACGTGCTCGGTGGCTTTCCCGCATGCACGCGCCCAACCGTGAAGTGCGCACCGAGCCACTTCTCGGCGTCGGCGAGCAAGGTCGACTTGCCGGTCGCCTCGGGGCCGACGAAGGCGATGACCGCTCCCCCGCCGCCCGGGCTGACCCCCTTCCTCGATCCACGCGAGCGTTGGAGCGCCCTGGCGGAGAGCTCGGTCACCTCGGCGAGCCACGCGCGTGGGCGCCCGCTCCGCGCGTACGCGCGGAGCTCGGCACGCACTCGCCGGCCGAGGACGACTCGGCGGGCGAGCGATGCGGGCGTGACGAGCGCGTCGAGCGCTGCCCCGAAGAGCCCCGTGTCGAAGCCAGGAAGCCATACGGGAAGGAGAGCCTCGGCCTCGGCCCGGGCGTCGTCGGTGACGAGCCAGGCCGCTTCGCGCTGCACGTTCGACCACTGCCGCTCAAGAAGGAGGATCTCGGCCAGCGTGGTGTGCTTCAGCGACATGCGCAGGACGAACACGATGACCTCCGCGCCTCTGGACGGCACGGCGACGATGCCCTCCCGGCCGACGTCTCGGAGCAGCATCTCCTCGAGCGGCAGGTGGTAGTTCTTCGCGAGGCTTCCGCCGGAGATGACCCGGTAGTACGAGTGAACGTGAACGAGCGCGCCGCTCGCGTCGTCGAGCGCATGGTGGTGTTCGACCGACGGGAAGGGCGCGGAACCGTGCTCGACGGCCGGACGAAACGCGAGGTCCTGCAGGATCTGCCGGTACGACGCAGCGTCCTGCCGGTGGATCAGGAGATCGAGGTCCGTCTTGCCGTCGAGCGTCTCCGAGAGGATCCAGTTGCTCTTCCAGTGGCAGTAGCGGACGCCGGCGCCGTTCAGCCGCTCGAAGAGAGCCGAGACGGTCGCCAGCACTAGCGCCGTGGCTCCACGACGGGCCGGTCGGATGCGGTCCCAGCGCCGAAGTGCGCCCGGTCGGCGCCCGTCGGCGGCAGAGGGCGCAGCTCCGATGCAAGCCCCGTGCTCAGGCGACGCAGGCTCTCGTGGTCGTCGTCGTTCTCGATCACCAGGACGCGGTCCCGAAGCGGATCGGAACCGGCCACGAGGTCGAATACGTCGACCGTGCGCCTGATGGTCCTCTCGACCTCGCTCGGAGCCTTCCCTATGTGCTGGCGCCGCCGATCCGGCCGGGCCGTCGCGCGGCTGACCAACGATGCGACGGACGCTCTGACGTAGACGATCCTGTCGGGACGGGGAACAAGCTCGGCGAACCGCTCCACGTCGGAGCGATCGAGCTCGACGTCCGTCAGCGCGAACAAATAAGCGCTCAGCACCGTGCCCTCGTCGGAGAGGACGATCCGATCGGCTGCGCGACTCCTCGCGAGCTCGTACATGCCGACCCGCCGAGCGATCCCGCGCATGCCGTTCAGCCGGTCGTACGTCGTCTGCGAATACCGGGCATGCATCCGTCGGGCGAACGCGAGGTAATCGCGCCGTCCCGAATAGGAGCGAAGGAGAAACGGCAGGCCGCAGACCTCCTGTACGACGTTCGCCGCGGTGGGATGGGTGATTCCGCGAAGTCCCGGCCGATCCAGGAGCAGGTCGGCCATCGCGACGGCCTGGCGGCCGAGGAGCCCGGGGTCGACCAGCATCTCGCTCAGCGTCGTCTTTCCGGCGCCGTCACAGCCGATGAACTCGACGATCACAGGATCTCCCGATAGACCTTCTCGTAGCCCGCGTGCATCGTGGGCAGCCCGAAGCGGCCGGAAACGATCTTCCGACCTTCCAGGCCGATGCTCCTCCGCTCCTCGGGCGGCATGCTTCGGAATCGCTCGATCTCCCGGGCGAACCCGGCGACGTCTCCGGTGCGGACGAACGGGACGAAGTCCGCACCGTCTGCGACCTCGTGATGGTACGGGATGTCGGACAGCACGACGGGACAGCCCGCTGCCATCGCCTCGATCACGGCCACCGGCAGGCCCTCGCCGTGAGACGCGCTGACGAAGAGGTCGGCCCGGGCGCAGCGGAGGAAGACGTCGTCACGGGGAACGAGCCCGGCCAGTGCGACGCGATCCCCGAGCCGGGACGAGTCGATCTCCCTCGCGAGCTCAGCCTCGAGGGCGCCTGCGCCGACGAACGTGAGCGTCGATCGATCGTCGTCGGCTCTCCGGAACGCCGAGAGCACCGTTACCGGATCCTTCACCTTCTCCAGCCGTCCGACGGAGAGGACGTCGAAGCTCGCATCGTCGCCCGGCCCTGCGTCGCCCACCGCCCGCTCGATCCGCTCGAGGTCGGCGGCGTTCTGCACGACCCGAGATCGCCGCCCGACGAGCCGCTTCCAGAGCGGTGGATAGCTGTCGTACGCCGCGTGGCCGCAGAAGACGACGCGCCGGAAGGTTGCGATGGCCGGAAGCATCAGCAGCTTGTTGCGCAGCTTGTAGTCGTAGTACGAGTCCTGGACCGTGTACACGAGCTTGCGGAAGAGGCGCCACCGCCTCGGGTGCACGGCGAGCCCGAACGTGAGCAGTGCCCCGGTGTGCGGGGCATGGGCGTGGATGACGTCGTAATGCTGGCCGTCGAGCGCGGCCCCGAGGGCACGAAAGAAGCCGCGCAACGTGCCGTCGCCCGCGAAGACGGCGATCTCGTCCGGCCACTCGAGCTGAGGCCCGAAGTACGTGCAGATCGCGAGGTCCCGCTCGTGCATGAGCGGCAGGCAATGCTCGTTGTACTGCCCGTTCGTCTCGCCGAGGACGATGATCAGGTGCAGTATTCGGAGCCGGCGCTCGGCCCGTGCTCCGTCGCTCGCGTCAACTCCGGTCGCTCCCACGTCAGGCGTCCTCCTGCGCCGAGACTCGCTCCTGCGCCACGTGGCGGGAGCGTGAGGCTGGGGTCGGCTCCGCCGCTTCGCTCGGCCAGAGGGCCTCGGCGACGTCGGCCGCGATCTCGGCCGGCGGCATGGTAGCCGTGTCGTAGCGAAGGAGGAGCGGGCGCCCGAGGCTCTCGCACAGCGAGAGCACACGCGCGTACGAATCCCGATGCAGCTCGATGAGCTCGAGGCCCTCCTGGACAGGTACGCCCTTGGCGTCGTGGCGCTGCTTGCGCCCGTCGATCCTGGCCAGCAGGATCTCGTTCGGCGCATCGAGCAGGACGATCGCGTCGAGCTCGAGGGTCCAACGATCGACCATCCGTTGCAGCCACGTCTCGAAGCGCGCGCCGCGCGTGAGCGGCTTCTTACCCCAGAGCAGCCGCGCCAGCGCGAACATCGGGCCCTGATCGAGAACGACGGCGCGGGTCGGGCCGGCGCTGTCCTCGCGCAGGAACCGATGCCACTCGGCCGCGTACAGGACGAACTTGACCTCGTCCCAGCTGAGCAGTGGACGATCGTGCACGCTCGCTACGGCGAGTGGCAGGAGTCCCGGAAGCCCGTGCGCGACGTACCGCCAATGCGCCGGGTTCCTCGTGTGCAGCGAGTCCGCGACCTGGAAGTCATGGCCCGTTCGGAGCTCCCCGGTCAACGTCGACTTGCCCGAGCCCGCCACGCCGACGATCTCGAAGATCCGAGGCTTTCCACGCATCGCGGCCGGCGTCCTAGGTGAGCGTCGACCAGACGAGAGCCTTCAGCTCCCGCGCGACCGAATCCTCGGATTGACTCGCGTCCACCACGTGGGCTCGTGAGCCGCGCCAGTCGATGTTCCAGACCTCGGCGCCTCGAGCACGAACACTGTCCGGGCGCTCCTCGGTCTTCCGGCGGACAGCGATCTCGGGATCGACGCGAAGGACGGCCAGCAGCTCGGGTGGAGCGATCGAGCGATGGTAGCGCTGCTCGACCTCGATCATGGCTCTCACGACGCGGTTGTCTGGGCCTTCGGCAGTCCTCGTCGCAATGAGCGGCGCCTCCATCGACCTGAGCCGCGGGTGCGGGTATCGGTCGCAGAGGACGAGCCCGCCGTCCGAGGCGAATCGGCGCGCGTGCCGATAGGCGTTGTGCCGGTCGCGAGCCGTGCAGACGAGCCACACGAGCGGCCGGTAGACCTCGACCTGGGACGCGAGCCGACGTGCCGGAGCAGCGCGGATCACCCGCGCGACAGCGTCGGCGCCGAAAGTGACGCCCTTCAGGGTCGCCCGCACGGTGAACGTGGTCGCCGACCAGCGCGGCTTCCCGAGATGGACGAGGCGCACGTCGAACTCGGGCCGCAGCCAGTCGTAGAGGGCAGCGAGCGCAGTCGACTTCCCCGATCCGTCGCCACCCATGATCCCGACCATCGCTCCGCCTCCCACGAGGCGATTCCGCGGCACGCCGTGCGTGCGGCGTCGCGCGGCGAGCGCAACTCTTCGCCCCACGCGCAAGGTGGCGTCGGCACGTCGCGAATAGCGGGCGTGAGGCTGAAGGCTCTCCTCGAGCCTGCGGCCCGTTCGTAGCCGGTGGCGCGTCGAACGGTCGGCACCCAGCACGGCCACACAGTCGGCGAACAGCTCCGCACCGACGTATGGGA
The DNA here is from genome assembly GCA_020029615.1 of Actinomycetota bacterium. GTDB lineage: Bacteria > Actinomycetota > Thermoleophilia > Gaiellales > Gaiellaceae > GMQP-bins7. The sequence continues at coordinate 20,697 of JAIBJO010000011.1, forward strand.
GGTGCTCCTCGACAAGAGCGATTGCCCGCTCCGCGTCGACCCGCGCAGAGAGGTGCTCCTGCTCACTGCGTTCCGTGCGACTCGGCTGTGCCCGCCGGGCACGCACGGCACACCACGCCAGCTCGTCCCACGTGCAGTACTTCAGCACCATGCGGATGACGAACACCACGTACTCGAGCTCGATCGACGGAAGCGGGAAGAGGCCGGTTCGCGTCGCTGACTCGAGGTATGTGTCCTCGATCGGCAGCCGGTAGTTCTTCGTGCGGTCGTCGCCGAGGACGAGCTGGTAGTGCGCGTGAACGTGCACGAGCCGGTCGGCGTCGGCGTCGTACCCGTAGAAGCTCTCGATTCCCGGGATGGACGGGCCCGGCTTGTAGGCACGTTTGAAGCCGAGACGCGAAAGAACTTCGATGAACGGGCCGAGGTCGCCGCGGGCCACGAGGAGGTCGAGGTCGTTCTCGCCCGAGGCCGATCGGTCGATCGCTGCGTTGCTCTTCCAGTGGCAATACCGAACTCCGCTTTCCTCGAGGAGCTGAGCCAGGCTTCCGATCAGCCGCAGCGGCCGGTCGGGTTGCGAGACGGAGTGAAGCCCATCGGCGGCCAACGCACGACTCATCATGTTCCCTCGACGTGAACCGGACGCGCCGAAGCGCGCACGCTCTGTCGCCTGAGCAGACCGTCGTACTCGCTCATGTAGGCATCGAGCATGCGCTGCAACGAGTAGCGCTCGCGCTGTACCAGCTGCCCTATCCGTCCCAGCTCCTGCCGGTGCTGCTCGTCGGCCGCCAGCGAGCGGATGGCCGCGGCCAGGCTCGCCGCGTCCTTCGGAGGGACGAGAACCGCCGCCTCGCCGTCGTTCGTCACCTCACGATTGCTTCCGATCGCGGTGGTGACGACCGGCTTCCCCGCGGCCATGGCTTCGAGAAGCGAGATCGAGAGGCCCTCCCACAGCGACGGCAGAACGACGAGATCGGACGCAGCCAGCAAGTCGCCGACGTCTGAACGATGCCCGATCAGCGTGACCCTCTCCTCGAGGTCGAGGCTCGACACGAGCGCCTCGAGCTTGGCGCGGAGGGGCCCGCCGCCCGCAAGGACGATTTGCGGCGCGGGCTGGTCGTCGCGCAGGAGCGCCGCAGCACGAATCAGGTACTCGTACCCTTTCTGCTCCGCGAGCCTTCCCGTCGAGAGGATCACGAACGCGTCGCCGAGGCCGAGCTCCGCGCGGATATCAGCTCGCGACCGACGCGGCTTCGCACGATCGATCGGTACTCCGTTGGGGATCGACACGAGCTGATCCGGCCTGCCGACTCCCACCCGCAACGCCCAGTCGCGCTGGTGCTCGCTCACGGTCACGATCCTGTCGCACCAGCGGGCCGCGAGTCGCTCGGCAGCCACGTACGCCGCGGTGACGACGCGCCCGGTCTCCTCGTGGAAAGGGAACAGATGGACGGTGTGCATGACCGCCGGCGTCCCGGCCCTTCGCGCCGCCAGCGTGCCGACGATTCCCGGCTTCGTCGTGTGCGTGTGCACGATCGTGTACGGCGAGCGTGCGAGAAAACGGGTCAGACGCGCCAGCCCCCGAAGATCCCAAAGCGGTCTTATCGACCTGCGGATCACGTCCAGGTCGACGAGGCCCATACCCTGGCTCCGGATCATCTCCTGGAAGTGCGGATCGGTTGCCAGGATGTCGACGTCGTAGCCCTGCTCCTGCGCCGCCCGCCCCAGCTCGAGCATGAGCACACAGTCCCCTCCGAACGGGGCCGATCCCTTGATCAGCAGCAGCTTTGGTCGTATCCCCATGGTCCCCTGACGGTCGACCCGAAGATTCCTCTCACCGGGCCGGCCCCTTACGATAGATCGATGTCGGATACGTCGTTCGCCGCAAGGCCCAGCAGTGCTCCGTCGAAGTACACGGGCGACGTGTACGCGCCGGCCGTGGTGGCGCCGAGCGAGGAAGGCGTGAACACGAAGACGTCGTCGTCCTGCCCGCTGACGCCCGGTACGGAGAAGTTGCCGTAGGTCGAGAAGTAGAGCCTCCCGGTGGCGTCGACGGCCGACGCGTCGATGTCCTCGGCGGTCAGCGTCAGGCCGACGTCGGAGCCGTCGAAGTACAGGGAGAACGTGCCGGCGGTGGTCGCGCCGAGAGAGGTGGGGACGAACTCGAGCAGGTCCTCGTCCTCCGCTGTCACGCCGGCGACGCTGGCGGTGTTGATCGTCGAGACGAGGATGCGCCCGCTCGGAAGCAGCTCGACGGCGTCCAGATCCTCGCCCGCAGTCGTGAGCGCGACGTCGGAGCCGTCGAAGTAGAGCGTGAAGCTCCCCGCCGTGGTCGCGCCGAGCGAGGTTGCGGTGAAGCGCACGACGTCCGAGTCGTCGACCGTCCCCGAGATGCCCGGAACGGCGCCGGAGGCGTCGAAGGACAAGAGCAGGCTCGTCGGAGAAAGCCAGGCGAACGCGTCGATGCGGAAGCTCGTGAGACCGACGTCCGAACCGTCGAAGACGAGGCTCGTGCTCGTCCCGTCGAAGGAGAGCACGTCCTCGTTCTCCGCGGCGATTCCGCCCACCGTGGCCGCGTCGAGGAGCGCGAAGGAGAGCGGCGACCCCCCGTTGTCGGTGACGGTGACGGCGATCTCCTGCGTGTCGGCGAGACTGTCGTCCGAGGCGGAGACGACGACCTCGTAGACGTTGTCCGCCCCTACGTCCGTCGGCGCTTGGAAGTCGGGCGGCGTCACGAAACTGAGGACACCGCTGACCGGATCGATCGAGAATGCCGACTGATCGTCCCCGTCCGTGATCGAGTACATGAGGGCCTGGTTGTCGCCGTCGGTTGCGTTCACGTCCGTGACGCCGGTCTGATTGTCCGGTCTCGAGAGCGCCGCCGTGGGGCCGCCACCGTCGGACGTGATGACGGGCGCGAACTCGTTCACGTTGTGGACGGCTACTGCGATCGTCTGCGAGTCGGACCCGCCGTTGCCGTCCGAAACGGAGACGACGACCTCGTAGACGTTGTTGCCGCCGCTGTCCGTGGGCGCCTCGAAGTCAGGGGCGCTCGAGAAGCTCAGGATGCCCGTGCCGGAGTCGATCGTGAAGGCCGGCGCGTCGGACCCTCCCGTGATCGAGTAGCCGAGCACGTCGGGGTCGGGGTCGGGATCGTCAGCGTCGACGTCGGTGGCGAAGGTCTGCCCCTCGGCCGGTGAAGCGGATGCAGTGGGGCCGCCGCCGCCGGATGTGATCTGCGGCGGGCTGTTCCCGCTCCCGCTGGCCCATTCGACGTGGAGCAGCGCCGCGCCGCTCGGGTTCTGGTTGTGCGCCACGGCGACCCGCTGGCCGCTGCCGGTGACGAGGAGGACGAGCGAGTTGCCGCTCGTCCAGCCCGGCCGGCTCACGACCTCCTGGATCACACCCGCAAGGTCAGAGCTCCGTTGAGCCAGGCCGGCGTCTCCGATCCCGACCCAGGCAGGCGGGGACCACGTCGTGGCGGCGGTCGTGGTCGCCCTCGTCGAGAGGTCGAAGGTCGTGGCTGCGAAGGTGGGCGCGCTGTCGGCCGCCTGGCCCTTGATCGTGAACGTCGACGGCACCGAGTGCGCCTCGTCGGCTTGGAGCTGGAGGTACGCGGTCGTGATGCTCGCGCCTGCCGGAACGGAGACCGCGTTGAAGCGCATGCCGACGACGAGCTTCGTGTCGTTCGTGTCGGTCATCAGGTCCAGGTCGTTGTCACCACGCTGAACCTGACCCGTTCCCGCTACCTCTTCGGCGTCGTCCGAGTTCGCGTTCACCCTCACGTCGATACTCAGGACGCCTCCCGAGCCCGAGAACGTGAGCGTGACGTCGTCGGCAGCAGAGTATTGACCGTCGCTCGCGGTCAATCGCACGACGTAGATGCCCGGGACGGAGACGCTCGCGGTCGTGTCGACAGCGCTCGCGTCCACGAACGTGATGCTGCTCGGCCCACTCACCTGCGTCCAGCTCGTCGACAGTGAGGGCGGCGCAGGATTGCCGTCGTCCGTGACGTCGCCGTCGAGGGACGCGCTCGCGGGCAGCGTGAGCTCCTCGTCGTCACCGGCGCTCACGACGGGAGGCGCGTTGGCCGGCGCGCTCGGCGTCGGCGCGCTCAGCTCGAAGAGTTTCCCGTCGACGGCGTCCGGATCGACGTTGTTGTCGACGCCTCGATCCACGATGTAGAAGCTCTTCGCTCCGGACCCGTCGCTCCGCGGTGCGTACGCGAGGCCCGCGTGCTTGAGCCCACCCGAGGCCGAGACGTCGATCGTGTCCACCAGGGAACCGCTCGTCGTCGTCTCCGCGATGAGCGAGCTTTGACCGAGGACGAAGAGCGTACCGCTGACGGAGTTGAACTCGACGCTCTCGGGATCGACGATTCCGAAGCCGAGCACGTCGAAGTGGGCGACGAGCGTGCCGTTCGTCTCGTACTCGTAGACCTCCCGGTTCACGCCGTCCGCGACGTAGAGCCGGCCGTTGAAGGTGTCGAAGGCGACCCCCTCGGGATCCACGTTGTCGTTCCCGTTCGCGATGGTGCTGAACCACGTCCACGTGTCTCCCGCCGTGCCGAGGAGCCCGTCCGCTCCAGGGTTCACGTCGTACACCCGCTTGGCATCATCGTCCGAGACGTAGTAGTGGCCGTTCGACGGGTTGAACGCCATCCCCGCCGGCTCGTTCGTCATGGGAGCCACCGTCGGCGGGACGCTCGAGATGTTCGCCGCACGAACGACGCTGCCGCTCCTCGTCAGCTCCCAGACGTTCGCGCCCTCGAAGTGCTCGATGCCGTTGACGGTCTCCTCGATCTCGCCGTCGGAGACGACGAGCCTGTCGTCGGGAGCCGGTAGGTACGTGATCCCGGAGGGATCCGAGCTCGGCGGCGAGAGCGCGCCGAGGTCGACGGTGCTCAGGAGCGCCGAGGTGAAGTGGGACTGGGGCGCCGCGACGAGCGGCGCGACCGAGAGCTCGACGATCCGGCCGGCGCTCTCGCGCGAGCCGGAGTCGGCCACGTACAGGCTCAGCTCCCCGGGAGCGTCCGTGCGATCGCCGCTCGGGGCGAAAGCCATGCCGGCAGGGCTTGCGAGACCGAGCTCGGACAGGTCGCGGGTCGCAACCGCCGCTCCCGACGTCGTCAGCTCGACCAGCGTCTGCCCACTACGGAGGTGGAGGTGTCCCGTCGTGGCGTCGAGGGCCAGACCACGCAACCCGCTCCCGAGGTCCGGCGCCAGGTCCACTCCCGAGAGAGTGGCCGAGTCGAGAGCGCCTCCGCGGCCGGGCTCGATCCGCAGGATCCTCGACATGCCCGCGTCGAGGACGAACACGGCGCCGGTATCCGGGTCGACCGTCATGCCCTGCGGATCGTGGAGATCGACGTGCAGTGCGCTCCGGAAGAGCGCCCTCGGGTCGAGCTGGCCGTCTCGGCGCGCGCGCACCTCGAAGAGGCGGCCCACGCGATCCAGCCCGAGCAGGCGGCTCCGGCGAACGTCGAAGGCGACGTTGATCGAGTCGGCGAGAGCCGCTGCGATACGGGCGGATCCCACGCGATCCGAGCGCGGCGAGGTCGCGAAGGGAGTCAGCCTCACGAGCTCGGTGTGGGGCCCGACGGCGCCAGGGCGCGGGCGGGCGGCGACGACGTGGAGAGATCCACTCGGGGCCGAGAAGGCGAGACCGACCGGCGACGTGATGCCCGTGCGCGCACCCTCGAGAACGTCTACCAGGCGAACGGCGGCTCGTCCTTCGGGAGCGGCGGTTGCCTTCATCGTGAGCAGAAGGCCTACCAGCGCCCCGAGAACGAGCAGGGACGCCGCAACCCGCGCCAGGCGGTCTGTCGTCCCGCGGTACGCGCGCACGTCCGCACGAGCGCTCGTTGGTCTGCTCAAGCTCCCTCCTCCTCAGCGCGGCTGTGCCGCGTCCCAGGTCTCAGCGTAAGCACGGGTCTCGCGTGCGCAAGACACCGAACGAGGGATCGCGCGTGTTACGGAAGCTCGATCGCGGAGAGGTCGTTCCCCGCGAGACCCAGGACGCTCCCGTCGAACGTCAGCGCCGACGAGAACGTCCCCGCTGTGTTCGCGCCGAGCGTCGTCGGAGTGAACCTGAAGACGTCCTCGTCGGCGCCTGAGACGCCCGTGACGCTGAAGAGCGCTGCCGACGAGAGGTGGATGTCGCCGTTGAGGGCCAGCGCCACGCCGTCGACGTCCTCGCCTGAAGTCGTCAGCCCCACGTCGGTCCCGTCGAAATACATCGCCCAGCTCCCGCTCGACGGGGTGAAGGCGAGCACGTCCTCGTCCTCGCCCGTGACGTTGGGGACACTGACGAGATCTCGCGTCGAGATCAGGAGGCGCCCGTCGCTCAAGATCTCGATGGCGTCGACGTCCTCGCCCGAGGTGTCGAGCCCGAAATTCCCGCCGTCGAAGAACATCGACCACGCCCCGGTCGTCGTCGCACCGAGCAGACCGGGCGCGAGCTCGATCACGTCCTCGTCCTTGCCGGAAAGCCCCGGGACCGCGAAGCTGCCCTTGGTCGAGACGAGGAGATGTCCGTTCGCCAGGCGAGCGAAGGCGTCGATGCTCTCGCCTGTGACGTCGAGCCCGACGTCACTCCCGTCGAGGAGGAGGCTGAAGCTCGACCCGTCGAACGCGACGATGTCCTGAGGGGTGACGGAGACGCCGCTCAGCGTCTGCGCCGTGCCAACTGCGAAATAGAGCGTCGCTGCCGTGACGTTGACGGTGAGCTCCCCGAAGCCCGACAGCGCCCCGTCGTTCGCGGTCAGCCGCAGGACGTAGGTGCCCGCAGCCGAGAACGTGGCAGTGGTGTCCACCGCGCCGGCGCTTCCGAAGGTAACCGTCCCCGGTCCGCTCTGCTTCGTCCAGGAGGTCGTGACCGCTCCTGGAGGGTTCGGGAGGCCGTCATCGGTGACCGTGCCGTCGAGCACCGCGCTTGCAAGCGAGTTGATCGTCTGGTCAGGCCCGGCGCTTACGGAGGGCGCCACATTCGTTCCGGACGGAGTGACCGTGATCGTGACGGTGTCGGCGGCCTGCAACGCGCTGTCGGACGCGGCGAGTTGCAGGACGTAGGTGCCGGTCGCGGAGAAGCCGGCCGAGGTGTCCACTGCGCCCGCATTCCCGAAGGAGACCGTGCCGGGACCGCTCTGCTTCGACCACGTGGACGTCACGGTTGCCGGCGGGTTCGGCAGGCCGTCGTCAGCGACCGTCCCGTCAAGGCTCGCCCCGCCGGTGATCGTGACGGTCTGGTCAGGACCGGCACTCACGGCGGGCGGATTGTTCACAGGCGGTCCAGACGACGGCGCCGTGAACTCGAAGATCTTGCCGTCGATGATCCTGGGATCGTTGTTGTTGTCGATTCCGCGATCGGCAAAGTAGAAATGCTTGACACCGGTCTGGTCACTCGCGGGTGCGTAAGCGAGCCCGGCCGGCTTGAAGTCGGCTGCGGAGGAGACGTCGATCGTCTGCAGCAACGCTCCGCTCTTCGTCGTCTCCACGATGATCGGGCCGCTCTGGCGATTCGAGAGCACGAAGAGCGTGTCGCTGTCCGCGTTGTACTCGACGGTCTCGGGATCGCCGACCCCATAGGCGGCGACGTCGAAGTGCCCGAGGAGCGTTCCCGTCGTCGTGTACTGGTAGATCTCCGCGTTGACGCCGTCGGCGACGAAGAGCCTGTTCAGCGACGTGTCGTACGCGATCCCTTCGGGGTCACCATTGTTGTTCCCGTTCGCGAGCGTGCTGAAGTACGTCCAGGTGTCGTCCGCGGTGCCGATCTGGTTGTCGCCGCCCGGATTCAGGTTGTAGACCCGCTTCCCGCCGTCCTCGGAGACGAAGTAGTGCCCGGTGCTCGGCTCCCATGTCACGCCCACGGGCTCGTCCGTCATGGGTGTCGCGGTCGGCGCCTTCTTCGAGATGTTCGCGGTGTCCACCACCGTCCCGCCAAGGGTCATCTCCCAGACGTTCACCCCCTGGAAGTGGGTGATTCCGCTGACGGTCTCCTCGACCTCACCGTCGGTCATCAGGAGCGTGTTCCTGGGCGGGGGGAGGTAGGTGAGCCCCGAAGGATCGGGGCTCGGCGGCGAGAATGCCGCGGTGTCGATCGTGTGCACGAGCGACGCCGTGAAGTCGATCGACGCGGCGGCCGCGAGCGGCGCCAGCGACAGCTCTGCGATCTGACCGGTGCTCCCGGATCCGCCGCTGTCGGCAACGTAGACGCTCAGCTGGCCGGAATCGTCGGTCAGGTCGCCGCTGGGAGCGAACGCCATGCCCTGAGGATCCGCGAGCTCCAGGCCTGACAGGTCGCGCGCTGTGACGACCGCTCCATCAGCGGTCAGCTCCACCAGGCTCTGCCCGCTTCGGAGCTGAAAGTGCCCGGAGGACGGGTCGAACGCCAGACCTCGGACGCCCGGCGCGGCGCTCGGCCGGAGGTCGATCTCGGTGACCTGCGCGGCGTCCAAGCCACCGTCGGCAGCCGGCTCCACGCGCACGATTCGCGGTCGTGCCGCGTCGAGCACGTACACCGTGCCACTCGGGTCGACGGTGATCCCCTGCGCGTCCTGCAGGTCGAGGCGAAGCGCGTCCCGGCGGATGAGGGTGCGCGGGTCGAGCTCGCCGTCCGCGCCGGCTTTCACCTCGAGCAGCCGGTCCGCGTTGTCGAGCAGGAGCAGGCGGTTGCGGCGAGAGTCGAAGGCGACGTTGATCGGGTCCTTGACCGCCGCAGCGATCCGAGACGAGCCGGCCCTGTCCGTGACGGGCGAGAGCCCGAACGGCGTGAGCCGGACGACGTCCGTGTCGGGCGAGCCGGCACCGGGGCGTTCGCCGACGACGTGAAACGACTTGCTCTCCGCCGCAAACGCGATCCCCATGGGCGCGACGACGCCCGTCCGGTCCACCTCGAGTATCTGAGCCTGCCGGAGCACCGACGAGCTCGCCGCGTTCGAGGCCTCTGATGGCGTGACCGTGAAGACGACTGTGGCGAGGAATGCGAGGACGAGGCCGTGACCGGCGAGCCGGATGGTCACCCGTCCGCCCGCATCGCGAGCGATCTTCCCCAAGTCACTCCCCCTCCGCGTAGCCCCGGCGCACCAAGTCGAGCGCGCGCGTCGCAGCGTAATGAGAAACCCTGGGACCTGCAAATCGCATCTACGGAAGGTCGATCGCGAGCACGTCGTTCGCCGCGAGCCCGAAAGCGGATCCGTCGAAGTAGACAGGAGACGAGTACGTCCCCGACGTCGTCGCTCCGAGCGTCGTGGGAGTGAAGACGAACACATCCTCGTCGCCACCACCGACTCCGGTCACGGAGAAGTTGTTGAGCGTCGAGACGAGAAGCTTCCCGGAAGCGACTGCCAAGGCGTCGACGTCCTCTCCCGAGGTCGTGAGGTCGACGTCCGAGCCGTCGAAGTAGTGCGTGTACGTTCCTGCAGTCACCGCACCGAGCAAGCTCGGCGTGAACTCGAGCAGGTCCTTGTCGTCGCCGGAGAAACCTCCGGCGGTGACGGCGCCGAATGTCGAGATCAGGACATGTCCGTTCGGGAGGAGTTCGACCGCGTCGACGTCCTCGCTCCCCGCCGTCAGCTCGACGTCCGAGCCGTCGAAGTAGAGCGAGAAGGCTCCTGCGGTGTTCGAGCCGAGCGAGGTCGCGTCGAAGCGGACGAGATCGGAGTCGTCCGTCGTCCCGACGACACCGGGGACGGCCCCAGCAGCGTCGAAGGAGAGGAGCAGCGAGTCCGCGTCGAGCCAGGCGAGGGCGTCGATGCGGAAGCTCGCGAGCCCGACGTCGGAGCCGTCGAAGGTGAGACTGAATCCCGTCCCGTCGAAGAACAGGATGTCCTCGTTCTCGGCCGTCACGCCGCCGACGGTCGCGAGATTCTCGAGCGAGAAGTAGAGCGGCGAGCCCGCCACGGCAGGGTTGACCGCAACCGCGACCTCGTCGGCGCTCGTGTGCTGGCCGTCGAAGGCTGTGAGGCGCAGCGTGTAGCTGCCGGGCTGCGAGAACGTCGCAGTCGTGTCGACTGCGCTCGCGTCTCCGAACGCCACCGTGCCGGGGCCGCCGACCTGACTCCAGGTGGTCGCAAGCGGCGCCACCTGGCCGTCGTCGGCAACGGTCCCGTCGAGGACAGCGACGGACGGAAGCGTGATCGCCTGGTCGGTGCCGGCACTCACCGACGGCGCCTGATTGCCTCCGCCGCCCGTGGTCCATTCGACGTGGAGCAGGGGCGCGGCTGCGGGATTCGAGTCCCACGCCTCGGCGACGCGCCGCCCGCTGCCCGTGACGATGAGGACGAGCGAGTTCGAGCTGGCCCAGCCGGGACGGTTCACGATCTCCTGGATCACGGCGGCGAGGTTGGCGGTGCGCTGATCGAACCCGACCTCACCGACGGTCAGCCACGGGGCGGGAGTCCACGTCACGTCCGCGACCGTCCGCGGCCTGGGCAGGATCTTGTTCGTGCCGGAGAACGTCGGCGGATTGTCCGCAGCCTGACCCTCGATCGTGAGAGAGGTGGGATTCCCCCACGCCTGGTCGGCCTCGAACTGCACGTACGCATTCGTGATGGCGGAACCCTTCGGGATGGCGATGCCGTTGAAGCGTAGGCCGACGCCGAGATTGTTCTGGGTGTCGTCGATCAGCATGTCGAGGTCTGCATTCGCCAGGCGGATGCTGTTGGTGTCGGTCTCCTCGGCATCGTCCGGACTGGCATTGATCCTGACGTCGAGGAACGCGACACTCCCGGTACCGGACACGACGAGAGTCATCTCGTCGAACGTCGTGAACTCCCCGTCGTACGCGGTAAGGCGCAGGACATACGTGCCGGCGACGGGTGCGCTGGCGGTGGTATCGACCGCGGTGGGATCCCCGAACGTGATCGTGCCCGGGCCGCTGAGCTGAGTCCACAGGCTCGTCACGGGATTCGGCCGGCCGTCGTCGGAGACGGTCGCATCGAGAGTCGGTACCGTGGGCAGCACTACCGCTCTGTCAGGGCCGGCGTCGACCGCAGGCGGCGCGTTTAGCGGCGTGCCCGGTTGCGGCGCGGTCAGCTCGTAGACCTTGCCGTCGACGACGGTCGGGTTGCTGGCGGTGGCGGCGCCTCGATCGACGAGGTAGAAGCGCATCAGCCCGGACCCGTTGCTCGCGGGGGCGTACACGAGGGCTGTCGGCTTGTTCGCTCCCGCAGCTGACACGTCGATCGTTCGGATCAGCGTCCCGTTCGTCGTGGTCTCGATGACGATCGGGCCGCTCTGCCGGTTCGAGAGGACGAACAGCGTCCCACTCACCGTGTTGAACTCCACGGACTCGGGGTCCTCGACTCCGTGCACCTGGACGTCGAACTGGCCGACGAGAGCACCGGTCGTCGTGTACTGGTAGATCTCCCTGTTGGTGCCGTCGGCGACGAACAGCCGATCGTTCCAGCTGTCGTACGCGATTCCCTCGGGATCGAGATTCCCGACGCCGCTCGTCGCAAAGAACGTCGAGCTGTCGTCGCCCGTCCCGCACGCACCGTCGACTCCCGGATTCAGGTCGTAGATCTGCTTCTGGCTGTCGTCGGAGACGAAGCAATGTCCGGAGCTCGGCTTGAACGCCACCCCCGACGGCTCTTCGGACACGGGGAACACCGTCGGTTCGACGGTCGAGAGGTTGGTGGTGCGCACGACGCTTCCACCCAGGGTCAGCTCCCAGACGTTCGCCCCTTGAAAGTGAGTGGTGCCGTCGACGACTTCCTCGACGTCGGCGTCACTCAGCAGGAGCGTGTTGCTTCCCGGTAGGTACGTGAGCCCGGAGGGATCCGGGCTGGGCTTCGCAAAGGCGGCCGTGTCGACCGTGTTCACCACCGAGGCCGTGAAGTCGATCGCCGTGCCGGCGGCGGACGCCCCGGTGACGGCGAAGACCGCGATCACGCCCACCAGAACCAGCCCCGACATGCTGATCCGGGTCGAGAACGCGCGCACTCGGTCGCTACGACTCGACATCACCGACCCCCTCTCCCCTACCCCCGAAGCGTCCCCGACAAGAGACGCGGGCTGAGCCTAATGCGAAAAGACGAGTGCTGCAAGAGGGCGAGCCCCGATCTGAATCCGTCGTCGGGATGCCCTTACGGAAGGTCGATCGCGAGCACGTCGTTCGCTCCGTCGAAGTAGAGCGTCGACGCGTAAGTGCCCGTCGTCGTCGCGCCGAGCGAGCTGGGAGTGAAGACGAACACGTCCTCGTCGGCGCCTGAGACCCCCGTCACCGAGAAGTTGTTGAGGGTCGAGAGGTAGATCTTCCCGGTGGAGTCGACTGCGGCGGCATCCACGTCCTCGGCGCTCGTCGTCAGGCCGACGTCGGAGCCGTCGAAGTAGAACGCGTACGATCCGGCCGTCACGTCGCCGAGCGTCGTGTGCGTGAACTCGAGCAGGTCCTTGTCGTCGCCCGAGACGCCCGTGACTACGACTGCACCGCCCGTCGAGACGACGATGTGGCCGTTTGCAAGGAGCTCGACGGCGTCGACGTCCTCTGCGTTCGTCGTCAGGCCGACGTCGGAGCCGTCGAAGTACATCGAGAAGGTGCCCGCCGTCGTCTGCCCGAGCGAGCTCGCGTCGAAGCGGACGACGTCCGAGTCGTC
>JAIBJO010000068.1 GCA_020029615.1 Actinomycetota bacterium
TCGAGATCGACCACGACGTGCGTGACGGGCACGTCGAATCGCACCCGGACCCCGTCGACCACCCCCCGCTCCAGCCAGTTCGACCTCCCCGGTGGATGCGTCGAGATCACGATCTCGTCCGGTCTGAACGTCCTCACGGCGTCTTCGACCGCGATGAGCGGATCGCTGTCCCCGATCTCACCGCGCGCGTCGATACCGACGGAGGAAAGGCGCTCGAGCGTCGCCTCGAGCCGGCCTTGAGCCGCCTCGCGAGCGGGATCCTCGTCGGAGGTCCAGGTCCTGAGACGCGAGTTGAGGGCCGGGCACACGACCAGGAAGCTCGACGTCTGCGTCAGAGCGAGCATGCTGATCGCGCTGACGAGCTCCTCGCCCGCGACGGTTTCGTTGGCCACCACGAGCACTCGGCGTTCCTCGGGACCGCCGACGTGCTCGACGTGAGCGCGCTCTGGGCCCGGGCCCCGCTGGCGAAGGTAGACGCCCACCGCGGCGGCGGTGAGGAGGAGGAACACGATGATCCCGAGACTGGTGGAGATCGCGGACGCGACAACGATGAGCGCGAATGCGCCGATGGTGATGAGCAGGAATCGGAAAGCCGCGGCCTCGCTACGAAAAGGGCTCTCCATGGCGGGCTCCGTCCTCAGAGGAGGTAGACCGTCGCGTACACGACGATCCACATGACGTCGACGAAGTGCCAGTAGATCCCGGGCAGCTCGACACCGTGGTGATGCTCCGGCGTGAAATGCCCGCGGAACCCGCGGATGATCACCATCAGAAGCAGGCTGAGCCCGATCGCTACGTGCGCACCGTGCAGCCCGGTCAGCCCGAAGAAGACCGACGCGAACGCGCCGGCGCCCGTGTTGAACCCGACGTTGAGGTACTCGACGACCTGCGTGAGCAGGAACGCGAGGCCCATGACGAACGTCAGCACCATCCCCGCCAGGAAGCCCGCACGCTGCCCGCGCTTGATCGACTGGAGCGCCCAGTGCATCGTGAAGCTCGAGGTCACCAGGATCGCCGTGTTGACGCCTGCCACGAACACCGGGAAGTGGTAAGGCTCCGGGGGCCACTCCGCGGGAGCGCTCGGGTTGACGACCCTCACGAAGAAGTAGGCGGCGAAGAACGAGCCGAAGAGCATGATCTCCGACCCGATGAACAGAAGCATCCCCAGCGTGCGCGCATCCACCCGCGAGCTCTGGTTGGCCTCCGGCGGGCCGTGATGCTCGTGCACCGCCTCGGCGTGCGCACTCATTGGCCGGCTCCCGGACCGTCAGCGGGGAGGCGTGTGCCGAACCCAAACGCCCGGTGCCCAAGGCTCATCCGGCGACCTCCACGGGGATCTCGGACACGACATGGTCGACCGGAAGGCCGCTCTGCGAGCGGAGGCGGCCGACGAGATCGCGCCTGAGCCAGCCCGAGCGTTCGCCCGGGAACGTCGAGACGATGATCTCGTCCGTGCGATCGTCCTCGATCGCCTCCATCGCCGCGACGAACGGGTCCGGGTGCGCTATCTGCCCATGGACGTCGAGCCCCTCGGAGCGAAGCGTCGACAGCGCGGTGCGCAACCGACGCTCGGCCTCCGGATGCTCGCCGCGGGACGGGTCGCTCTGCGGGCAGACGATGAGGAAGCTCGTCGGTCCCTCCTTCGCTCGCGCGCGGACGCGATCGAGGAGCGCCTCTCCGAGAACGGTCTCGTTCGCGACCACGAGGACGTTGGCACCGGTGCGGGCCACCACGTCGGAGACGACGTGCTCCACGGGCCTGTCGCCGGCCAGCTTGCGAATCTCCTCGACGAGGTTCTTGCGCAGCCACCCCGACTTGGTCTCGGGATGTGTCGAGACGATGACCTCGTCGATCTCCTCGGAGGCGAGCACGTCCCGGACCGCAGCGAGCGGCTCGTCGTCGTAGACGCCTCCGTGTGCCGGGATGCCTGATGCCCGAAGAGCGGAGAGCGTGCGGTCGAGCCGACGCCCGGCAGCCGCACGGCGCGAGTCGCGGTAGACGACGTAGCCCTCTCTCGGCTGCGTCACCGGCGCGACGACGGTGACGCGGATCGGCCCGCGCTCGGCGCGACCCCGTACGGCATCCACCAGCTCGGGGCCGACGAGCGTCTCGTTGGCAACGACGAGCACGGAGGCGGCCTCCGTCACGCGTGAACCTCCTGTGCCTCCTTGGCCGGGTTCATCACCGCGTGCCGGGCCCCTGGAACGCCGTACTCGTACGGGCCTCCGACGACCTGCGGGATCTCGTCGAAGTTGAAGATCGGGGGCGGAGACGAGACCTGCCACTCGAGTGTGCGCGCCCGCCACGGGTTGGCGTCTGCGATCGGCCCGCGCACCCAGCTCGTGACGATGTTGTAGACGAAGACGATGAACGAGGCGCCGAGGACGAACGAGGCGATCGAGATCACGAAGTTCATGTCGCCGAACGCCGACTCGTAGTCGAACACGCGGCGCGGCATCCCGCGCAGGCCGATGTAGTGCATCGGGAAGAACGTCGCGTTGAAGCTGACGAACGTCAGCCAGAAGTGCCACTTCCCGAGACGCTCGTCGTACATCCGGCCCGTCATCTTCGGGAACCAGTAGTAGACGCCGGCGAAGATGGTGAAGACGGACCCGCCGAACAGCACGTAGTGGATGTGGGCGACGATGAAGTACGTGTCCGAAGCGGCGATGTCGATGGGCACCGACCCGAGGTAGATCCCCGAAAGCCCGCCGATCACGAACATCGTCACGAAGCCGAGCGCAAAGAGCATCGGCGTCGTCAGGTGGATGCGGCCGCGCCAGAGCGTCGCCACCCACGAGAAGACCTTGATCCCGGTGGGTATCGCGATGAGCAGGGTCGTGATCATCATCGGGACGCGTAGCCAGTCGGCCATGCCCGCCACGAACATGTGGTGCGCCCAGACGGAGAAGCCGAGCACGAGGATCCCGAGGAGCGACAGAGCCATCAGCCGATAGCCGAAGATCGGCTTGCGCGACATCGAGGAGATCACCTCGGAGACGATCCCGAAACCGGGCAGCATCATGATGTAGACGGCCGGGTGACTGTAGAACCAGAAGATGTGCTGGTACCCGAGCACGTAGCCGCCGCCCTCGGGCGTGAAGAAGCTCGTGTGCATGATCCGGTCGAACATCACGAAGAACTGCGAGCCGGCGATGAACGGCGTCGCGATCACGACGAGTAATGACGTCGTGAAGTTCGCCCACACGAGGAGCGGCATGCGCCAGAAGGTCATCCCCGGCGCCCTCATCGTGATGATCGTGACCAGGAAGTTGAGCGCGGTCATGATGCTCGAGGCCCCCGCCCACTGGACCCCCATGTTGAAGAACGTCTGCCCGAGGGGCTGACCTTCTGCGAGGGGCGCGTAGCCCGTCCAGCCGGCCCCGAACGCGCCTCCCGGGGCGAGGAAGCTCGCGATGAACATGATCCCGGCGATCGGGAGCAGCCAGAACGAGAGCGCGTTCAGCCGCGGGAAAGCCATGTCCGGCGCGCCGAGCATCAGCGGCACGGCGAAGTTCGCGAGGCCCGCGAACGCCGGGATGATGAAGAGGAAGATCATCAGCGTCGCGTGCACGGACACGAGCCCGTTGAACGTCTGCGAGTCCACGAACTGGAGCCCCGGCTGGGCAAGCTCCGCGCGGAAGAACATCGCCATCAGCCCGCCGACCGTGAAGAACACGAACGTCGTGACCAGGTACTGGATCCCGATCACCTTGTGGTCGGTGTTGACGCGGAAGTAGTCCTTCCAGCTGTGGGCGCCGTGGCCCGAGTGGTCCTCCGGGCGCGTCGGGCGACCCGAGATGTAGTAGAGCCAGTAGTCGAACGAACCGATGCCGGCGAGGAACCCGAGCGGCGCGAAGACCATCCCGCCGACCACCAGGATCACCTCGGTGTTCCACGCCGGGTCCCAGCTCCACCAGGCACGGAGCACGAGAACGAGGAGCATCCCGAGGACGAAGCCGACGGCCGCCATCCAGGCACCTCGCACGAGCCCCGGGCCGAAGAGCAGCTTCCAGGTCGACCCGTGCGGAGGCTCGAAGTGCGCCGGGTACTGGTGGACGTCGTGCGAGTGCTGGGTCGCGGTCATGCCTTTTGCTCCGCGATCCACGCGTCGAACTCGGCCTGCGTCACGACGCGCGCCTTTGCGCGCATGGTCGCGTGCCCCAGCCCGCACAGCTCGGTGCACACGACGGCGAACGCACCGGTTCGATCCGGGGTCACGAGGATGGTCGTCTCGATCCCGGGGACGGCGTCCATCTTCTGCCCGAAGTTCGGGACCCAGAACGAGTGGATGACGTCTACCGCCTCCATCGTGAACTGGGCCTGCTGGTCCACGGGCAAGACGAGCTCGCCCGTCTGGAAATCACCGTAGTCCGGGTACTCGAACCTCCAGGCGAACTGCTGGCCGATCGCCTTCACCTGGAGCGCGTTCGAGCTCGCCTGGCCGTTCTCAGAGAGCACGACGGCGCTCACGATGCCGAGCGCGATGACGAGGATCGCGGGAACGGCCGTCCACGCGATCTCGAGCCCGGTGTGCCCGTGGATCGGCGGGCCGTCGAGGTCGTCGTCCAGAGGGACGCGCCACTTCCAGACGGAGTACACGACGACCGCACCGACCAGTGAGAAGATGACGATCGAGATCACCGTCGCGAACCAGTAGATGTCCTGGATCCGGTCGAACTCCTTGCTCGCCGACGTCGGAAGCCACTGGAACAGGACGGCCACCAGCGTGACGAGCACGCCGAGCACGATGCCGATCGCGACGAGCTGGACGATCCCCTTGCGCACCGGGGCCGAGCCTACTTCAAGTGCTGGCTATCGTGGGACGGAACCGCCGCCCGACCAGCTCCCGCTTCGTGCCCCGAATCGCAAAGCTCACACTCGCCGTCGCTGTCACCGTTTCCATGGCGGCGGTGCTCGTCGGCACGCTCGTCGAGGACAGCGGCGGAGCCGCCGCGCACGCACGCCGGGCACCGCTCGGCCCGGCGGCGCAGGATGCCGCGAAGCCGGTTGTGCTCGCGTTCGGAGGCGACGTCCACTTCGAGGGCGCGGTCGGCGTAAGGCTCCGCGCGGCGCCGAGGCTCGTTCTCGCGTCGATCGGTCCCGTCCTGCGGCGTGCGGACGTCGCGGTTGTCAATCTCGAGACAGCCGTGACCGCCCGTGGCGCTCCCGCGCCGAAGGAGTACGTCTTCCGTGCGCCGCCGAGCGCGTTCTCGGCGCTCCGCGCAGGCGGTGTGGACGTCGTATCAATGGCGAACAACCACGGGATGGACTACGGCGAGGCCGGGCTTCGCGACTCGCTCGCCGCCGCCCGTAGGACCGGCGTCCCCGTCGTCGGGATCGGGCTGAACGACGCGCAAGCCTACCGGCCGTTCCGCACCACCGTTCGCGGTCGGCGGGTCGCCGTCATCGGGGCGACGCAGGTGCTCGACGACGAGCTGATCTCGGCCTGGACAGCCGGCCCGGACAAGCCCGGGCTCGCGTCCGCCAAGGACGTGCCGCGGCTGCTCCAGGCGGTGCGCGCCGCGCGGAAGACGTCCGACACCGTGGTCGTCTTTCTGCACTGGGGCATCGAGCTGGAGCAGTGCCCTTCCCGCGATCAGCGCACGCTGGCGAGAGAGCTCGTCGCTGCCGGCGCCGACATCGTCGCCGGGGGGCACGCACATCGTGTGCAGGGCGCCGGGCGCATGGGGAAGGCGCTCGTCGGATACGGGCTCGGCAACTTCGTCTGGTACGGGACGAGCGAGCTCTCGACGCAGACCGGGGTGCTGCTCGTGACGGTGGACGGCCGACGCGTGCTGAGCTACGGCTGGGAGCCTGCTCGAATCGTGGACGGGACCCCTCGCCCGCTCGCGAGCGCGGAGCGTCGTGCCGCGATTTCGTCCTGGCACTCACTCCGCGGCTGCACGGGCTTGAAGCCGTAGGTGCACATTCACCAGGTCGTAGGGGCGAGATATATCTCGCCCCTACAGGCGGGTTCCCCCGAGCGAGGGATCGAGATCCCCCGGAAGGGGGGCCTCACTGGTTCCGATTGCCTCGATCGTGTGGCGGCAGGGTCTGCGGCCCCATGAGCGATCTCAAAGCAACCAACGCGTGGACGAGCGCCGAAACGGCGGAGGCGGTCTCACTTCCGCGTCGCCATCTTCTCGCTCTGGCGATCCTCGTGTGCGTACCCCTTCCGGTGATGTCCCTCGCTGCGACGATGATTCCGCTGCCGCAGATGCTCGAGCGCGTGACCGCCACATTCGCGACGCTCGCGCCAGCCGCTCTCGGCGGTGAGAGGTCCGTCAGCCGCGAGCGCACCGTCGCGCTTGGCGCCCTGAAGATCACGTACGAGCCGGCGGAGCGTCCGTCTCGCGTTGCCACTGCCAACGGGCCGCACGCGAAAAGTGGTGCGACTCGTGAACCCACAGCACGAAGTGGATCCAGCGCCGGGAAACCGACAACCCGCAGCCGGGGCGGATCCGAGATGCACCAGACCGATCCCGGCACCGAGACCGCCGGGTCGGAGGTGGGCACGACCGAAACCGGTGACACTCCGACCAGCGCGCTCGAGCCCACGAATGCCCCCTCGACGCCCGAACCTCGGCCCGACCCGCCTTCCCAGATCCCTCCTGCAGCTGAGGCGGGCGGAGGGTCGGCCGGCTCGGGAGGCGGAGCCGGCTCGGGTGGTTCGGGTGGTTCTGGTGGTTCTGGCGGTTCGGGTGGTTCTGGCGGATCAGGTGGATCAGGTGGGTCGGGTGGCTCTGGTGGGTCGGGAGGTAACGGTGGGTCGGGAGGTAACGGTGGGTCGGGAGGCAACGGCGGCTCGGGTGGGAACGGCGGCTCGGGTGGCGGGTCTGGGTCGGGGAGCGACCCCAAAGACCCACCTGGAGGAGGCACACCGCCTGATCCGGGCGGCGGCACTCCGTCCGAGCCGGCGCCTCCCGCCAACAGCCCTCCCGGCCAGGAGAAGAAGTGATGAAGCACGCGCGCGGAGACGAGGCTCGCGGATCGGCGCTGTTCGCAACGGAACGGCCTCCGCGGCTCGTACTTCGCTTCGCCGTCGTGCTCTCGGTGGCACTGGCGCTGGCCTCGGCGCTGATCCTGCTCGTCGTTCATCACTTCGCGCTGTCTCAGGCCGAGCAAGCCGCAGCGAGGCACGCCGGTCTCGTCGCCTCGGCCGTTCTCCAGCGCGAGGTCACGGCAGCCGACCTCACGCAACCGGTGCCGGCGAGTCGCCGCCATGAGCTCGACTCTGTGCTGCGCACGTTCGGCGTCGCGGCAGATGTCGTCGGTCTCTCTCTCGTCCGCAGCGACGGTCTCGTCACGTACTCGTCCGCCCACGGCACGATCGGGACCACCACGGCGAGCGCGCTTGCCGCGGAAGCGTCGACGGGGACCATCGTGAGCAGCGTCGCCGCAGCTGGGAAGAGCGCTGTCGCCGCCGACGGAAAGACGCTCGAGACATATGTACCGGTAGGGCCGAGCACGAGCACCGGAGCGGCGCTGATCGCGCAGTCCTACGAGCCGATCGAGCGGTCTGCGCGAGCGCTGCAGCTTCGAGTCGGCGCGGTTCTCGAGGTGCTCCTCATCGTCCTCTTCGCGCTCCTCGTACCGTTGCTGATTCGTGTGACGCGTCGCATCCAGCGTCAGATCGCGCGCATCCACCGGCAGGCGTTCTACGACGAGCTCACGGGCTTGCCCAACAGGACGAACCTCTTCGAGCGGCTCGGGCTGGCCATCTCTCGGGCGGTGGAGGAGGAGCGTCTCCTCGCAGTGCTCCTCGTCGACCTGAACCACTTTCGCGAGATCAACGACACCCTCGGGCACGAGGTGGGAGACATGGTGCTCGTCGAAGCCGGACGGCGGCTACGGGCCGCGGTCGGTGACGATCGGCTGCTGGCCCGCCTCGGTGGTGACCACTTCGCCGTCGTCGCCGCGGTGGAAGACGAGGCTGGTGCGATGGAGTTCGCCGAGGAGCTGCGGACGACAATGGAGCCGGCGATCGATGCGGACGGCACACATCTCGCCGTCGACGCGACAGTGGGCGTCGCCTTCTATCCCGTCGACGGCAGGGACGCGCACACCCTCGTCAAGCACGCGGAGGTGGCGACCTACACGGCCAAGGAGTGGCGGAGCGGCGTCCTCGGCTACAGCCCGGCCGTCGATCCCCACGATCCCGAGCAGCTGAAGCTCACGGCCGCTCTGCGCGCAGCTTCCGAGGACGGCCAGATCCGGCTCCACTACCAGCCGAAGATCGACCTGGCAACAGGCGCGATAGCGGGCTTCGAGGCATTGTCGTACTGGAATCACCCCACCCGGGGTCTGCTGCCGCCGGGGGCCTTCATACCGGTCGCCGAACGAACCGGAGCAATCCGCCACGTCACACGCGCGGTCCTCCGAGCCGCGGTCGAGCAGTTGCGCGACTGGTCGGACACTGATCTCACGATTGCGGTGAACCTGACGGCGATCGACCTGCTCGACGTCGAGCTCTCCGATCGGCTCACGAGCCTGCTGAGCGAGAGCAGCATCGATCCGGGCCGGCTCTGCATCGAGCTGACCGAGAGCACGGTCATGGCCGACCCGGACCGGGCACGGTCGGTCCTGGCCGAGATCGCGGACGCCGGTATACACATCTCGATCGACGACTTCGGCACGGGCCATTCGTCCCTCGCCTATTTGAAGGACTTACCCGTCCGCGAGGTGAAGATCGACCGTAGCTTCATCGCGGACATGTCGATGTCCCGCAACAACCGCGTGATCGCCAAGGCGATGATCCAGCTCGTTCACAGCCTCGGTCTGCAGGTGGTCGCGGAGGGCGTCGAGGATCCCGAGGTGCACAGTGAGCTCCGCGGGCTCGGTTGCGACTACGCACAGGGCTACCTGTACGGGCGACCGCAGCCGCTCGAGGCCGTCGAGAGGCTCCTCTCGAGCGACGTGGAGCAAGCCGCGTAACGACTTCGATCGGCGCTCGGCCGAGGCTAGACTTGGGCGTCCCGGGCCGTTAGCTCAGTTGGTAGAGCAGGGGACTCTTAATCCCAAGGTCGAAGGTTCGAATCCTTCACGGCCCATCACAGAAGTCCCTGCGCAGAGCCACTTTCTCGATCGTATGCTGCAAGAACAATGCCCAGCTAGGCCTGAATACGCTCACAATGGCCTCACAGGGTGCCTCTCTCCGGTCCGCGACTTGTCGTCTGTGCCCCCAAGGTGACGGCTCAATCTGGGGTGTCACCTTCACTCGTAATGAAGGGGTCCCCGGTTCGAGTCCGGGCGTCGGCTTCGCTTCACGACTGCGTTTGCGCCGCCGTCCGACCTGTCCACCAGCGCCGCTCAGACCGCTTTCCGAAGTTCTCCGAAGTTGAGCGGGCTCTTACGGCTCGACAGCGAACGCGGGCGGCCGGGCTCGTTCGCCTAGAGGTTGATGCAAGCAGTCAAGGGAAGCGCGGATCGAACAGCAGAGCGCCTGAAGCTCCGTCGAACAGGCGGCAGACAATCCCCGTCGCCTTATAGAACGCTGTCACCTCGGTCTTCTGACCCTGAAACGCATTTGCGTCAACCGTGAAGCCCGAGCCTGAGCAGACGACGTTGATAGTGCTGCTGTGCGCCGTCGTCGTACCGGCGAGCGCTGGCAAAGCCCAGACAGCCACGAGCATTGCCATGCCAAGAAGCAGACCGAGCAGCCGCAGCTTCTTCATCGTGCCCCCTCCCCTGATTGATTGCGTAGCCCGCACCATATAGCGCGTCGCGCCGATTTCACATCAAGTCTCTAGCTCCATAGAAGTACGGCGCGGCGGCACCGAGCGCAACCAGCCGGACGTTCACGTTCACACCGTCACTCGCGCGATGGACATACCGGAGTAGTCGCCCGAAGTCGTCCACGCGATCGGTCGCAGGCTCGGCACAGAGATGTCATCAGGGACGCCTAGTACGTGGCTGCCGACGGCTTCATGAATGCGCCGAAGATCCAGAGGATCGGGAGGAAGATTCCGAAGAAGAACAGCCACCCGTGCCCGTTCCGGAGCGTCATGACGCCCAACGTCACGGCCAAGACGAACCACAGCAAGGCGCCAAATCCAATTCCCCACCACATAGTTCCCTCCGATCCGAGTAACGAGAACCACCGCTCTGGCACGGGCGGTTCCTTTGGCTGCGCCACGGCGGTGGTATTCGAGGGGCTCGCGCGGATAGACGCAGAAGCCGATCCACGTAAACGGCTGTTTCCCACGCGCCGTGACTTATGGCGTTTGACCCTAATGCGGTGCCCCTCCGCATCCCAGGGCGGCGCGGGGTGCTGTTCATCCGGGTGAACTGCGGCCCGGCTCGGTGAGATCTGCGAACGTCGCTGACGTAGCGTTGCACGCGCACCGAACGACATTCCCGAGTCCCGATGATTCACGCGACCATTCAGCTGCTCCTCTACGCGCTTCTCGCGGGGTTCAGCGCGCTCGCGTTCGCGGCGACGATCGCGGTCATGCAGTCAGGCCGGCTGAAGACCCTCGGGTTCGGCGTCGGGTTCGTCATCGGCCAGTTGCTCACCTGCTCGCTCTTCGTCATATTCGGCGTCGTTGTCGCGGGCGCGAGCACGCGGACGCACTCAGCGCTGCTCGCCACGCTCGAGCTGCTCCTCGCGCTCTTCCTCATCGCGGTCGCGCTTCGGCTCAGGCGAGCGTCTGCGGTCGAGACGGAGGGCTCGAGCGAGCGCACGCAGGCCGTGGTCGAGCGCCTCGGCCGCATGCATTTCCTCACCACGTCGATCGCCGGCTTCGTACTCGGGATCGGCGGCCCGAAGCGCCTGCTGCTGACCGCCCTTGCCGCCACTGCGATCACCACCGCCGGCGTTCGCGACGCGGGAGAGACCGCGCTGGTCCTCTGGTACTGCGCGCTGGCAACGGTGCTCGTCTGGGGGCCGGTGATCGTCTACGTGCTCCTCGGAGAGCGAGCCGTCGGCGTCATGACGCGCGCCCAGCAGCGACTCGCGCAGCGTCAGCCGGGGGTGAAGGTCTACGCGGTCCTGGTGCTGGCCGGGATGCTGATCCTCGACGCGCTGAGCCTTCTGCTGTAGCTCCGCGGACGTGTGTCTACGTCGCGGGCGTCGCCACCGACGAGGAATCGACGTCGACCGGGTCGGTGGTCTTCGGCTCCTCTGTGGCCCGCGTGATCGACACCGCCGCCGCAAGCGCGAGGCCGAGGCCGATATACGCGACAACTTTGTGCCAGGTCGGGTCGGCCAGGCGCTCGTCCAGCAACAGGGTGCCGACGACGATCCCGACGAGCGGGTTAAGCACCGACGTCATGGCGACGGACGGCGCCAGCTTGCCCGTCGCCAGCGAGACCTGCTGCACGAGGAAGGCGAGGATGCCGGCGACGGCGAACGCCCAGAACTCCCAGTTCGAGAGCATCCCGCTAAGACCGTCTGCGTCGAGAGTCGCGGCGGTCGGCTTCCAGAGCGAGGCCGAGAGCCCGTACAGAAGGCCGGCGCACGCCCCGAACGCCGCGGCCTTGCGGGCGAGCGAGCCGCGCCCGCCGAAGACGACGAGCAGGGCCGAGGCGATCCCCAACACGACGATGACGATCGCCCACTCCCACGAGGGCGCGTCGTCGTTCCCCGAGGCGGCGTCGCCCACGACGATGAAGATCGCCAGTCCCAGCACGACGAGCCCCGCCGCCACCACCTGTTCCCGGTTCACGTGCTGCTGTGTGAGCAAGTACCCGAGCGGCAGCGCGAAGACGATCGTGGTGACGAGGAGAGGCTGGATCACGGCCAACTTCCCGTTGTCGAGCGCGACCGCCTGGAAGACGTAGCCGGCGAGCAGCGCCAGCGTGCCGAACAGCCACCATGTCTGCTTCGCCAGATTGACGAACGAGCTCGGCTTGCCGAGCGAGACCTCGCCCATCCCGAGCGCGCCCTTCTGTTGAAGCGTCGCCGCCAGCGCGAACAGGCAGGCCGCGACGAGCGCAAGGACGTCCGCCACGACTCAGGAGCTTACGCCGCCCGCCCGACGTTCGTCACCTGCTAGACGGAGAAGCCTCGCTGCGCGATCGCACGTGGTCGACACGCTGCTAGGGGCCTACACTGAACTCATCGAGCAGGCGAACGGAACGGTCACCGGCATACGCGGTCCCAAGGTGGACGTCCTCATGGATGATGGCTCCACGACGGGTCCGAACCACATGGAACACTCCAGCACGCGTGTTCGCGAGATCCCTCATGGATCCTTACGAACCGGCACCGAACGGCACAGGCTGGCACAACTGACTTCGGTCTTTTAGTCCCAAGGTCGAAGGTTCGAATCCTTCACGGCCCATGCGACATTCCCTGGAAATCGCGGCTTCTCATCGAGTCACGGTCTCCGGCACCTCGTACTAAAGAACACC
>JAIBJO010000069.1 GCA_020029615.1 Actinomycetota bacterium
CTCGACAGCGGACACGGGAGATTCGTGCTCGTCTCGGCCGGCCAGGCGCAGGCACCGACTCATCCGAACGCCGTCTACGCGGCTGCGAAGGCGGCCTCGGAGACATGGACCCTCGCGCTCGCCGACCGCTTCACCGGGTCCGGATCGACCGCGAACATCGTCGTCGTCGGCGCGATCGTGACTCCTGCCATGCGAGCCGAGAGCCCCGACAAGGACTTCTCGACCTTCACGCCCGCCGAGGAGATCGCCGAGGCGATCGCCTACCTGTGCTCGGACGACGCAGCGTCCATGAACGGCCAGCGCGTCACTCTCCGCGGCGCGATGTAGGACGACACCGGCGTCGTCCTACCCGGCCCGGCTACGCGCTAGCGCGCTTCGCGCCAGGCGCTCGCGTCGCAGCTGCAGTGCGGGAAGCAGCGCGAGACAGCCTATGGTGAGCCAGAGGTACACGTCCGGGATCTCGAGCGCGAGGCAGAGGCCGAGGGCAGTGAGCTGCGTCGAGAGACCGAGGTTGGCGAGGAGCGTCACAGTGACACGGTCGTTGTACGCGGACGCGACGGCTTCGGTCGGAGGACCACCCACTATTCGCTCGAGCCGCGCCCGACTGAACGCCCGAATGGCGCGATCCTGTGGTGCGAACAAGATGCGATAAGCCCGTTCGAGGACGCGCTCGACGCGACCGTGAAGCGCGGCGGGAGCATGCCGCTCCACTCGGTGCGCGTCGCGGTACAGCTCCGACATGTTGAAGTCCACGGCGAGCACGAGTGTGAGAGCGACAAACGACCCGAGGGCCAGCCACGGCTGTCCCGTCACGCGAGCAAGAGCCAGGAACAGCGCGGCATTGACCACGAGATCGGCCTCCGTGTCGAGGTAGCGGCCGCTCAGACTCACCTGCCCCGTCGCTCGAGCGAGCTGCCCGTCCGCGTTGTCGAGCAGCGTCTTCACCTGCACGAGGACCGCCGCGAGCATGAGCTCCCCACGAGCGAGAGCAAGCGCGGCACCGAGACCCGCGACCGTGTTCGCGAGCACGACTGCGGGAGGAGGAATGCGCGCCCGCACGAGCACCGGCACGAGGGCGCTCGCCAGTGGTCGAAAGACCAGCTCGAGGACGAGCTCTCGCCCCGCGCGTCGCTCGTGGACGGGCGCGATCGGCGCGGCCAGGGGGCTCTCCGGGCACGTCGTCATTCCGCTGGCGACGATCGTAGATACTGCCGTCGTGGCCACCGAGGTTTGGAGCGAGGTCGACGGCGCGCTCGAGAGGACTTTCCAGTTCCGAGACTTCGTGGAATCGCTCGCGTTCGTGAATCGCGTGGGCGAGCTCGCCGAGGCGGAGAACCACCACCCGGACATCGCGATTCACTACAACCGCGTGACACTCCGCTGGTGGACGCACACCGCCGGTGGGATCACGGATCGAGATCGCGAGCTGGCCGAGAAGACGACGTCGCTCGGGCCCGGCCCGGCGTGACTACTCGAATGCTTTGACGACGACCACCGGGCACTTCGCCCGGTCGACCACGTGTCGCGAAACCGAGCCGAGAAGCGCCGCCTTGATCCCGGAGCGCCCGTGCGAGCCGACGACCACGAGGTTGGCATCTGCACTCGCGGCTACCAGCACCTCGCCGGCGTCGCCTTCCAGGAGCCGCTTCTCCACAAAGGGCTCGGCACCGAGCGCATCCGCGATCGCCGCATCGAAGTCCGCGCTCGCGGCCTCCTGCTCGGCCTCGAGCTGACGGGGGAAATCGACCGCCGGCATCGGAACCATCCCCGGGTCTCCGATAGGCGTCATCGGAACGTAGTCCCACGCGTGGATCGCGACGAGCTGCGCGCCTCGTAGGCCTGCTTCGTCGGCCGCCCACCGTAACGCCTCGCGGGAGGCAGCCGATCCGTCGACTCCCACGACGATCGTCCCGGACACGTCTCCAGCGTATCCCGTCGTGGGACGCCCACGTTGCAAGTTGTCACTTGGCTAAGGTGGCCGCGTGGCGCCAGGCCCTCGCGTGACGGTGTTCGAGGTCGGGCCACGCGACGGGCTCCAGAACGAGGCGGACGTGCTCGCACCGGAGATTCGGGCCGAGCTGGTCCACCGCCTGGTCGACACAGGAGTCGCAGCCGTCGAGGTCGCGAGCTTCGTCGATCCTCGCCGCGTGCCGCAGATGGCAGGAGCCGAGGAGGTCGTCGCGTCCCTGGATCGCGTCTCGCGAGTCGTCTACGCCGGGCTCGCCCTCAACGAGCGCGGGTTCGACCGGCTCGCGGAGACGCAGCTCGACGAGGCCCGGTTCGCCTTCGGCGTCACGGAGTCGTTCAACCAAAGAAACCAGGGGGCCACCGTCGAGGGCTCGTTGGAGACTGCCGCCCGCATCGTCGAACGCGCTCGTGAGAATGGGATCCGGAGCGCAGTCACGCTCAGCGTGGCGTTCGGATGTCCGTTCGAGGGCCGCGTCGCACCGATGCGGGTCCTGGAGCTGGCAGAGCACGTCGCGACGCTCCAGCCCGACACGATCGTTCTCGCCGACACGATCGGGGTTGCGTCTCCAAGCGAGGTCCGCGCGCTGACCACCCGAGCAGCGGAGCTTGGCGTGCCGGTCGGCGGCCACTTCCACAACACGCGAAACACGGGATACGCGAATGCGGTCGCCGCGCTGGAGGCGGGCGCTACCGTGCTCGATGCGTCGGTCGGGGGCATCGGTGGATGTCCCTTCGCACCGCGGGCGACCGGGAACATCGCGACGGAGGATCTCGTCTACCTGCTCCACCACGAGGGGGTCGAGACGGGGATCGACCTCGAAGCGGTGCTCGAGGTCTCCGAATGGCTCGAAGGCGTTCTCGGCCGGCAGCTCGAGGGACAGGTCTACCGCGCCGGGGCCTTCCCGAGCTAGACGCTCGCGGGGACGATCGTCCCGCGGACCTCTCCGAGCTCGAGGTCACCTGCGCGGCCGCGAAGGACCACCTCGTCGTCGTCTTCCAGGAACGTCCTCGTACTGCCGTCACCCAGCCGGATCGGATGCACTCCATTCGACGTGAGCTCGATCAGCGACCCTTCGCTCCCGTGCTTCGACCCGGAGATCGTCCCCGTCGCAAAGAGATCGCCGGTGCGAATCGATGCGCCGTTGACCGTCGCATGCGCGAGCTGCTGCGGCATGGTCCAGTACAGCCCGCTCGCGTTCGTCCGTGAGACGACCGTGCCGGAGAGCTCGACCTCGAGCTCGGCGTCGAGAGCCCACTCGCCCGCTACACGGAGATACGGCAGCGGCTCGGGATCCTGCACGGGAGCACGGACGAACCGATCCTCGAGGAGAGCAAGGGGGGTCACCCAGGCGGACACGGAGGTCGCGAACGACTTCCCGAGGAATGGCCCGAGCGGCTGGTACTCCCACGCCTGGATGTCTCTCGCGCTCCAGTCGTTCACCAGCACGACACCGAAGACGTGGTCGCGGACGACCGCTGCCGGCACCGGTGCTCCGAGGCTGCTTCCGACGCCCACGACGAAGCCGAGCTCGAGCTCGATGTCGAGCCGGCGACTCGGACCGAAGGTGGGCGCAACCTCGTCAGACGCCTTCGCCTGACCGCAGGGTCGTACGATCGGCGTACCGCTGACGACCACCGTCCCACTGCGGCCGTGGTAGCCGACGGGTAGATACCGCCAGTTGGGCAGGAGCGGCTCCACGTCGGGTCGGAACAGGCGTCCGAGGTTCGTCGCATGCTCGAGAGAGGAGTAGAAGTCGACGTAGTCGCCCACCTCGATCGGCAGGTGCGCCACCGTCTGCTCGAGCGGGATGATCTCGGCGCCGCCCGTGACGAGCTGGTCGATCCGGCTCAACGTGTCCTCCCAGGCCGAGCGACCGAGCGCGAGAAACGGATTGAGGCTCGCTGCGTCGAAGACGGCTCCCAGGCGAACAGTGGTGAGGTCGAGGATCCCGTTGCCCACGCGGAATCCGACGCGCGGCGCGTCGCCCCCGACGGAGAACACACCGAACCCCACTCCTCCGGTCACAGCGGCAACACTCCGAGCGCCTCGAGCTCCTCGACCGGCTCGAAGAAGCTGCAGCTTCCGATGGAGTTGATGCGATCACGCCTCGCGCGTGCAAGCTCCACCGCGGGAGCGGAGCGACTGCGCCACCGGAACGCATGCGCATCGAGCTCGAATGCGCCGGGATCCGTCTCCGCCAGTGCCCGCTCTTCGTCGGCGAACACCACAGCGGCCAGAAGGTTGAGGAAGCCGTGCTCCCCGTTGGCTCGAACGGCGTGATGAAGACCTGCCGTCGCCTTGAAGACGAGCGCGCGCTCACGGCATCCCCTGACGAACGCTGCGAGCTCCTCCGTGCTCGGGGTCGCCGCACCACCGCAGCGGACCTTGGCGCGAAGGCCGCGCGCCGCGAGCACGTCGAGCCGCTCGTCCAGGTCCTCGGCGAGCGGCACCTCCACGTAGACCTCTCCGGCGAGCGAGGAGAGCGCCGTCAGATCGCCCTCCATCCGCAGCTCCACTGCCTCGACGCTCTGGCCCGGGGGAAGCGGCTCGTCGAGGACTGCGCTGACGCCGCGCCCGACGTCGGGGAGCTCGTCGAGGCGTGTCGCCGGACACACGAAACGCCCGAGCATGAAGGCGTCGCGGCTCGCGCGGGCTCGCTCGTCCTCGGTGATCGCGTCGGGCAACGGAAGGGAGGCGGGCGGAAAGAGCGGCGCGTGATCGATCAGCCGCGAGAGCAGCGCCTGCCGAGCGTCGTCGAGCTGGCCCATCGTTCGCTGATCTTCGCAGAGGGCGCCCGCTGGTCACGGTGTCTGACACCAACGAGCCGACAACCGCATGGTCATGCGAGGCGGTGGCAGACACCGTGTCTAGCTCATGTCTGCGACGAGGCGCGCGCTCAAGGCTCCTCCACGGGGTTCCGATGAGGTCCGCAGCGACCTCGCATGTCCGACCCTGCCCACATCGAGCCCGAGCCGCGCCCCCAGATGAGCCTCGTGTCGCCGGGCTCGACGGAGCCGTACCGACGGCTGGCCGAGATCTTCCACGACGTGCTCTCCGAGCAGAGCCTCGACGCGCTGCTCGAGCGTATCGCCGACACGCTGGCCGAGCTCATCCCGTACGAGGACGTGCACATCTACGAAGCCGACGAGGCGAAGCGCGAGCTGATCCCGGTGCTCGCCCGCAGCAAGTGGGCCGACGAGGTGATGAGCGAGACGTTCTCGTTCGGTGAAGGGATCACCGGTTGGGCGGTCGAGCACCAGGAAGCCGTGCTCGCGAACCAGGCGCACCTCGACCCCCGCGTCCGCTTCGTCCCCGGCACGCCGGTCGACCCCGAGGCCTTGATCGCGGTACCGCTGATCGCCCGTGGCCGCCTGAAAGGGACGTTGAACATCTATCGGGTTGGCGAAGACGTCGTGTTCACAGACGAGGAGTTTCTCTTGGCCAAGCGCTTCGGAGACGCGGCCGCTCTCGCCATCGACAACGCCCACATCCGGGCGCGCCTCGAGCATCAGGCCGAGACCGATGCGCTGACGGGCCTCTACAACCACCGCGCGTTCCATGACCGCGTGCGTCAGGCGCTGATGCGTGCATCCGCCGAGCACGACACGGTCGCCCTCGTGATGCTCGATCTCGACGACTTCAAGAGGATCAACGACATCTACGGGCACGGAATCGGCGACCAGTTCCTCAACCAGGTCGCCGACGTCTTGCGGGCGACCGTCCGCGCGAGCGACGTCGTGTGCCGCGTCGGAGGAGAGGAGTTCGGCGTGATCCTCCAGTCGGGAGACGTCCGTAGCTCGATGGCGCTCGCGGGGCGGATCGGCGCCGCGCTCGGTGGCCTCGACGCCGACGCGGCAGGGCGACTGACCGTCTCGACGGGAATCGCCGTCGGCCCGGAGCATGCAGCGAACCCACGCGAGCTCGTCGCCTGCGCAGAGGCAGCCATGATGACGGCGAAGACCCGCGGGAAGGGCCTCGTGGTCGCGTTCGACGAGACCGCGCGCGAGCGACCGTCGGAAGGCTCCATTCGCCACGACGACGTGCGATCGATTGCGCATCTGAAGATGCTGCAGAGCCTCTCCGGGAAGCTCTCGCGACTGAACGACGTGGCGCAGATCGGGCTCACCATCGCCGACGAGCTACGCCTCCTCATCGACTACCACAACTGCCGCGTGTTCCTGCGCGACGGCGACGCGCTTCTGCCTGTCGCCTTCCGCGGCGAGCTGATGGCCGCCGAGCCCGGCTCTCCCATGGAGCTGCTCACCACGGCGCTCGGGCGCGGAATCACCGGGCACGTCGCGAAGACCGGCGAGCCACTCCTCGTGCACGATGCGGCTCACCACGAGTTCGGGGAGCAGATCGTGGGGACCGCGGAGATCGAGGAATCGCTGCTGGCCGTACCGCTGCGGTTCGGAACGCGCGTGATCGGCGTGATCGTGATCTCGAAGCTCGGCCTCGACCAGTTCGACGCCGACGATCTCCGCGTGCTCGAAGTCCTCGCCGGACACGCGTCGGTCGCCCTCGAGAACGCGCGCCTGTACGAGGCCCAACGTCGCGAGACCGAGAGCGCGAAGGCGCTGCTCGCGTTCGGGCGCGAGGTCTCGGAGGCCAAGGAGATCGCAGAGGTCGCAGAGCGCGTCGTCGCCGGATCGGCGAGGATCCTTTCGAGCCCCAGCGCCTCGATCTGGCTCCAGGACGCGTCTCAGGGCGATCTGAGGTGCTTGGCAACCCTGCCGGAGGAGCCGACAGACGGGGAGAAGCGCCGCTCGGTCGTCCGGGCGGAACACCTCGGGCCGTGGCTCACGCGAACAGAGCCGTACTTCATCGAGGCGTCCGACTACGCGGCAATCGCGTCTCCGCCGCCGGGAACAGACGGTCGCTTCGCGATCGCTCCTTTCATTGTCGACGGGCGCTGGGGGGTCATCGCGGCAGCGATCCCGCCGACGACCGTCTACGGCGACCGCGAGCTCGAGCTCCTCGGCGGTCTCGCACGGCAGACACAGCTCGCGCTCCAGAGCGCGGCCGGCTACGAGACGCTCGAGCGGACCTTCCTGGCGACGGTCGAAGCTCTCGCCAACGCGCTCGAGGCAAACGACGAGCACACGTCCACGCACGCACGCTGGATCACCGATCTCGCTCTGAAGGTCGGAGTCGAGCTCGGGCTCGAGGCGCACGAGCTGAAACGGCTCGAGCTCGGAGCGCTCTTCCACGACATCGGCAAGATCGGGATCCCCTCACGCATCCTCACCAAGTCCGGCCCGCTCACGGCCGAGGAACGCGAGATCGTCGAGACGCACCCAGTCCTGGGCGAGCGCATCCTCGCCCCGATCGAGCAGCTCGCGGAGGTGCGCAGCATCGTACGTAGTGCTCACGAGCACTACGACGGAGGCGGGTACCCGGATCGCCTCGCAGGAGACCAGATCCCCCTCGAGTCGCGCATCGTGCTCGCCTGCGACGCCTTCCACGCAATGACGACCGATCGGCCGTATCGCAAGTCGCTGGGGGTCGACGAGGCGAAGCGCCGACTCGTCGAGGCGTCCGGGTCGCAGTTCGACCCGCAGATCGTGGACGCGCTGCTCCGCGTCCTCGACGACACGTAGACCTCGGGACGTACGTCCGGGGGCCGCTGCCGCCCGGGCTCCCTGGGGGTCTGGCTGAAGCCAGACCCCCGAACCCAAGATCGGCGCCGTGCGTGAACCTGGGGTCTGGCTTCGGCCAGACCCCAGAACGGCGCCGGACGTCGCACCTACGCGCCGTCGAGCGGGAGGGGTCGATTCGCGACCGGTGACGAGTGAATGATCGATGTGGTCGTGCGACCGTAGGGAGTGAAACGATCCAGGATGCCCTCGAGGTCGTCGATCGACCTGAGATGGAGCTTGAGGAAGAAGCAGTCTTCGCCGGTGATCCGGTGGCATTCGACGATCTCGGGCGTCGCACGCGCGATCTCCGGGATCTTCTGGAGCTGCCGAGTCCCAGGGCTCACGCGTACGACCACCGCAAGCGGATACCCGATCGCGCGGGCGTCGACCTCGGCTCGGTAGCCGGTGATGACCCCTGCCCGTTCGAGCCGCTGCACGCGCTCGGAGACCGCGGGCGCCGAGAGGCTCACGCGTCGCCCCAGCTCCGCGGTCGTCAGACGGGCGTCAGCCTGAAGCTCCTCAAGGATTCGTCGGTTGATCGCGTCGAGAAGCTCTCTTTCGTAGGCCATCAGCTTAGAACTCCCTCGCTCACAAGGCAAATCATGCCGAACGCCTTCGATCTTCCATTCCCCTAGCGTACTGCCGCCGCAAGCATGTGGCAATGAGCGTGCGCCAGGTCGAAGCGACCCCAAGAGGGGCTGTTGGAACGCCATGGTCCACGTCGAGCGCGTTGGTCGCCCGGGCGTTCCGGGCGGCACCACCCGAGAGCTTCTTCGTGGGCAGCGCGGTCTTCCACTATCTCGGGCCGGCCTTCGCAGTCCTGCTCTTCGCCCGCCTGGATCCGCTCGGAGTGTCCTGGTTACGGATCGCGAGCGCCGCGTGCATCTACGCAGCCTGGCGCCGACCGTGGCGGCACGTCGCGCGACTCGACACCCACGGCGTCAGGACCCTGGTCGCGATGGGCTTCGTCCTCGCATTGATGAACGCCTGCTTCTACCTCGCAATCGCCCGGCTCCCGCTCTGCACCGTGGCAGCGGTCGAGTTCCTGCCAGTGCTCCTGCTCGCCGTCGTGGGCACTCGGACGGGGCGGAACGGCGCCGCGCTCCTGGGCGCTGCCGCCGGCGTCTTCCTGCTGACGGACGTGCACTTCGAAGCGGAGCCGGTCGGCATCGCCTTCGCCGTTGCGAACGCCGCCCTCTTCGCGGCCTACATCGTGCTCGCCCATCGCGTGGCGCAGAGAGGTCGGATGAGCGGCATCGACGGGCTCGCGCTTTCCATGCTGGTCGCCGCGGTCGCCGTGACACCGATCGGAGGCTGGAGCGCGGCGCCGGCGCTGCTCGACCCGGTTGTGGTCCTCGCCGGAATCGGCGTCGGGGTCACCTCGTCGGTCATCCCCTACGTGTGCGACCAGCTGGCCATGGCGCGCATGCAGCGCGCGACGTACGCGCTCCTGACGTCGTTGCTGCCAGCGACGGCAACCGTTATCGGGATCGTCGTGCTCGGCCAGCATCCGTCATTGGTCGAGGTCGGGGGAATCGCGCTCGTCGTCGCCGCGGTCGCGCTCCACCGTGAGCGAACGGTCTGACCCCGTCAGCCGCCCGCGGCCTCGGCGTTGCGCAGGCCGCGAAACGCCCAGACCCAGAAGAGGAGCCCGAGACCGATCGCGATCGCGAACGCCCCCGCGATGTGCGGCGCATCGCCCGCGACGAAGCCGCGGCCCGTCTCGAGCAGGTACGTGACCGGGTTGACGGACGCAACGCCGTGGATCCATCCCTCCAAGAGGTCGAGCGGCACGTAGACGGGCGCGAAGAACAGAATCAGAAAGACCGGCATCTGCATGAGCGGCCCCGCCTGGATCGTGCGAAAGCGCATCGCGATCCCTCCGGCCCAGAAGAAGCCGCAGAAGTTGACGAGGGCGGCAAGCGTGTAGAGACCGACGAGCTCGACGACTCCTCCGCCGACATTCATGCCGACGGCGAACGCGATCACCGTGAGCAGCACCGCGACGAGTGACCAGCGCAGGAGCGCCGCGAGCGCGTACCCGACGACGATCCCGCTTCGCCTCGGCGCCGCGAGCATGAGCCGCTTGGCGAACCCGCCCTCGAAGTCCCGGGCAACGCCGAACCCGGTGAAGACGCCGCTGAATGCGGCCGACTGTAGGAGCACGAACACGAACTGGAACGCGGTGTATCCGGGCGGGAAGTCGAACCCGGGTATCTGCGAGACCTGGGACAATCCACCCGCGAACGCGACGAAGAAGAAGAGCGGAAACATCAGGGTCGGCAGGAGGATCTGCGGGTTAGTAAGGGCGTTCTTCAGTGTCCTTCGCGCCACGCCCGCAATCACGTTCCATGTCTTCACCGGGTCACGTCCGCGTCATCCGCGTGCGCAGCGCCCGCGACGCGAGCGCGAAGGAGATGACCCCGAGCACGATCACGAAGCCGAAGCCGAGCGCCAGCGCTTGCCAGTCCCAGCCGGTGATGATCAGGCTGCGGACGCACTCGATCATGTACGAGACGGGGTTGAGCGTCGCGGCAATGCGGAACCAGTCGACGCCGATGAGGTTCCGCGGCGCGTTCATCGACGAGATGAACAGGAAGACGAAGAGGACCGGAAAGAGCGCCTGGATCGTCTCACCTGAGCCGGTGCGGTACGCGAGCCAGGCACCAAGCGCGCCGAATGCGAGCGCAACGACAGCGCCGTAGACGAGGAGCACCGCGATCCCGGCCGGCCCGGACTCGAACCGGACTCCGGCCGTCAGCCCGACCACGAGATAGAAGACGACCTGCACCACACCCAGCACGACAATCCCGGCCAGCTGTCCGGTGAGGAGTGCCCAATCGCGCAGCGCGGTGAGCGAGAGCCGGTTTATGAATCCTGTCTGCACGTCACGCGCGATCTCGGTGCCGGCGTTCATCGTCGAGAAGAGCGCGCCCTGGATGAACGGCACGGCGAGCGCGAAGGCGAGGAACGAGTCGGTCGGGAAGCCAGGAAGGTCGGTGGACGAGCGGAGCCCGCCTGCGTTCACCGCCATCAGAGCGACGGGGAAGACGAGCGGCGGGATGATGCTCGCCGGCTGCCGTGACGTCCGAACGACCGAGCGCCGCGCGATGGCGCCGACCTGCGTGGTCGTCGTGCTCACCGCGCCCGCACTGGGGTCTGACCGAAGTCAGGCCCCATAGTCGGTCCGGAGGTGGGGTCTGGCTTCAGCCAGACCCTCGCGGTGTGGCTCGCGATCACCTCTGCCGCTTCTCCTGCCCGGTCGTCTGCGCCTCTTCGGCCGCGCCCTCGAGAGTCCGGCCCGTCTTCGCGAGGAACACGTCGTCGAGCGTGGGTGCGCGAAGCTCGAGGTCGACGACGTCGACGCCATTGGCGTCCACCGCACGAACGATGTCGGTGAGCCCGAGCCCGTCGCGGAGTCGAACGGCGACGTCGCGAGTGGACGCGAGCGGCTCGCCGAACTGCGCGAGGAAGTCGGCGATCTTCGGTCGGTCGTCCTCGCTCCGGGGAATCGCGTGCACGCTCGGGCGACCGATCTCGGCCTTGAGCTCGGCGGGCGTTCCCTCGGCGACGATCTTCCCGGAGTCGATGATCCCGACACGGTCCGCGAGGACGTCGGCCTCCTCGAGGTACTGGGTCGTCAGGAACACGGTCACGCCGGCCTCGCGCCGCATGAGCGCGACCTCGTTCCAGATGTCGGTGCGGCTCTGTGGGTCGAGACCCGTCGTCGGCTCGTCGAGGAAGAGGATCCGCGGGCTGTGCACGAGCGCGAGGGCGAGGTCGAGCCGCCGCTTCATGCCCCCGGAATAGCCTGAGACCTTCCGGTCGGCGTCGTCGACGAGCCCGACGCGATGGAGTAGCTCCTCCGCGCGCGCACTGCGCTCAGCCTTGGGGACGCTCTGCAGCGTGGCCTGCAGGCGCAGGTGGTCACGAGCAGTGAGGAGCGGGTCGAGCGCCGCCTCCTGGAGCGCGACACCGATGAGCCCGCGGATCTTCGGCCCGTCCTTCACGACGTCGTAGCCGGCGACGAGCGCCGTGCCCGCCGTCGGCGGCAGGAGCGTCGTCAGCACGTGGACGGTTGTGGACTTCCCCGCGCCGTTCGGTCCGAGGAAGCCGTAGATCTCACCAGGGGCGACGGAGAGGTCGATCCCGTCGACAGCCCGTGGCCCCTTCTTGTACTCGCGGACGAGGCCCTCGACCTCGATCCCGTTCGACGGCTCCACTCGGCCAACGTTACCGACGTGCCTTCGCGTGACCGTTCCCGTGCGGGCGTAACCAGCGCGCTCGACGTCTCGGTGGCCTCACAGGCGGAGGCGCCTCGACGGCGCCTCCTCCCGGCCAGGCGGACTCCAGTGGTAGGTCTACTTCGAAATGAACCCGAAGGACGATTCCGTCCGCACCGGGCCGTAGAGCGGGCCGATCCTCGAACTCCGGTTCTTCGCGTAAGCGTACTTGTCGGACTTCGCTGCTCCGCTGGTGCTCGCCGTGACCACTGTGGGCGTGGCGGCGACTCCGAGAACGATGGCGACGATGATCGCGGTGCGCTTCATGACTTGCTCCTCTCATCGGCCGAATGCATGACTCGAGGCTAGGAGGTCGCAACTCGCGTGTCGTTCGCGCGGGCGACGTTCGCAATGTCACCGTCGTGACACACTTTCTCTCGTGGAGT
>JAIBJO010000155.1 GCA_020029615.1 Actinomycetota bacterium
CGTGCCGTGCGCGAAGTAGCCGCTGGGGCCGAGATCGGCATAGCCGAGCGTTTCCACGTTCGCGATCCTGGACGGGCCGAGGCCGGCCTTCTGCGTGGAGGTGAACCCGAGGAAGAGCTCCGCGCCGTCGGGGATGAGGCCCGCTCCCTGGATCCGCGCCGCCAGCGCCATCTGCTTCGGCAGCCCGATTCCGCCGTCGAATCCGCCGCCCACGAAGCCCTTTCGGATGCTCGTCACCCGGAACAGCCCGTCGAGGCCCTCGAACAGCGACTTCGCGCCCTCCGCGATGTGGTCGAGAACGTCGCTTCGAAGGAGGACGGCAACGTCGTTCGCCTCCAGCAGCGTGGTCTCGGAATCGCTCGGGAACCGGATCGCATCCTCGAGGACGCGCACGGGTGTCTTCCGCGACGCCGAGGCGCGGAGGTCGATCGGAACGTGCCGCTCGGCCTGCGCCGGGACGAAGCGCTCGAAGTACGGGAGGCCCCAGGCGATCGTCACTCCGAGGCCGGCTGGCGTCCGCTCGAACCGCTCGTCCAGCCGCCGAAGGGCGTTCTCGAGCGCCCCGCGGGCCTCGGCGAGCTCGCGCTGTCCTTCCCCGACGCGCACCGTCGCCGTGACCACCTGGTGGTGGAGCGGAGGAACGAGCACTTCGACGCCGTTGTCCGTCACCACGCGGAGCCCGTCGAGCAGGTGCTGCTCCCGGGCGAGCGGCGGTCGAGTCGCGACCCGTGCCGGCGGGGCCGCCAGCTGGTCGACCAGCTTGTAGATGCCCGCGGCAGCGAGCGCCGACGCGGCGGCGGCCCCGCCGACGAGCTCCCTCCGGGTCAGCTTCACGGGAACTAGGTCTGCGGCTGCAGCTCGACGAGCGTCTCGGTCATGCGATCGAGGTGCCCGACGACCTGCTCGTACGAATAGGGGGGCGCGACGTGCTCGGAGAGCGTGTACAGCGACCCGCCGCTGCGCCAGGCGTACAGCACGTGCCACATGTCCGCGCCCAGGTTCGCCGTGTAGACGGTGACCGTCTTGCCCCCGATCCGCCTGCGCCTCTGGCGATCGCTGAAGCAAGGGAGCTTCTTGCGCACGGTCTTCCCGCCGACGGTCACTGTGTCCTCACAGGTCGGAATCCGTGTCTTCCCCGGATAGCCCCGGAGGTTCACGTGCACTTCCTGTACGACACCCCCACCGGATTCGAACCAGGCCCAACTGACGAGGTAGGAGCGGTCCGGGTCCACCGACCGGCCGTTGAAGAACCTCCCGCTGAACCTCCCGACGAGCGGCTGCGGGAACCACGAGGGGCAGTAGACGGGCGCGTCGATCTCGTCCGCGAGCTTCTGCCAGCTGACACGGGCCGACCGCGGGCACACGGGCGTGGTCTCGGAACCTGTTTCGGCGGAGGCCGACGGCGAGTCGTCCCCGGAGCAGCCGGTGACCGCGAGCACGAGCCCGGCGACGAGCGCTCCGAGGACGCCGAGCGCGATGTCACGCCGCCGATTCATGGTCTCTCCCAGGTAGCCCACTCCATGTCTAGCCCGGTTCTGGCCGGAGTGGCGCAAGGTAGCAGCTGATTTCTCGCAGCCTGTTGCGCATCTGTTGTCACGACGTAGCGCTTCTGCTCGCCAGCGATGCCGGAGGTGGGGGTCGAACCCACACGTCCCTGAGGACACGGGATTTTGAGTCCCGCGCGTCTGCCAGTTCCGCCACTCCGGCTCGCGCTCGATGGTACTCGCCTGGCTGCGGCTCCCAGGCCGTGCCTGGTTGACAGGTTGCGGGTGACTGGCTGAAGCCAGTCACCACCCGCCTAGGGACATGTTGTCAGTGCCCGGCTGAAGCCAGACACCCGACCTGGGGACACAGATGGTTTGGGGCCTGGCTTCAGCCAGGCCTCCAGTGCGAGAGGCGTCTAGGCTCTTGCCGTGCGACTTGGAGTCCTCACCGGAGGTGGCGACTGCCCGGGCCTGAACGCAGCGATTCGCGCGATCGTCCGCGGATCACTCGTGGGCGGCCACGAGGTCGTCGGAATCCGTCACGGTTGGCACGGGCTCGTGGCCGGCGAGACCGTCCCGCTCGACCGGCGGGCGGTGGCCGGAATCCTGCCGCGCGGCGGGACGATCCTCGGCACGTCGAGCTACGACTGCTTCCGCGAGGACGGCGGCGTCGCGGCCGTGCTGGCAAGCACGAATGCGCTCGAGCTCGACGGCGTCGTGGCGATCGGCGGCGAGGGTACGCTCGGCGTCGCCCACCGACTCCACGCGGAGCACGGCTACCCGGTGATCGGCGTCCCGAAGACGATCGACAACGATCTCGCAGGCACCGACGTCACGATCGGCTTCGACACCGCGGTGCACGTGTGCACCGAGGCAATCGACCGGCTCCATTCGACGGCGGAGTCCCACAACCGGGTCATGGTCGTCGAGGTGATGGGTCGAAACACCGGCTGGATCGCCGCCGCGAGCGGCGTCGCCGGTGGAGCGGACGTGATCCTCGTGCCCGAGGTGCCGACGCCGATCGAGGACGTCTGCGAGCACATCCGGCGCCGCCACGACGACGGTAAGGACTTCTCGATCGTGGTCGCCGCCGAGGGGTATCCCCTGACTCGAAGCTCGGGGGCCCAGGAGAGCCCCGTCGCCCAGGCAACCGACGAGTACGGCTATCCCCGTCTCGGCGGCATCGGCCGCGTCGTCGCCGACGAGATCGCCCGGCTCACCGGCTTCGACACCCGGGTGACGGTGCTGGGGCACACGCAGCGCGGAGGGACCCCGACGGCGCGCGACCGCTTCCTGGCGACCCGGCTCGGGCTGAAGGCGGTCGAGCTCGCGACGGGTCGCGACTGGGGCCGCATGGCTGCGGTCCACGGCAACGAGATCGCGGACGTGTCGCTCGAGGAGGCCACGCGCGGGCGCCGCAGCGTGCCGCCCGGCTGGATCGAAGCCGCCCGAGTGGTCGGATAGGCGGAAACGCACACCCCGTCTTCGCGAGCGCGATACGCTCTACGCCTCGAACAAGCTGCCGTGCCGCGGTTTCGCGCCGGAGCGGTGCGCCGGGGGCGGGTGACAAGGAGGACACGATGTCGAAGACACTGTCTGCGGCACTGGGTGTGGCGGTGCTCGCGCTGGCGCTCGCGGTCTCCGCGTGCGGGGGGAGCGACGAAAGCTCGAACGACCTGCTCGCGTCGATCGAGGACAAGGGCGTGCTCACCGTCTCGACCGATCCCGCGTACCCGCCGGCGTCCGAGTTCAACAAGGAGACGAACGAGTACGAGGGCTTCGACATCGAGGTCGCAACCGAGATCGCCAAGCGCATGGGCGTCGACATCGCGTGGGAGACACCCGCATGGGACACCATCACGGCCGGGAACTGGAACGGCCGCTGGGACATCTCGGTGGGCTCCATGACGATCACCCCGGAGCGCTCCGAGGTCCTCTACTTCACGCCTCCGTACTACTACACCCCGGCGTCGGTCGCCGTGAACGCCGACAACACGTCGATCACCGAGCCGAGCCAGCTGAGCGGGAAGAAGGTCGGCGTCGGGGGCAGCACGACCTACGACTTCTACCTGCAGAACACGCTTTCGATCCAAGACCAGAACGGGAACACTCAGAAGGTCGAGTCGGTGATCACGGACCCGACGATTAAGTCGTACGACACCGATACGACCGCGCTCCAGGACCTCTCCCTCGGAGACGGGCGGCGGCTCGACGGCGCGATCTCCGCGACGCCGATCATCCAGGGCGCGATCGACGCCAAGTCGCCGATCAAGATCATCGGCCAGCCGCTCTACTACGAGCCGCTCGCGGTGGCGATCGACCGCTCTTCGACGCTCGACGCGCAGAGCCTCGTCGACAAGATCACCGAGATCATCCAGGAGATGCACGACGACGGAACGCTCTCCGAACTCTCGAAG
>JAIBJO010000070.1 GCA_020029615.1 Actinomycetota bacterium
CCTCCTCGCCGACCTCTCGGAGATCCTCGACGAAGAGTCGTTCAAGGTGATCGCGTATCGGCGTGCGGCCGGTCGCATCCGCGAGTCTCCGGTTCCGATCGCCGAGCTCGCGCTCGAGGGGAAGGCGAAGGAGCTCCCCGGCATCGGGAAGACCATCGAGAACAAGGTCGTCGAGGTCGTCGAGGACGGGGAGATGCACGCGCTCACGAAGCGCCGTGGTCTCGTTCCCGCCGGAGTCGTGGACTTCCTCCGACTTCCCGGCGTTGGGCCGAAGACCGCCGCCAGGTTCTGGACGCAGCTCGGCATCACCTCGCTCGACGGTCTCAAGTCCGCAGCCGAGTCGGGCCGCCTACGCGACCTCTCCGGGATGGGGGCACGGAGCGAGGACAAGATCCTGAAGGCCCTCGAGGCGGGAGTGGGTGACACGGGCGAGGAGCGGCGCCTTCTGGGCCAGGCGCTCCCGGCCGTGCGCCGCGTTCTCGCCCAGCTGGAGGCGCACCCGGCGGCGACCGCCGTATCCGAGGCCGGAAGCGTGCGGCGTCGGCGAGAGACGGTGCGCGACCTCGATCTCATCGCGACCTCGGGCGACCCAGCGGCGCTCATTGGCGCCTTCTGCGAGGGCGAGTGGGTCTCCGAGATCGTGGCGCGAGGCGACACGAAGGCGACGGTCGTGGGCCACGACGGCCTTCGCTTCGACCTCCGCGTCGTGCCGCCCGAGTGCTACGGGAACGTGCTGCAGCACTTCACGGGATCGAAGGATCACAACATCGCTCTACGGGAGGACGCGCAGCGCCGCGGGCTGTCGGTCTCCGAGTACGGCGTCACCGACGTCGAGACCGGAGAAGTCGCGACGCACGCGAGCGAGGACGAGCTCTATGCCTACCTCGGGTACCACGCCGTCCCACCGGAGCTGCGCGAGGGGACGGCCGAGATCTCCGCGGCGCGGGACGGCGCGCTCCCGGCGCTCGTCGAGCTCGGCGACCTCCACGGCGAGATGCACTGCCACTCGACGTGGTCGTCGGACGGGAAGAACTCTCTCGAGGAGATGGCGGTGACCGCCAAGGCGCGCGGCTACCGCTTCCTCTGCCTCACGGACCACTCGCACTACCTCCGAGACGGGCGGCTCGAGGCGCAGTGGAAGGAGATCGAGGAGCTCAACGGACGCCTGAAGTCGTTTCGTATTCTCCGTGGGGTCGAGGTGAACATTCGTGCCGACGGCTCGCTCGACGTGGACGACGACGTCCTCGGTGAGCTCGACTGGGTGATCGCCTCTCTTCACACCTCGTTCGACCGCAACCCGACCGAGCGGATCCTCGGCGCAATGGACAACCCGCACGTCGACTGCATCGGGCATCTGACCGGAAGGCGACTGCTGAAGCGAGACGGTGCGCAGGTGGACGTCGAGCGCGTGGTCGAACGTGCGGCGGAGACGGGGACCGCGCTCGAGATCAACTCGCAGCCCGACCGGCTCGACATGCGCGACGCCCATGCACGGCTGGCGGGTGAGGCAGGGGTGCGCATTCCCATCACGACGGACGCGCACTCGGTCGGCGCGCTCGGCTACGCGGAGCTCGGCGTCGCGCAAGCCCGTCGCGCGTGGCTGACGAAGGAGCAGGTGCTCAACACACGCTCGTGGCGTGAGATAGCGCGCTTGCGGAAGTGAGCTCCTTCCGGGAACTGCGTGGGGGTCAGGATTACTCCTGACCCCCACACCGTCTCTCCGAGCTCCTTCCGCGAGGACGGAGCGCTTGCCCTCGACTGGGTCGCGTCGTACCTGGAGCGGGTGGGCGAGCTCCCGGTGCTGTCTCAGGTCGAGCCGGGCGCGATTCGCGCCGCACTTCCTTCGTCACCTCCCGACAGGCCCGAGCCGTTCTCCGCGGTCCTGGACGATCTCGACCGAGTGCTGATGCCGGGGCTGACGCACTCCCAGCACCCGCGCTGGTTCTCGTACTTCGCCATCACCGGCTCCGAGCCGTCGATCCTCGCGGAGCTCCTCATTGCCGGCCTCAACCAGCTCGGGATCCTCTGGCGCACGTCACCGGCCCTTCAAGAGCTGGAGGAGGTCACGCTGCAATGGCTCGCGGAGCTGCTGGGACTGCCTCCGGGCCTGCGCGGCCAGATCGAGGACACTGCGTCGACGAGCACGGTCGTCGCGCTGGCCGCGGCTCGCTCCCTCGCGCCGGATCGACGAGTC
Organism: Actinomycetota bacterium; assembly: GCA_020029615.1. Classification (GTDB taxonomy): domain Bacteria; phylum Actinomycetota; class Thermoleophilia; order Gaiellales; family Gaiellaceae; genus GMQP-bins7. Next base: position 2,195 of record JAIBJO010000070.1, read on the forward strand.
GTCCTGTGCTCGGAGCAGGCGCACTCCTCGGTCGACAAGGCGGCGAGGCTGCTCGAGCTCGAGTTGTGGAAGGTTCCCGTCGACGACGAGTTCAGGCTTCGCCCGGATCTCCTCGACCTCGACGATGCCTGCGCAGCAGTCGCCACGATCGGGACGACCGGCCCGGGCTCCGTCGATCCCGTCCCGGCGATTGCGGATGCCTGCGAACGAGCAGGCACCTGGCTGCACGTCGACGCCGCATACGCGGGCTCGGCGGCGATCTGCTCGGAGCTCCGACATCACTTCGCCGGCTGGGAGCGAGCGGACTCGGTGGTCGTCAATCCGCACAAGTGGCTCGGTGTCACGCTCGACTGCTCCACGCTGTGGACGCGGAGGCCCGACGTCTTGCGAGCCACGTTCGGCCACGTTCCCGAGTACCTCCGCGCCGACGAGGATGTCGGCAGCATCAGCGAGTACACGCAGGCGCTCGGACGACGGTTCCGCGCGCTCAAATTGTGGGCCGTGCTGCGCTGTCATGGGCGCTCGGGTCTCCAGGAGCGGCTGCGAGAGCACATGCGGCTGGCCGCGCTCTTCGAGAGCTGGGTGCAGGCCGAGCTGGGCTGGGAGGTCGTGGCTCCCAGGCACTTCTCGCTCGTCTGCTTCCGCCGCGTCGGCTCGGACGAGGACAACGAGCGGCTCCTCGAGCGTGCCAATGCGTCGGGCGAGGTGTTTCTCTCGCACACCCGCTTGGACGACCGCTTCGTGCTGCGCCTGGCGATCGGCAGCTTCCGGACCACAGAGGACGACGTTCGCCTTGCCTGGGACGTCCTCAAGCGGGAGACAGCGGCGCTCTGAGGTAGAGGCGCAGGGCGCGAAACACGGTCCCGCCGTCCGGCATTCGGGCGAACCGCCCGCGCGCGTAGAGGCCGTTCTTCGTACGAAGCGCGGCTTGCGCTCGCGCAACCTGGGCAGCGGGTGAACCCGAGGCCTGGAGATCGATGCTCGACACGGGGGTGCGAGTGGAGCCGTTCACCGCCGTCACCCGATACGAGAAGCACGGCGCTCGGACGCACCGGATCCCGTTGTCGACGACGCGGTAGTAGCCGCCGCTCAAGGGGGCGTTTCCGGCGGGCGCGTACGCAGCGGCGACCTCGAGGACGCCGAGCGACCCGATCCCGTCGAACACCGTCACGTCGAGTGCGGCTCGGACGAGCGCCCCCTCGGGCACTGCGACGCCGACCGAGGGGTCGTGCAAGCGTACGACCTTTGCGACATAGCAGCGTGCCTGTCGCGTTGCATCGCCGCAGCGGGTGCGAGCGCCGTTCGCGATAGCGACCCAGTGGCCGCCGCAGAGCGGGCTCGGACACAGCCGCGGATCCGGGCTCACCAGGTACATCGCTGCCCCAGTCGGCGGCTGACGTGCGGCCGAGCTCGAGATCGCGACCGCCGACATGAGGACGAGAACGGTGACGAGGCCGACCCGACTGACCATGCTCGTACGATACGCCTGTGCGCCTCGTCGCCATCGGTCTCGCGGCGGGGATCTTCTCCGCGTTCTTCGGAGTCGGCGGGGGCATTCTCGCCGTTCCGTTGCTCATCCTGGCCGCACACCTCCCGGAACGCGTTGCGGCGGCCACGTCGCTGCTCGCGATCGCGATCACGGCGTCGGCGGGGGTCGTCGCGTTCGCACTCAGGGGTGAGGTCGACGTCGCCTATGCGGCACTCGTCGGCCTGCCGGCTGCCGGTGGCGCGGTCGTGGGCACGTCGCTCCAGCAGCGTGTACGAACCAGCACCCTGACCTATGGATTTGCCGTCCTGCTGACTGGAGTCGGCGTGTGGCTCCTGGCCTCGTGAGCGCGACCACCATCGCGATCGGCATCTCCCTCGGTCTCGCCGCCGGAGTCATGGCCGGCCTCTTCGGCCTGGGTGGAGGGATTCTCTTCGTGCCTGTGCTCGTGGCCCTCGGACTGGGGCAACTCGAGGCTCAGGGCACGTCGCTTCTGGCCATTCTTCCGACCGTGGCGGCAGGCGCCTGGAGTCAGCACCGCTACGGGCAGCTGCGCGTCCGTACCGCCGTCGTCGTCGGGCTCGCATCGATCGTGGGCGTCGAGATCGGCGCCAGGGTCGTCGTCGAGCTACGCGACGACGTGCTCCGCAGGCTGTTCGCGCTCCTGCTCTTCGTCGTCGCCGCCCAGCTCGTCTGGCGGGCGCGCCGAGCACCCTCGCGCTACCCTGACTCGCCGTGATCCGCCTAGTCTTCGCGGTCGGCGCGACGCTCGTCGCTTCGACGACGCTGGCAGCCGCTGCACCGCCGCCCAAAGGTGCGGCGACCGAGTCGACGGCTGTGCTCGTCCGTCTCACCGTTCCCGGGCAGGGCACGGTCTCGCTGGGCGAGCTGCAGTGGCCGACGAGCACGACAGCGGATGTCCAGTCGTTCCAGTACCCGGACGACGGCTCGATCGTCAGCCTCGGTCGCTCCCGCGCCGAGGTCTTCGCACAGCCCGGCGATGCAGCAGCTGCTCAGTCCTTCGCCGAGGTGATCGTGCTCTCGTTGTTCGGCGGCGAAGTCGTCGCGGCGCAGGTGAGGGCGTCCGCGTCGGCGGGCGCGAGCGTGCGCTCGGTCGGGTCCGACGTCTCGGCCTCCGAGGTTCAGGGACTTCGCGCCCTCGGCCGAGACGTTCCGACGACTCCCGGGACCACGGAGGCGCTCGAGGACTGGGGGACGATCACGGTGATGTCGGTGAGCAGCGGTGCCCGAAAGGCCGGGCCGCCGGGCGCGCAAGGCTCGGTCGAGGCATTGCGGGTGACCCTGACGGCTGCCCACGGCGGCCTTCCCGCAGGCTCCGACATCGTCGTCGGAAGCGTGCAGGCCACCGCCGTGGCGAAGCTCTCGGCTGCGCCGAGCCCCAGTCCGACGAGCCCACGGCCGCCGCAGCAGCCGCCGGCTCGTCCGAGCGCGCCTGAGCCCGACGTGGAGGGCGAGGTCCCGGGGGGACCGGTGCTCGTGGCCCCGGAGGTCTCTGCGCGGTTCACCGGCGGGGGCTACGTGTTCCCCGTCTACGGGACTGCGTCGTTCGGAGACAGCTTCGGTGGGCCGAGGCCGAACGTTCCGGGCGGTTGGCATCACGGCGAGGACATCTTCGCCGCCGCCGGCACGCCGCTCCTGGCGGTCGCTGACGGGACGCTGCACACGATCGGCTTCAACAAGCTCGGCGGCTACCGCCTGTGGCTACGCGACGACGACGGCAACGAGTTCTACTACGCGCACCTCTCCGCCTACTCGTCGCTCGCGGTCGAGGGCCGGCGCGTCGAGGCAGGTGACGTGGTCGGCTTCGTCGGCGACACGGGCGACGCCGACGGCGGTTCACCCCACGTTCACTTCGAGATCCATCCGGCTGCCATGGCCGGGCTGGGATACGACGGCGTCGTCGCTCCCTACCCGATCCTGCTCGCCTGGCGGCGAGCCGACGACGTCTCCTTCGCAGCCGGACGGATCTACGTGCCTTCGGGGCCGGGCTCGACGACGCTTCCGCCTCCGGGGGCAGTCCTGCTCGAGGCAGATGACATCGGCCCGACCAGCGGGCTCGTCCCCGGCGCACTCGAGCGCGCCCTCAACCCACGACGCTAGGCCGGCTCGGCGCCGTTGCCCCCTGACTCGGCGTCGGCTGCTGCTTCGAGCTCGGCTTCGAGCTCGTCCAGCCCGTCGCCGTTTCCGCCGGCGACGCGATCCATGATCCACTCACGCGTCGACGAGCCCGTCCACGGGTTGTAGAGGACGCCGAGAGTCACGCCGGTGAGCAGGATCACGCGATTGCGAGCCTTGTGGCTCTTGCGCTTCGCCTTGCCCTTGAGGCGCTCCGAGGCACCGCTGAGCTCGGTGACGAGGCCCTGCAGCTGCTTCTGGAAGTCCTTCTCTGAGACCTTCTCCGCCTTGCCCTTCACACCGCGGCCCTTGGCCATCTGCCCGTAGAGGCCGCGGGCGGCGACGAAAGCCGCGAGTAGGTCATCGCGTAGCTCCGGGTCCGTCATCGCGCGTTGCACGTAGGGACGCAGCGCCTCCGTCGTCAGCGCCGGTCTGTCCTTGGTCTTTGCCATCCGTGTACCACCTTTCTTGGGTTCGAACTGCAGTATGTCGGCTACGATCGCCCGGGTGCGGGGGGTTCTGTTCTTCGTTCTCCATCCCAGGCGGCTGCTTGCCCTGATCGCCGCGCTTTTCGCAGGAGCACTGTACGTGTGGTTCGCTGCAGTTCGGGCGGTCCCGGGAGTGCGTCGGCGCAAGTCGGCAGCGCGCGCGGCCTGGCTTGAGCGAGACCGAGTGAGACCGCACCGCCCGTCGGGAACCCTCTAGCATCCTCGCGTGCCTGCGAAGGGGCTGATCTGCGCCGGCGGCGAAGCGACCCGACTCGGCGAGCTGACGCGCGTCGCCAACAAGCACCTGCTTCCGGTGGGGAGCTGGCCGATGATCTACTACCCGCTCCAGCTCCTGCAACTTGCAGGAATCCGCGACGTGCTCCTCGTCACCGGGAAAGGCCACGCCGGCCAGATGATCGATCTCCTGGGCGACGGTCGGCTCGCCCCGCGCGGCGGAGGGGACCCGATCCTGGAGCTCGATCTCACGTACAAGGTGCAGACCGAGCCGGGCGGGATCGCACAGGTGGTAGGCATGGCGCGAGACTTCGCAGCGGGAGCGCCGCTCGTCGTCGTTCTCGGCGACAACATCTTCGAGTTCGCACAGGAGGATGCGCTGCGCGACTGGGCGGGGAGCCCCGACCGAGCGAGGATCTTCGTCAAGGAGGTCGACGACCCCGAGAACTTCGGCGTCGTCGTCTACGGCGAGGACGGCGCAGTCGCGGACATCGTGGAGAAGGCCGGTGTCGTCGACACGCGGTTCGAAACGCCGCCATCCTCCCAGGCCGTCGTGGGCCTCTACTGCTATCCGCCGGACGTGTTCGACGTGATCGCCCACCTTGCGCCGTCCACTCGGGGAGAGCTCGAGATCACCGATGTGAACCGTCACTACGCTCTCGCGGGAAGGCTGGACGCCTCCGAGGTCGTCGGCTGGTGGGAAGACGCCGGAAAGCACTGGGCGCACCTCGCGGACATCGGGCGTCGCATCGACGAGACGGGCGCCAACAAGCGGGCGGCAACGTGATCGAGGGAATCCGGCGGATCCCGCTCCGCGTGCACGAGGACGACCGCGGCTGGTTTCTGGAGCTGCGGCGCGACAGCGCACTCCCGAAGCCGATGCCGCAGACCAACGTCTCGTTCTCCCGAGCCGGTGTCGTTCGCGGTCTCCACTACCACGAGCGTGGTCAGGACGACCTGTTCGCGTGCCTTCGGGGCACGGCCAGGGTCGTCGTGCTCGACCGAGTCACCGGAGACACGTTCACCGAGGACATCGGCGACGACAACCCCGTCGCCGTGTACGTACCCGGACAGCACGCGCACGGGTTCGAGGCGCTCACGGACATTCTCTTCTGCTACCACGTCACCGTCGAGTTCGACCCAGACGATCCCGACGAGCACACGGTTCCCTGGAACGACCCGCGCGTAGCGCACCTATGGAGCTCGAGCAATCCCACCCTGTCCGCGCGGGACGCCGCCGTCGCATCCTGATCACGGGCGCGGCGGGCCAGCTCGGGCAAGCGCTCCAGCAGGAGTTCGCGGACGCCGACCTCGCGGACCCCTTCGACCTTGTGGCCCTGAGCCACAAGGACTGGGACGTCACCCATCCGCCAAGTGACACCGTGTCACAAGGGGGATTCGACCTGGTTCTGCACACGGCTGCGTGGACCGACGTCGATGGCGCCGAGGCCGATCCGCAGCGCGCCGCGGCCGTCAATGTCACCGGCACCGCGAACGCGGCCTCGCTCGGTGCTTCCCTGGTCATGTTCTCGACCGACTACGTGTTCGACGGGCGAAAGCGGGAGCCGTATGTCGAGTCGGACGGGCCGAACCCGCTGTCCGTCTACGGACGTTCGAAGCTCCACGCCGAGGCCGTTGCGGGCGCGCAGGCGTGGGTCGTGCGCTCGTCCTGGCTTTTCGGCCCGACGGGCAACAACTTCGTGCGGACGATGCTCCGACTCGGCGGCGAGCGCGACGAGGTCGCCGTCGTCGACGACCAGCGGGGTTGTCCGACCTACGTCGGTCACCTGGCGAGCGCCGTTCGCGAGCTCGCCGACGGCGACCGTGCGCGTGGCGTCTGGCACCTGGCCGCCGAGGGGACGTGCACCTGGGCCGACCTCGCCGAAGCGGTTTTCTCGGAGGCCGGCCTCGACTGCACCGTGCGGAGAGTCTCCACGGAGGAGCTCGGGAGACCGGCGCCACGGCCCGCCTACTCGGTGCTGCGCAGCGAGCGAGCCGGAGCGCCCGAGCTTCCGCATTGGCGCGAGGGGCTCCGTGCCTGCCTCGCGGCTATTCGCACGACGCCCGGGTAGCCTTCGAGCGTGCGCCTGCTCGTAACCGGTGGAGCTGGGTTCATCGGGTCGAACTTCGTCCACTACTGGCTTGATCGCCACCCCGACGACCATGTCGTCGTCTACGACCTGCTGACGTACGCGGGCAACCGTGCAAGCCTCGAGGACGTCGAGGAGAGGATCGTCTTCGTCGAGGGGGACATCTGCGATCGCGAGCTCGTCGACCGCACGCTCACCGAACAGCGGATCGAGGGCGTCGTGAACTTCGCGGCCGAATCTCACAACAGCCTGGCCGTGGTCGATCCGACGAGGTTCTTTCGCACGAACGTCCTCGGCACGCAGACGCTTCTCGACGCCTCTCGTGCAGCCGGGGTCGCGCGCTTCCACCACGTCTCGACCTGCGAGGTGTACGGGGACCTCGCGCTCGACACGGACGAGGTGTTCACGGAGGAGTCGCCCTACCGTCCACGCACGCCGTACAACGCGTCGAAGGCAGGCGCCGACCATGCGGTCCGGGCGTACTTCGAGACGTTCGGCCTGCCGGTCACCATCACGAACTGCTCGAACAACTACGGCGCCTTCCAGTTCCCGGAGAAGGTCATCCCTCTCTTCACGACCAATGCGCTCGACGACCTGCCGTTGCCGATGTACTCCTCGACTCGAAACAAGCGCGAGTGGCTGCACGTGCTCGACCACTGCGAGGCCATCGATCTCGTGCTACACACGGGTCGCGAGGGAGAGACCTACAACGTCGGCTCCGGCCTCGAGGCCACCATCGAGGAGATCGCAGACCTCGTGCTCGGGCTCACGGGCAAGCCGCAGACGTTGAAGACGATCGTCCCCGATCGGCCGGGGCACGACCGTCGCTACCTGCTCGATGCGAGCAAGATCCAGGCCGAGCTCGGTTGGACGCCTACTCACGGCTGGGAGCAGGGCCTCGCCGAGACGGTCGCATGGTACGAGGCGAACAGGGCCTGGTGGGAGCCGCTCAAGGACCGGGCGCCCGTCGTCGAGACCTCCTGGCGCTGACGCCGGGCCTCAAGCCCTGTCGTGGGCTGCCGAGAACACAAAGAGTTAACCCTGCGGAGCTAGCCTGATCCCGTCCGTGCGCCTCGTATTAGCCACTTTCACCTTTGCGGTCGTCGTCGCGACAGCGTCGGCCCAGCCTGCTCCGCCGGCCGCGATCCCGGGAGAGGCGCTCTTCGTCGTCTCCGGCAAGGGGTATGGCCACGGCGTCGGGATGAGCCAGTACGGCGCCTTTGGGATGGCCAAGGCCGGGCACACGTACGACCGGATCCTCGAGCACTACTACACGGGGATCGAGCTCGGGCCTGCGCCGACGAAGGAGGTGCGCGTCCTCCTGGCCGAGGGCCGGCGCACGCTCGCGATCACCTCGACGGCTCCGTTCACGATCCGCGACGCGACGGGCCGGATCTATCGATTTGCGGCAGGAGCGCTCGAGCTGGGCCCGAAGCTCGAGCTCCTCACTCCGGACGGGCCTACTGCAGCCGCCTCGCCGCTCGTCGTTCGCCCCGGCAAGGCAGCTCCGCTGTCCCTCGACGGCCGGCAGTACCGCGGAAGAATCCAGGCCGCAACGCTGGGCGGCTTCCTGCGGGCGGTGAACCTCGTCGAGCTCGAGAGCTATGTCCAGGGAGTCGTCGCAGGCGAGATGCCGCATTCGTGGCCGCAGGAAGCGCTTCGCGCGCAGGCTGTCGCCGCGCGGTCGTACGCTCTTGCGAACCTGGTCGAGGGCAAGCCGTTCGATCTGTACGCGGACGTTCGGAGCCAGGTGTACCTCGGACTCGCCGGCGAGCAGCCGAGCACGAACGAGGCCGTGCGGGCGACGGCCGGCACGGTCGCCCTGTACGGGGGCGAGGTGGCCTCCACGCTGTACTTCTCGACTTCGGGCGGGAAGACGGCGAGCGCGGCCGACGTGTTCGGCGTCTCGATCCCCTATCTCGTGTCACGTCCCGATCCATGGGACAAGCTCTCGCCGTACCACCGGTGGGGACCGGTCATCCTCGGAGCACGCACCCTTCAGTCGAAGCTCGGCATCGACGCTCGCGTTCTCGATGCGACGGGGGTTCCAACTCCATCAGGCCGACTTCGATCGCTCACCGTGCAGACGACGAAGGGGTCGGAGGTCGTACCGTCGTCGCTCGCGCGGACGGCGCTCGGGCTGCGCTCCACCTGGTTGACGATCGGAGTGCTCCGTCTCGATCGCCCGAGCGAATCGCCCGTCTTCGGCTCGAGCGTCCAGCTGAGCGGGATCAGCCGCGGCGTCGAAGCGCCGACATTCGTGTCGTCGGCCGACGGCGTGACGTGGAAGAAGGCCGGTGCACTCGCACGTGGCGCGAATGGCGCCTTCGCGGTCACGGTGAAGCCCGTGAGATCCACGCGCTATCGGATCGAGGCCGACGGCGCAGCCTCGCCGGCAGTGTTCCTGCAGATCGCGCCTCGGCTCCAGCTCGTTCGACCGGACGAGCCGGGCGTCCTCGCGGGAACCATGCGGCCCAAGCTTGCAGGGACAGTGGTCGCGATCGAGCGCAAGGGCGCCGCGACCTGGCTCCCCGTCGGCGAGGCGCCGCTGGCTGCCGGCGCCTTCCGGGTGGAGCTCACCCTCGTGCCAGGAAGCTATCGAGCCAGGACAGCCGCGACCAACGGCTTGGCCCCGGGCGTGTCCCCGATCCTGGAGGTCACGGAATGATCCGGCTCGCGCTCGTCGTTACGGTGGTCTCGGCGCTGTGGCTGGCAGCCCCCGCCGGCGCCGGCGCTGCTCGCGTTGCCGTCGGGCTCGAGCGAGGCGCCGACCGAGCGGCGGTCATCGACGCCGTCTTGCGCCGTACGGGGTCGCGACCCGAGAGTCTCGCGCCGATCCCCGCGCTCGTGGTCGAACTACCTGCGGGCCGCTCGCTGGAAGGCATCCGCGGGATTCGGTACGTCGAGCCGCTCGCCAGGCGGCAGCTGGCCTTCACGCCTACCGACCCGCTCGTCGCCAAGCAGTGGTACCTCACTCAGAGCCGGTTCTACGAGTCGTGGGTGACCCTGCCTGCCTTCGAGCCGATTCCGGTCGCCGTGGTCGACTCCGGCGTGGACACGGGCCATCCCGAGCTCGCCGGGAGGGTGCTCGGGGCGAAGAGCTTCGTCGGGGGCTCGGCGCGCCAGGATGCCCTGGGGCACGGGACGTTCGTCGCCGGGCTGATTGCGGCTGGGGTCGACAACGGAATCGGGATCGCGGGTCTTGCGCCGTCGGCGGAGCTGCTCGTGGCGAAGGTCGTCACGAAATCCCGTGCTATCCCGGTGGAAGCCGAGGCAAGAGCGATTCGCTGGGCGGTCGAGAACGGCGCCCGTGTCATCAACATGAGCCTCGGAGGCGTTCGCGATCCGCTCGACCCGAGCCGCGACACGTACTCCAGGCTCGAGGCGGATGCCATCGCGTACGCGGTTTCGAACGGGGC